>JAOUMY010000004.1 GCA_029881255.1 Gammaproteobacteria bacterium | reverse complement strand
CGATACAATTTGTGTTTCTGTAAATTTTGACTTCTTCATTAGAGCCTCCTGGGTCTAGTTTGCCAGAATTCTCTACTTTTGACTTGTCTACTTTTTGGGGAAGCTTACGCGTACACCAGCCTTGCGCTTTATCGATGATATTGCCACCGAGCTGGGTTTTATATCTCCCCACTTTTTTGCGATACCTAAGAAAGTGGGGGGCTCTTTAATGCGCGTACATCGTGATGTACGTTTTGGTAAAGACAAGCGCCCGTATAAAACCAATGTCGGCATTCAGTTTCGACACGAGCGCGGCAAAGACGTACATGCGCCTGGATACTATGTGCATATCGAACCTGGTGAATGTTTTCTCGGCGTTGGCATTTGGCGACCAGACGCGCCTAGCCTGGGTAAGATTCGTGATGCGATTGTAGAAAAACCGGATAAATGGAAACGGGCAAAAACGGATAAGGGATTTAACAAAAAATATAAGATGTCCGGTGAAGCATTAAAGAACCCGCCGCGTGGATTTGATAAAGAGCATCCCTTAATCGAAGACCTCAAGCGCAAGGATTTCATTGCGATTAGCAATATTTCTGACAAGGCTGTGTGTGCCAAGGATTTCAAATCTCGTGTTGTCGATAGTTTTCAGGAGGCATCGACGTATATGGAGTTTTTATGCAAGGCGCTGGAACTGAGGTTTTAAAGGTCTAAATATGCGCCGCGCGGATAGACTTTTCCAGATAGTACAATTGCTACGCCATGATCGCGCGATCACCGCGCGTGCGATTGCCGATGAATTAGAAGTCTCCGAACGCACCATCTATCGCGACATCCAGGATCTTTCCCGGAAGGATTTTTTGTGGAGCTGGGGGTGGATGGTGATAATGATGCGCTGGAGGAGATAAAATCGTACAAAGTATTCCCTTAGGGGAATTGAAAATACTGAATAATTAACATAGAGTAGCAAGCCCTATCTAACGAAAAATGTAGAAAAAGGTTTAGTGTGAACATAAGGCTGGCAGCTACCGATTCCGAAATACTCGCCTGTTTCCCAGTGATGAAAGAACTACGCCCTGATTTAGTGGAGTTGGAGTTTGTCGCCAAGATTCGCGCGCTACAACAACGCGGCTTTATGCTGGCATACTTGGAAGTTTCTGGCAGTCCTGTCGCGGTTACCGGCTTCCGTGTGGGTGAAAGTCTAGCCTGGAAACAATATCTCTATGTCGAAGATTTGGTGACTTTGGAAAGCGATCGCTCGAAGGGTTATGGCAAAGTCTTGTTAGATTGGCTGGCAGACTATGCGAAGCAAAACGGGTGTATACAATTTCATTTGGATTCTGGAGTTCAACGAATAGAGGCTCATCGTTTTTACGAGCGTGAGGGTATGCAGAAAACCAGTCTTCATTTTGCAAAGCATATTTCCTTTGTATAAAAAGCAGTGAACCCACCTAGGGTTTAGAAGTAGATTTAAAATAAGAAAAGCGCAAGAATATGAAAAGAAAATTACCAGTCCTAATTGTAGTCGGTTTGTTAGTTGTCTTATCCTCCGGATGTGGAATAACGCAAATTCTCAGACCTGGAGATCAACTTCAATTGCTTGGTCAAGCCACTGTTACATTAACTGATGATCAACGAGTCGACGTATTTGATCCTAAACTCAACTCCGAAGGCGTCACCGCGACTAGTCGCGAAACTGGTAAATCAGTCGAAATTCCTAGGCACTATATTGAAGATGTTTTTCAATTTAGTCACGCCGAGGGGGCAAGAATCGGAGCTATCGGTGGTGCAACGACATGTTTGGCACTTGGAGCCTTAGTCAATAGCGACCCGGAGTTTCGAAATGCAGACACCGGTACCAAGCTTTTTAATCTTACACTGGTACCAGTATTTTGCGCGCTCTTCGGTAGTGTGGGGGGAGCAATCGTTGGCCATAAAACGGAATATATTTTTGATGGCTACACAGACGAAAATATAACTTTGGTTGATTTTCCTGACATTGAAACCTTCCATTCAAAACAATCGCGGAATCAATTCGGAATAGGTGTAGAAACTATTCTGGGTGGTAGCTATTTTCCTGCTTACGAATTGTCTAGCGGTCTTGATTTAAAGAAAGCCAAGGTTCTCCTGCAGGGAGTATCGTTTTCAGCAGAATATCGTTATAACAACTCCGTCACCCTAGGTCTGTCATTTCGTTCCATGTCGCCGATCGATTGGGCAAAAAGAGGAGAGAGTGTTGACTTATTGGGAAATCCGACTAGCTATGACATATTTCGAACAGTGGAGTCCTGGCGTCTATACAAATCTATACACCATAGGTTTGAAGGTTGGTATCTTAAATACGGCGCCGGTATAGATGTATTTGAAAAAAGTTTGGGTACGTCGTCGTGTTGCGCTTTTTCAACTCAAACAGTATATGATTCAGTCAGCGTTGTTTCGGCGTTCGTAGAGTCGGGATATAAAAAACGATTTTTGAAAAACTTTATGTTGACGGCGTCAATGGAAGCATCAAGTTACACTACATTTTCACCACTCGGAGCGTTGGTATTTAAAATTGGTGTGCAGACATTGTAATTCAAAAGAATGGTTTGTCTTCAACGACAAGTATGCGGATAAATAGGCATATGCTGCTGTATTGTTCCGTTTTTCACTTATAAGCTAATATCTGATCGCCATGCCAAAGTCAACCGACCAACTCGTTCAATTTCTGTCGCAGTTTACGACTTTTTCAGACGATGAAATTCAGATCATCCATGAGCAAAGCGATATACGAGAATATCCCAAGGGCACGATCTTGCTTAGAGAGGGTGAGCAGGCTAGGAATAGGTTTCTAGTTCTGCAAGGTTGTGTGCGCAGCTATAACATCAATGACGGTGAAGAAATTAATACCGAGTTCTTCATTGAGCATGATCTGCTTATGCCGGTTAGTTAAAGTAAAAACCAGTCCTCGGAACATTGTCTTGAATACCCCGGAAAAAAGTGCCGAGACTCCGAAATACGCGTGCACGTCCCTCGGACTTGGATGGGGTATCCGGTCGCTCTTCCGTAGGTATTACATTGGACGCAAGAACACTAACGAAATCGTTTATCGAAAGTTTTTGCAACGCCGATCTCGCGGGGCTAGAAACGTTATTGTCAGAGAACTTTCACCTCAAGGGGCCGTTGTTCGAATTCGATACGAGAACCGCATATCTCGAATCCTTGGAAGGTAATTTGGAAGCCGACCCAGAGGCTTCTATTCTATCGATAGTGGCGGAAGACAATGAGGTCACTGTGTTTTACACCTATAAAGAAAATCTCATTTCACAACATTTTCGCTGTAACCAGGGAAAAATCGTTGATACGATACTTGTGTTTAATACGCAAAACATTGCGAAATAATTAGCCTAACCAGAACTGAGGGAGTCTAGGTGCCACACATTATTGCTGAATATACCGAGTCCGCGCTATCAAAAGACGATGTTGCAAAACTGCTGAGAACGATACACCAAAGTGTAACTGACAGTGGTCTATTCGAAAAAAGCCACGTGCGGACACGCGCCTATCCTTTTTGCCAATTCACCAATGGGCTGGAAGACAAGCCATATGTTCATATTCAGGCGCGAATCAAGTCGGGTAGGGATGCGAGTAATAGAAAGGCGTTAGCTGATGCAATTCTCAACGGTGTCGTGCAATTGTCTCTATCTGTCGCGGTAGTTACGGTAGAGATTATCGATATGGATAGGGACAGTTATGCAAAACATTCAGTTTCGTGACTAGTAAAATGAATTCTCCTTAAAATTTCTTGCTTCGGGTGCGATGAGCAGAATACTTCCCGAGATATCAGCAAAATCATCGTTCAATTTAAAAGTCGTAACTGCTTTTCCGGTGTTAATAATTAGTTTATCTCTGTAAACCCAAAAATCTCGACATTCCGATTCTGAAATTGTTTGTCGTAGAACAATGGCGTCATAGGAGGATACGTCATAACTGCTAAGACCGGTTGTTCCGCAATGAAAAAGTAGATTAGCGATGATTTTCACTTTGCCATTGAAAATTTCTGAGGTAGTACCGAGTAATTCCGGTGTTTGAAGGTGACTATACCGATAGATTTCGGTCATATAAGATATTGGATCGCTGTCGGGGTCCTCTTTAATGAGAAAAAGATAATCTTCTTGCAGCGTACGTTTGAGTGAAGGTACTGGAAAATTCAAGTCGAATACATCCGCGTTTCCTTCTGCCGAATATATGTATTTAGAATCTCCGTTGTCCAAGTCTAAGACCATGTGCTCGTCATAAGAACGCAAATTCGAAATTCTGGTACCTTCAGGTCTAAATATTTCTTGCCGAGAACCAAGAAGAAATGAACTTATAGAAATTTTGTCTAGATGTTGATTGTTCTGAGGGTGGTTGGCCATTGCCTCCACAAGTAAAAAATAAAGGGACTTATCGTGTATAGCGAAATTGCCTATTTCTAAGCCCGGAGTTCTTGTCTCAGGTTCATTATCTGGTGGGGAACTGCTCAACGGAATTATATCTACGACAACGCCGTTGTTTTCGTCATGTCGGTATAGAACAACTTTTTGACCTATCATATGGTGGCTATCGTATGGAAATACGTTTTGAAGACGATCAGCGATGTGTAGACTATTCTTATCACCGATATCGATTTTTACTAAATCGATGAAACTATTGGCATAGAGGTAATCGCCATCAATGACAAATTCAGTATTGCCTGGTATCGGCAGAAATCCGATATACTCGGGTAAAGCCGGTTCTGTGTTGTCGAAAACATGAACCCCCTCGTAACGCTCACCAATGAAAATGTAATTGTAATACGCGATAACTAAACTGTTCTCACGAACCTCTCGACCTGCTTCTATTATTAGCGGTTTACGCAATTCTTCATAGCTCAGATATTTCGGGTAATAGGAATGCGAGAGGTGAGCGCAGGCAAGCAAGGACCAAGCGCCAAAGCCAATAATTACGGGTTGAAAGAAAGGAAGTATGCCTACTCGATTTTTAGAATACTGAGCTCTACCAGGTTTCGCAGAAATTGTCTTCGATCCTAGCGATATTGCGAGTATTCCTCCTAACAAGACATAAATTATATCCATGAAATCAAATACGCCGGGAATAATATGAATAGCTTGACCAAGCTCCCAGCATATATTTACCAAAACCCAAAACAACACAGAAAAATACAAATTAAGGGGGCGTTGGCTTAAAAAGAGGTAGGAAAGTAGTGAAAAACTGAGCACGTGTATCAGGGATGGAAAACTGGCGAGAAGATATGCCGTATCGTCTGGCTGAGGAGATAGCCAGCCTATCTGCGTATTCATGGTTTGGGTAAGCGGATTGTATTCCCTAAAGACCAGATAAAATACCAGTCCGAGCGCCAAGGCCAACACACCGACTGCACCAAGCAGGATACGGCTTCGAGATTCCTCCATGTTCTCCTCTCTCTCTATTATTTTTTGGATAGAAATCGGTTGTTATATGGGAAATTGCGAGGCAAATCACGTACAACCTTCAACAAATTCCATGTTATTTCGCCCATAGGGTGTATACAGCAAATCACTTCACGAAGTATCCTGCCAATGCGTAGGTGGCTAACAATTCCCAGGTACTCGATTTTTTGTCTCTTTATTCCACATTTTCTTGTCCTCTTGCTGAATTATTCGTAATAAAACCGGGTTCTGATGGAGGCATATTTCGGATAAACAGACGTTGTGCTTTTACTCTCCAGGCGACTATTGGTTGGCTGAAGGTAGCGGATACAGGACAATACAAAACTGAATGTCGCGGAGAAAATGTATTCACTGCCATTGCCAGAATGTTGTCCCATTAATTATCATAAGGATTATAAGGGAAAGCTCGAAAAGACCGGGTATTATGCCGCCACTTGGACAGTTCGCGCCATGTTTTCAAGGAAATAGTCAACTCTGTCGATAAGCTTGGAATGAAACTTACACCACAACAGATCCGCGATTTTTCAGATATAGGCTGGATCGCTATTCCTGACCTTTTTACTCTCGAAGAGTTGAACGTGATGCGCAATTGTTTCGACGATCTCCTCGTACGCGCGCGCAAGCTGCAAACGACACAGAACTCGGATGGTTCCTATTTTGTGCTGGGGAACGACGGTGACGAGGTCATCATAAAGCGCGTGGTGTGGGCCGGTGGTTGTCAGCCGGATTTATTAAAAGTCGGTGCAGACCCGCGAATTTTGGGGCCTGCGTTGCAACTCTTGGGGTCGGACAGTGCTGACCATCTACTAAACCAGGCCCATTTCAAACGCCCTGGCGATGGCGTGCGCTTCGATTGGCACCAGGACATCATCCATCGTGAACGCGGGCCAGGTACCTGGGAAGATGTCAATGGCAAGGGTAGTTATGTACAAACGGCGCTGTGCGTTGACGATATGACCAGCAAAAACGGTCCTCTCATGTTCGTGAAAGGCAGCTCAAAATGGGGCAAGGTGGATTTTGGCGCGCATGATTATGATCGCGAATATACACCGAACTGGCCTGCTGAATTCGATGAAAGCGACATCGTAACGGTAACGGCGTCAGCGGGGTCAGTGTTGTTTTTTGGTCCTTATACCGCACATGCAAGCTTCGAAAATAATTCAAATACCTCTCGCCGAGTACTGATAAACGGTTACGCTTATCCCGGCGCAAATCACTTCGTATATCCTGGCAATGGCTCAGGTCGCAGGCTTCGCTTGCCCGCGGAATAAAAAACACACTTCAGCTACAGAAAATTTCCTCTTCATCCTGAATCAAATTTGCAGATTTACCCCGCAGAAATGGATTAACATAAAGGGGGAGTTGTCTTGCAGGTAGTAGACACCTGCTTCAGTAAAAAACTCAGGTATTCATGGATGACCAGATTCTTTCAGTATGCGCTCTTGATAGCGCTGTTTTGTGCCCAACCAATTTATGCCGATGAATTGAGCGACACCCGACGCGACTATCGCTTAAGTATCGCGCCAACATTGCAGGACTCGCGCATAGCCGCCAGTGGTGGAATATTCCTTCACAAATTTGCCTATGATGTCTATTGGGACGGTTTTGTCGATACCCTGCCTGAACCAGTACAGCCATGGTTCGGCGGCGTCTGGAATTTTTTCTGGACGTTTAACTTTTCCATGTGGCCTCATGATATGGGGCATTGGGTAAGAGCGAATCAGGCCGGTGGCGATTTCGTCATAGACGAATATCGTTTTCCCTTTCCGCTGGCGCGTATGGTTCAGGCCCCTGACGCGCCACCGGCCCAACAAACCTTAATGTCTGCCGGCGGTTTCGAAATCAATACCCTGATGCGTTGGCAACATGAACGTCTGTATTTTGAAACAGGTTATCGCGATGATGTCGACATGATCCATAGTTTTATACAGACCATGTTTTTTCCTATCTACACCTTGCTGATTGCGCCAAATGATCCGGAAAGTCGTGATATGTGGGAAGAGACGTATGGCGATCCGGCCGACTACACCAAACTATTGTTTCAACACTATGCTAATCGCCCCAGAGTTCGTGCTGACGGGAGTGTTGACCCGACCATCACTCGTCTCTACCGCGAAATATTCTGGACCAATTTAGCAACGATACTCGTCGATCCGATGACGTATAAAAGTTTCGAAGGTATGGTAGTCGATCTTAAACAACCTTCACGTATCGGAAATCCTTGGTTGGTCACACGCGGCGATTTTTCCTGGGCGTATACCACGCGGTTCAATCCTGGGGCAATCGGCTATGAAGTCTATCTCACGCAGCATCTGAAATGGCGGCAACATTATGCGGCTTTCTATATGAAAATGGGTAGACCGTTTAAAAATAGGGGAATCGGTTTGTACGTGCCGCGTATTGTGGACGTTAACAAACTGAGCATTGGTGGCAGCGTGGATGCCTGGGATCAGGATGTGTTTGGCAAAGGGATTATGTTAACGCTAAGCCCAACGTATCATGTAAATTCGCGCTTTGATATTTCGGCAGATCTACACTGGAAAGACACAGGCTATATCGTTGGCCGTCGACTGGATAGGGAGTTCGGATTGTTGGTGAATGGGACGTTTTACTGGTAAACACATTTTGAATCCTTTTTTATATCGCTGCGTATTGTTTGTAAACCTTCTGTTCTTTTGCGCTTGTAGCGAAACGGAATACCAAAACATTTCTCCCGAGGATTATACCTATCAAGTTCCTGTGCAACTCAATGACGGAATCGCTGTCGCCACAATTACAGATGTCGGCGCAGCAGAAGACACCTTGGCGGAAATGGTCAGGAATCGGCTTCGAGACCACTACGGAAAAATCGACAGTGTATTGGTGTTTAAAAGCGGTCGTCTGATATTGGAAGAATATTTTAGTGCCTATGATATTTCGACTAAGCACGATATGCGCTCCGCTACTAAAAGCATTACCTCGTTGTTGGCTGGAATTGCTATTCAAGAGAACTTCATCGAAGACGAATACGCCAAAGTTACCCCTTATTTCAAAAACGAGCCGTTTGGATAACTGGGTCGCTGAAAAAGACGATATTCAGTTGTACCACTTGCTGAATATGAACACAGGCCTGGACTGTAATGATCACAGCGGCACATCGGCAGGAAATGAGTCGCGAATGTATCGTGAGCGCGATTGGTATCGTTTTTTGTTAGAACAAAAAATGATTTATACCCTTGGTGAGCACTATGCCTACTGCACCGCCGGCGTCAATATGCTGGGTGGTATTATTCTCAAGGCTAGCGGAGCACGAAACAATAGAGTGGCGATTTCTCCCACCTACAAGATTGATGACTATGTCAGCTTTCGAGTGGATGTATTCTATGCAAGGGCCAGCGCCAAGCCCTTTAAAGACAAAATTGGGTTCGTAAACGACCAGGCAGGTGCGACATTGCAACTGATCTGGCGCTTTTAGCAGATTCGAAGTGTCTAAATATTGCTTGAATAGGTAACGCTAGCGACTACATGGTGAAGTTATCGACAGTTTGATTTGTTTTCCCGTCGCCCATGAGGTCGGCCTTCATCGGCAAAATCACTGATTAGCATAACAAACCCAAACCACAACCTATGACGCTCTGTCGCGGTTGCGGCATCTTTGTGTTGCAGATTTATTGTTCATACCCGACGATTTACATTGTGAAAGCGACGATACCTACAATCCTTCTCTTCTTAGTCAACCATGAGTAAGTTTTTTGGCTTCGCTGTAGAGATACGCTTGTCGGCGTAAGAAAAAAATGATGCATCATAGAATTCATGAAGCTCTCTAGGCGGAGACCAATGATAGCCTTGTCCCTTTTCCACGCCGATATCTTTTAATTTTGCGGTGATTAGATGATTATCGACGAATTCTGCAATAGTCTCTATGCCCAGGCTTTGGGCGACAGTGAGTATCGCCTTCACGAAGACCAGATCCTGCGGTTCAATGTGTAAATCTCGTATGAAATGACCATCAATTTTTATATAGTCTATCGTCAGATTTTTTAAATATTGGAATGAAGCAAATCCAACCCCAAAATCATCCAGCGCAAATCGGCATCCCAGTTTACGCAAAGAATCAATAAAAGTAGTAGCTTTTTCCAAGTCTCTTAATGCGACAGTTTCTGTAACTTCAAAAATTAATTTTGTCGGATCTATGCGGTATAACTCGATTTGTTTTCTAACGTAACGCAAGCATTCTTCAGACCCAAAAAAGAAGCCAGACAGGTTGATGGCGAACGCCGGGCTGTGGCCAGCGATATTAAGATAGTTTTGCATCCGTATGGCGTTTTCGATGACCCATTTATCGATGTCGTAAATCAGGCCAAATCGTTCGGCAACATCTATAAAGTCCGATGGTTCTATGATGTTTCCATTTCGATCAAGCATGCGTAACAAAACTTCGTAATGAGATAGTGAGTCTGTTTGTAAATCAATTATAGGTTGATAGTGTAGTCTAAACCTGTCTTCCGACAACGCGCTTTTAATTTCCGTGGCCCAGTGTATCTTTTTCTCCATAAAATTATCTTCGCCGGAATCATCCCGATAGGAGAAATAGCGATTACGACCAAGATTCTTTGCGTTATACATCGCCAGATCGGCCTTGGCCAATAAATCATCGGGATTCTTGCCATGCAATGGAAAAAGCACAATACCTATGCTTGCACTGATATAGGAATGATGGCCACTATATGTGATCTTCTTTTCGTTCAGGCGCTGGAGTAGCAAATGAGCGAATTCTTCCGCCTCTCCATGCTTAACGATAGGCAAAATGATGGCGAATTCGTCGCCACCCAAGCGACACAATATGTCTGACATGCGGATAGAGGCATGTAAGGTTTTTGCCACTTGTATCAAACATTCATCACCGGCAAAGTGTCCAAAGGTGTCATTGATATATTTGAACTGATCGAGGTCAATAAAAAGCAAGGCACTCTGATGACCATAGCGGTTTGCCATCTGTACTTGCGTTTTTATTTCTTGAAAAAACTGGTGTCGATTTATCAAACCAGTAAGTGAATCATGCGTGGCCAGGTAGGATATATGATCCGCATTATGCTTCTCTTCAGTGATATCGATGAGCAAGCCGCGTGCTATCAACACTCCATCGCTGTTTTCTTCAAAGTTGGCGATATGTCTAATCCAGAGTAATTCGCCTTCAGAGTCAAACACGCGATAGTCTTGAGTGCATCTTCCTGCGGGTTGCGCGCACTCTAGCCACTGGCTATAAACCCGATCAAGATCTTCTTCATATATTTGATTCATCCAGAATTTGTCTTCATACCACGCGTCAATTGGATACTTCAGCAGACAGGCGGCTTCGTTGCTGACAAATCGGAAACCAATATTTCGCGCATTGGCCTCGAAGATGACCGCGTTTACGCCGTTGAGCAAGGTATGCAGATGTCGGGTCTTTTCCTCAAGTGCCTGATGCTCTTTTTGTAGTTCAGCCTGAGTATTCTCCAGGTGTTCGGCCAACTGATTAAAAGTATCAGCAAGGTCACCGATTTCGTCATTCGTTTTTACAGGGATGCGATGTTCAAGATTCCCGCTTTTAAGGGCCAGCGCACCGGCGTTGAGGATGTCGAAACGACGCATTAGATAGACGCCGGTTGCCACCGTAACAAGTATGGAGAGTACGAGCATCAATAGTGCAATAGTCGCGTTCTGCAATCGCGTTTCATTGGTCAATTTCTCAACTTCTTCGATTGAGAAACCGGCCTTTAACGTGCCGAGAAACTGATTTCCCAATTCGACCCGATGTTCGACGTCATAAATTCCGTCTTTCAGTGCCTGTTTGTAGCTAGTATCGGGTAGAGCGTTGTGTGGAGGGTTACCGATCGTGGCGGATATAGCATCGGTCCTGTCAGTCACTTGTGCATAAACAAGATTCTCTTTGTCTTTAAGTAGAAAAAGGACATCTTTTAAGATAGCTCTGTCACGAAAGGTCAAGCCGGTGGCAAGTGAATCGGCTAGCAGGAATGTCTCTTCGGTCACCGTTCTTTCGAATAACTCCGCATGACTGGAGCTAATAAGGCGTACGCTATTCCACACCAGTAAAGAAAGCATAATAATCTCAATACCGACAATCACCAGGACCATGCGCAACGCAAGATTGGGCTTAAATAAGTTCATTTTTTGGTCTTCTAGTCCAACGATGACAAATAGGTGCGAAGAACATTAAACTCCGTGTTGGACGCTTCTCGGAAACCCGGACAGGACATTTGGGTTAGTGCAAGCGAGCCTTCAGGCGTATTTTCCATGCCGATAAGCGTTTTGCTTATTTTGTCTAATGTTGTTGTAGATACGCGTTTGGAACCCAAAACCGCAATCGAAGGAAAATCATTGCTTTTGGCTATCAATCTTAGGCCATCTTTTTCAATGGCATTCTTCACCAGATAGGGGCCGATGATAGCGGCCTCAATTTCTCCGGCAGTCAAGGCATGGTAGGCAGCATTATGGGTACGATAGGATTTATATACCGGCGCTTTCTCACCTTTCAAGCCGACCTTGTCCAGATATTTTCGACCAATAACCGGAATAAACGCCGTCTCAGGCGCATGGCCGATTTTTTTTCCGCGCAAATCCTTGACGTCCCGTATCTCACTATTTCCTCGCACCAGTATATTGGCCGACAAAGGGGATTTAAACGTGGCTAATAATTTATAGTGTCCGGTATCAATAGCGGAGTTGACGAAGTGGGGCGCCGTGAGAATGATGTCGTACTGTTTTTTCTTGGTTCTGGCAACGAATTCGTCAAAACCATTGGCGGTCTCAAAGACGATTTCTTCATTCGCATTTTGCATGATGTAGTCCCGCAAGGGGGCAAAGCGTTTGAATAATGAGATAGGGCTCATAAAGGGCAATAGCCCGAACACCAGACCATCTTCGCCCTGCCGGACAGAGGAGGCCTTGGCATTTGACGCAACGGAGAAAAAAACGATGGACGTAAGCAGCAGGTATTTTAAAAAACTATGCATTGATTTTTACTTCCCATGTATTTCATCAACTACACTATTTATCAGCACATATAGCGCCGTCTATTAGCACAGTCTCATATATGCAGACATAACCACGGCTATGTGCTCTTAAAGCAAAAACTCTAGTGTTAAAGATAACTGCCTAATTTCTTGTTATATAGCACGGGACTACTTTCAGGTGCTGAGGGAGAGGACAGGCAAAATTGCCTGAGGAAAACGAGCCAGAGTGGAATTCTTGGATTAATATGGCTGCGGACTTCCAGTTCCCAGAGTAAAGCCTGTGTAAATATATAGAAATAGTTTAAATTCATCAAATGTTTTAGCGTATTTGCCATTGCCTGAGATGACCTTGTCGCCCTAGATGAATACTGCGCTAACTGCGGATCGATACACCAAACCTGGAAACATGATTGCTGCCACTTCCGAACCAGACTCAAAAAAGAGCCTTGTACTAAACCGATCTCGTTTGTCTGGGAGCGTTTTTCGTCATTCATTCGTGTACAAAGTTGCTTACAATTGTCGCCATTTAAAAATAACCTGGTTAAAAAGAAAGGTAAGAGATGGCTAAAATAGTCTACGGGGTATCGGGTGAGGGATCAGGACATTCCTCAAGGGCGAGAGAGATTCTCAGGTATTTACTTGCGCAGGGACACGAGGTCCGTGTCGTCAGTTATGATCGTGGCTACCGAAATCTAAAAGACGATTTCGATGTAACCGAGGTCGCCGGGTTAAAAATCGTCAGCAAGAATAACAAGGTTTCGCCATTAATAACGCTTCTTGAAAATCTGCGGTCGGTCCCTGACGGCATCAAGAGTTTTAGGCGGGTTCGAAAGACACTTTTTAAACAGTTTGCGCCTGACTGCGTCATCACCGATTTTGAGCCGACGACGGCATATCTCGCCAATTATTACGGACTGCCGCTTATTACAATCGATAATCAACATCGAATGCGCTATATGACCTACGAGTTCGAGGAACAGCATCGCAAGGATGCGATTGTCACTGAGGCGATAATCCGTGCCATGGTCCCTCGTCCGACGGTGTCCTTGATTACCAGTTTTCATGAAGGGGAGCTGCGAAATAACACGAGTTATGTATTTCCGCCGATATTACGTAGCGAAGTATTAGCACTGAAACCCGAGCCCGGCGCAAACATACTGGTATATGTGACCTCAGGCTACGAATCACTTTTGAGTACGCTGGCGGGATTTACACGCGAGCAATTCGTCGTCTATGGGTATAACAAAGGCGAACGACATGGAAACCTGTTATACAAGTCGTTTAGTAGCGACGGTTTTCTCGAGGATTTGCGACGTGCAAAGGCTGTAGTGGCGACGGCTGGATTTACACTCATGACGGAGAGTTTGTATCTGGGCGTGCCTATGTTTGCCTTGCCCATGAAAGGGCAGTTCGAACAGATTCTCAATGCTTCAATGCTGGACAAACTGGGTTATGGCGCGACTGGTGATGGAACGCGTGACCTGGCTGCATTTCTCTATCAGCTGCCCGACTATCGCGTAGCGTTGAGTTCCTACCCAAGACTGGGCAACGAGCAAATAACAACATTTCTTGGTAAGCTACTTCAGGATGATTGCCGCTATTTACGGGAAATATATACTCAGCCTGATTTGGCCGTTCAGTAAGTCGTCTATCGAGAGATTAGCAAGCCTCATTTATGTATAATTTGAGTCTACTATTGAGCAGTTAGGGGGCCTGTTTATGTTGTTTTCTTTCCGGTGTATTCTTTTTGTTGGCACCAGCTTGTCATTATTTTTTCGAGGCACCTCCAAAATTACCTTATTGGTTTCGTCAGTCGCATTGGTATTGTGTTCCTGCTCGGGCCTTCCAACTATGCACCAGGGCTCGGACGTCGACCGGGAACAAAGGATCAAGACATATCTTGATGGCGTAGTCGAATCGGGAATGACGCCGGGTATTCAATACATCGTACTCAATGAAGAGAAAGTCTTGTTTGAATATGCCAGCGGTAGGGCAGTGGTAAATGGTCCGGCGATGAGCATGCAAACGCCGATGATGCTTTACTCCGCGACGAAACTTTTTACGGCTGTGGCAGTGTTACAACTGGTCGATCAAAACAAAATTCAACTTGACGATTTACTCAGCAAATATTTGCCGGACATTCCATATAAGTCGGTAACCATAGGGCAAGTGCTCGGTCATCGTGCCGGTATCCCAGACGCCATGATAGGTAAAATGTATGTGCACCCAGACCATGAGCATGGGAAGCTGGATCTTAAGGCGATGCTCACCGAAACACTTAATAAAAATCCCAAGCTAAAATTCGAACCTGGAAGCGATGTGAAGTACAGCAATCTGGGTTATGCCTTGCTAGGAGAATTGATTAGAAAAGTGAGTGGAGTTTCCTATGAAACATACGTGGTCGACAATATACTCAAACCTCTGGGCATGGAAACCGGGACAGACTTCACATTCGACAAGTTTGAAGCCGACTCTAAAGGATACGCCCGTCGGTTTTCGTTAATCGGTATGCTCATTGGTATGTTGATCGATAATTTAACGCAAGAAAAAGTAGATGGATGGATAACGTATAAGGAGCATTGGTATTTTAATTTTCCCGCTCACGGTGGTCTGATTACTAATGCACCTTCAACGGCTCTGTTTGTACAGGACATGTTGGCTGCAAACCCTAAGACACTTTCAGTGAAAATGAAGTCAGAATTTTTCAAGCTACAGGGTGAATGGAACTCCACTTTGCTCAATTCCACGCACAACGCGCGTTCCTGGTTTTATAACAACAAAGGCGTTACACCTTTCTATTTTCATGAAGGTAGCGCGTTTGGCTATATTTCGGAGTTACGTGTATACCCCGAGGCGGGTATTGCATCGGTATTATTGGTGAACACCACGCATCGGGATCACAAAACGGTGATGGAAAAAGTCGATGGTGAATTTCTTACCCCATAGTGCCTATATGTCGCTATGCTAAGGATTGAATATGCGAGTAAAGTGTTCAGTATATATTGCCACGAGTGTAGACGGTTATATCGCCAGACCAGACGGCGATATCGAATGGTTACACAATCCGAAATATGCCGAGTCCAAAATGAATGGACTGCAATATGAAGACTTTGTTGCGGACATTGACGCCATTGTCATGGGCCGAAACTCTTATGAAAAAGTGCGTACATTTGGTTTCTGGCCTTACGAAGATATTCCGGTTATTGTGCTTACCAGTCATTCCTTCCTCGTTCCTGACGAACTAAAGGACAAAGTTCAGATCTATAATCTTCCACCGCCGAGCCTGGTATCTGTTTTAGCACAGCAGGGTTATCGTCATTTGTATATTGATGGCGGTAAAACAATACAGGGATTTCTAAATGCGGATTTAATCGACGAGCTCACCGTCACTCATATCCCAATTTTGCTTGGCGAAGGTATACGTCTTTTTGAAAATGTACATCACCAAATTGAGTTAAATCTTATTACTTCCGCCAGTTCTGATAATGGTTTTGTCCAAAGTCGGTATACGGTGCGAAAACAGGTATAGGTCTTAATGTGACAATCATTTCTATCGCTCCGCCACTTCATGGCGAATGGATTTCTCAGAAAGCGTCGATTCCATTACCGGGTTCTATAATTCGGTTTGGCATAGAATAGTATTAAAGAAAAAAGGGCTGGCAGCGTTACCAGCCCTTTTTACATACAGATGCAGTTTAGTTAGCGCCGTTTTTCTTCGAGGTTCTCGTTGAAACCCAGACGTCTACTTTGCCGCTTCCACCTGTGCGATTAGTGGTGTAATAGAGCTCAGTATCTTCGTTCGCCAGGGATACACGACGGTTAACATCTTTTGAACCATTTGCGATGGCTTCAACTACGGTCGGCTCTGAGAACGCGTGATTTGTGCTTAAACGCGTTGCAACATAGATGTGATCACCGACGAGATCAGCGCGTCTATTACTATCCAGATACAATTCCAGACCGTTGTTGCTCAAAGCGGGGCGATGGTCATTCTTGCTGGTGTTTACCGCATCAATTCCCTGTATCGTGTCTACGATCGGGGATTGATCGCTGCCTAACTTCACAGAATAGATATCATGTCCGCCTTTGCCGCCCGTTCTGTTAGACGAAAAGTATACGTAATTGTCGCCAGTGGCCGTTTCATGATAGTAAGGGCCCTGGTCGACTTTTGCGCTATTGAAACCACCGTTGCTGCTACATCCAAGATGTACTGGCGCGGACCAGCCGAAGTCATCGTTAACGTCATCACGCGTAGACATATAGATATCGCGTCTCAGGCTGTTTGTTCCTGAAGGGTCAGTAATTTCTGCGTCATTACAGCCGCCGTCTCTTTCACTGGTAAAGAACAGGACTTTTTCATTTGGGCTGAGGGTAGGGCAGATTTCCCAGTAGGCAGAATTAATGCCTTCGCCTAATAACTTCGGGGCCTGCCAGTCATCGTTTACGTTAGCGCGTCTGGCGACGTATAAATCCATTCCGCCGAATCCACCAGCACGGTCTGACGCAAGATACATACTCAGTCCGTTTGCGGTGACGAACTGACATCCATCTCTCGCGGAGGAATTCAGGTTCACCCCAGCATTCGTGGGTTCGGACCATTCACTATAGACAGGTGCGGCGTTTGCACTCATAGCGCTAATTGCCATGCTCGTACTGAGTAGTGCAAAAGAAACGTGTCTTACCAGTTGTTGTTTATTTTTTGTTCCTGACATCAATTATCTCCTAACTTTATGTTTTGCTATTTACAAAAAACACTAACTATCATCCTGAGTCAGCAACCGGAATATACCAGCGTTTCTAAGGACATACATATTGTTTGATAGCGTAAATTAATAGGGACGGATAAAAAATTTTGTTGTTCTGTTTTGATACAGTGACAAGCGGATCGTCTGAGTTTTAATTACCACGATACGCGACGCAGCATGATTTCTATTAGGAAAATAATTATCTGTATGATATCAATAGCAAACCCGCTAAAACTAATGCTATATGTTTAAAGAAAAATAGTAATCTAATTCTCTGCTAACTATCTGATGACGACAACGTGTTACACTATCGCGCCTTGTCAAATATTCATCGTGTCATCGGGAACTCGTACCGGTACGGCACTGCCCAAGCAAAAGGTTTCCCATAGTTATTGTCTTTTCACCAGGAGATTTAGTTATGCGATATTCTGTAGTTCTTCAGGCGGCCTTACTCGCCAGTGCTGTTGCGACAAGTCCCGTGTACGCCGGCGACAAGAGTGGCCATCCCCACGACGATATGGGTGGCTGGCAAGATAGCAGCGGGCATCATGGAGGCAAAGAGTGGGGCGGCGAACATGGCTGGAAGGGTGATTGGTCAGTAGAAGATCGTCTCGCCAAAATGAAAACCCATCTCAAACTCAGTGACCAACAAGTGGCGCAGATCAAAGATATTTTCGAACGCTCAGATCTTCAGTTAAAGCCTCTACAAGAACAAAGTAAGAGCAATCGCGAACAAATTCGCGCCATGGTTGATAGCGGAAGCATCAATGATGCAGAGCTAGAGCGTTTGGCCAAGGCTCAGGGTGATTTAAAAGCACAAAAAATCATCATACGCAGTAAAAGTCGCGTCGATGTCATGAATGTCCTGAATGCCGACCAATTGGCGCAGTTCAAGGAATACTGGAATAAACGCGGCCATCACGGCAAAGGCTGGAGCGAGTAACAAAACCTTATCTGATTTTCAACTGCCCGGCGCCTAAGCCGGGCAGATTCACTCCGCCGGCTGCGTTCTCAATTTTTTAGGTATTCAGATTCATCCTTGACGTTTTAAACACGCTTTTGCGTTAGAATACTTATCCCCGCACCACGTTCTGAGGTTCCTCGGTGATCGAATTCGTCAAACACCATATCTTGCTGGTCTCCAGCCTGTTTATTGCTGTTGTATTGGGGATTGGCGTCTGGTTCTCGCTGCAGAAAGTCGAGATCGAATATGTCAACCCGAAATTTGGTGACATTACCGAGTCGATTTATGGCCTGGGCAAGGTCAAGACCGACGAGGTTTATGACGTCAAAATTGCCATCATAAAAACAGTGAAAAAGTTGTACGTACGCGAGGGAGATGAAGTAAAGCGCGGCCAGATGCTGGTCGAGCTTGAGGATAATTTGCGTTTTGCGGCTCCCTTCGACGGCGTAGTCAGTTATATCGCTTTTCATGAAGCCCAGTCGGTATTCCCACAACAAACACTGCTTCGTCTCGAAGGTATGTCTGGTAAATACATTGAGGTTTCATTAGAGCAGCAAGGCGCCTTGCGTGTGCAAAAGGGGCAATCGGTGCGAATTTTGTTTGAGAGCATCCGTGGGGAACAGTTGCACGGCACGGTATCGGCGCTGTTTTCACGTAATGAAGAATTTCTGGCGCATATTCATGTTGATAATCTGAGCAAGAATGTTTTACCCGGCATGACGGCAGATGTCGCCATAGAAGTGGGTAAGAAAAATAATACTCTACTCGTGCCCCTGGCCGCAGTGAGCGATGGACGAGTGAAGGTGTTGCGCAATGGTAAAAAGCAAACCGTAACCGTATCAATCGGTGGCGTGGACGGAAACTGGGCCGAAGTCACGGAAGGCGATTTGCAGCAAAGCGATCAAATCATCGTAAAGAGAAGATAACGGTGTTTTTTCTTGCAATTCGGCATCTGATGTCTCGTAAGCGGCAAACCACGCTTATCTTTCTTGGTATCAGTCTTGGTACCATGATGTATACCGTGATCTCGGGATTGCAACTGGGGATGCGTGATTTCATCACCGAACGGCTACTCAATAATACCTCGCACATCAAGATTTCCGCGCGTGAACAAATCATCGATCAAGGAGAGATGACTCGCCGTTTTTACGGTGAGGATGAACGGGTTCGCTGGCTGATTCCACCAGCGGGTCTGCGTGAAGAAGCGCACATCATCTATCCGCAAGGTTGGTTTGATCGGCTGCGCGAAGACCCTGAAGTGCTTGGGTACTCCCCGAGTCTGGCGATGAGCGTCATCATCAGCAAAGGTAAGACCAGGCTACCTTCCAGTCTGGTGGGTATCATTCCCGCGCTACACAGTCGCGTCATGAAGGTAGAAGAATATATCAAGCAGGGTAGTCTTTTCGATCTGAGTGGCGGCGGCCATAAGGTCATTGTGGGTAAAGGTATGCTGGATAAATTGGGGCTCAAAGTGGGCGACACTATCCTCGCCTCATCCGGTCTTTCTGAACCCAGGCCTTTGAAAATTGTCGGCGTACTCGAATTTGGTATCAAAGGTATCGATGATGCGATCATGTTTGGCGCTTTGCGTGATGTTCAGGCTATCAACCGTACACCTGGGCGTATCAGCGATATCGCGGTAAATCTGGTCGATATGAATCGGGCCCATGATCTGGCTGCTGCGTGGGGTTTGACCAGCGCCGACAAAGTCGAAAGTTGGGAACAGGCCAACGCCAATTTTATGGAGATTTTCAAGTTTCAGGATATAGTACGTCTGGCAGTGACTTTCGCTATCTTACTTGTCGCCGGGTTTGGCATATACAATGTGCTCAGTATCATGATTAGCCAGAAGAAGCGTGAAATCGCCATTTTGCGCTCAATAGGCTATCCACCAAAATACATTCTGGAACTTTTTCTTACCCAGGGCATCATTCTGGGCATTACAGGCGCCATAATTGGCTTGCTGTTTGGACATTTTATCAATCTGTATCTATCCACTATCGAACTGGGTAGACAAGGCCCTATGGGAGGGCATCTCATCATCTCATATGCGCCGTCTATCTATCTCAGTGGTTTTTTACTTGCTTTCGTTTCGGCTGTGCTTGCCAGCATATTGCCGGCACATGCTGCCAGCCGTTTAACACCGCTTGAAATTATCAGGTCGGAAGTCTAATGACGATCGTTTGCGAAAATGTCATTAAGGAATTCGGCAGCCCGCCCACGCGTATCCTGCACGATATTTCTCTCAGCGTGGCAGATGGTGAATTTGTTTCGATCTCGGGCAAGTCGGGTTCCGGTAAAAGCACCTTGCTCTATATTTTAAGCACCCTGGATTTGCCGAGTCGCGGCAGGTTGTTAATCGACGGCGTTGACATGGCCAGTATTGGCGTCGAGCAATTGCATGAATTCAGAAATCAGCAGGTGGGTTTTGTATTTCAGTTTCACTATTTGCTGCCAGAACTCACGGCTATTGAAAATGTGTTATTACCGGCGAGAAAGACCAAACAACATGAGAAAAAACGCGATTACGCACTCAGCTTGTTCGAGCGTTTTGATATCGCAGGTAAGACCGACAAACTTCCTTCCCAATTGTCTGGCGGTGAACAGCAACGGGTTGCTATTATTCGCGCCCTGATTATGCGGCCACGATATTTATTTGCCGATGAGCCTACGGGCAATCTCGATTCCAAAAACGGCGAGATTGTGATGGGTATGCTGAAACAGGCGAATGAGGAAAATCACACTACCTTGATTCTGGTAACACATGAACCGGAATACGCTTCCATGGCTAATCGGGAAGTATTTTTGCACGATGGACGCTTGGAAAAAGCGTCCATCTAGGGCGCGTTAGCTTAATACAAGGAAAATTTTGATGAAAATCGCCATATTGTCTCGCAACAAGAAGCTGTACTCTACCCGTCGTTTGGTAGAAGCATGCCAACAACGAGGCCATGAAGTTATGGTGCTGGATGCCCTGCGTTGTTATATGGATGTCGTGTCGAGTAAGCCGGAAATTCATTTCAAAGGGCAGGTTTTACCAACGTTTGACGCCGTCATTCCACGTATTGGCGCGTCTATAACTTTTTACGCGACCGCCGTGTTGCGCCAGTTTGAGGTGATGGGTGCGTTTCCGCTGAATGAATCCGTAGCCGTTACCCGATCACGGGATAAACTTCGTTCGTTGCAGTTGCTGGCTCGAAAAGGGGTTGGTCTGCCCAACACAGGTTTTGCCCATGATCCCGATGATATCCAGGACCTGATTAAAATGTGCGGCGGCACGCCGCTGGTAATTAAGTTATTAGAGGGCACACAGGGGATAGGCGTGGTATTGGCGGAAACGCGAAAGGCAGCGGAGAGTGTTATCGAAGCCTTTATGGGTTTAAAGGTGAATATCATGGTGCAGGAATACATCAAAGAAGCCGGAGGAGCCGACATCCGTTGCCTGGTGGTAGGTGATAAAGTCGTCGCTGCCATGAAGCGGCAGGCACAACCCGGCGAATTTCGATCCAATCTGCATCGTGGTGGGTCAGCGTCGTTGGTAAAGATTACGCCTGCGGAACGTGCAACAGCCGTCCACGCTGCGAAGATCATGGGACTTAATGTTGCCGGTGTAGACGTATTGCGATCCGAACGTGGACCACTGGTGATGGAGGTCAATTCATCGCCTGGTTTGGAGGGAATCGAAACAGCGACAGGAAAAGATGTCGCCGGGATGATAGTCGATTTTATCGTCAAGAATGCCAAACCCCATAAAACCCGAACCCGCGGCAAAGGTTAATTCCTGTGAAAAACGGTGCAATTTCGATTCATGGCGTGGACATTCCAGCGGGAACGTCCACCACCGTTGATCTTCCTGCAGGCCGCCTATATACACACGCGCCGATGACGATTCCTGTACACGTCATCAATGGCAAACTAAGTGGGCCGCGACTATTTGTCACGGCTGCCATACACGGGGATGAAATCAATGGCGTTGAGATCATTCGTCGCCTGTTGAAACTACCTTCTTTGAAGAAGCTCAAGGGCACGCTGATCGCTGCGCCTATTGTTAATGTTCATGGGCTGATCAATCACTCTCGCTATTTGCCCGATCGACGCGATCTCAACCGCTGTTTTCCTGGGTCAGAAAAAGGCTCGCTCGCGCACCGACTGGCCTATCTGGTTATGCAGGAAATTGTTGCCAAAAGCACCCACGGAATTGATATACACACCGCCGCGATACACCGCGTCAATCTGCCACAGGTGCGCGCAGATTTAGAATTTGGCGAAATTGAAAGACTTGCTAAGGCGTTTGGCGTTCCGGTCATTATTAATTCTTCTTTGCGCGACGGTTCCCTGCGTATGGCTGCCACGGAATATGGTATCCCGATGTTGCTTTATGAAGCAGGAGAGGCCTTACGCTTTGACGAAGTTTCCATACGTGCTGGTGTAAAAGGCGTGGTCAACGTCATGCGAGTACTGGATATGTTGCCGCCGTCTAAGAGCAAGACAAGAACGATAATAGAACCGGTAGTGGCAAACTCTAGCTCATGGGTTCGCGCGCCGGATAGTGGAATTTTGCGCGCGATGATTCCCTTGGGTGCAAGAGTTAAGAAAGACACGTTGCTTGGCGTCGTCGCTGACCCCTTTGGGGAACGTGAAACGCAGATTACCGCCCCATTCGGTGGAATCGTTATTGGTCGCAGCAATCTGCCACTGGTCAACGAAGGCGACGCACTTTATCACATTGCTCGCTTTGAAGACGTCCGTGAAGCCGAAGCCACGGTCGATGAATTCAATGAAATTCTTTCTCCTGATCCGATGCCATTTCCTACGCCAGAAAGCCCGATTATTTAATGCGCTGGCTTAGTCTATTTTGCCATTAGAAAAATAATGACACACAAACAGATAAAGGTTGCTGTTTTCCAGAACAACAAGGGATTGCGCTCTAACAAGGGAAGGAGAGTTGCGTCAGTAAAGTTCGGGTTGGGCGTAGTGATATCCTGATAGAACTCTGACAGTGTGTGGTATCGATTCTGGGGTTTGATTGCGGTGACTTTTTGTAATGCCGCATCCAGCCAAAACGGAATATCATCGCGTAATTGAGTTGAGGGTATATAGCGTTGTTGATGCATATTCTTTGGCGTAAAAGCCTTCTGATAAGGCAGTGCCCCACATATCATTTCATAGGCAATGACGCCAACCGAAAAGATATCGCTGGCGTGAGTTCCTATTTCCTCTTTGATCAGCTCAGGCGCGGAGTAGTTAATCGTGCCCAATACCGGTTTACCGTGTATAGGTTTATGAATCTCCTCTATGCCTGCAACACGCGTCGAGCCGAAATCGACAATCTTTAGTGTGCCATGATTATCGATCATGATATTTTCCGGTTTGAGATCCTGGTGAACCATCTCCATCCGTTGTAGCGCTCGTACGCCTTTGATTAATTGCGCAAGTAAAGTGCGAACTTCCTGTAGTGTAGGTCTAGGATGATCGTTCATCCACTGACGCAGGGTCTGGCCCTCTATGTATTCGGTAACATAATATAGAAAATGACGAGGACGGGTGCTGTTGTGAATCTTCAAAATATGTGGACTATGGATGCGTCTGCCTGTCCATTCCTCATTGAGAAAGCTGTCGATATAGAGCGGATTGTCCTCATAGTTCACAGACGGTGTCTTGAGGATTAACTGCTCCCCAGTCTGTGTGTCTTCTGCTAAATAGACTTGAGTACGTTGACTCGCATGAATTTCGCGAATAATTTTAAAGCCATCCAATACCATTCCCGATTCGAGATCCGGTGGAAAAGGTAGTTCGGTCAGTTTATTGTAGAAAGAATGTTGATCTTCATTGGGCAACGTCGCGATACGACAGACCTGACATGTGACGTTATCGTCACTGCCGTTTTCTAGGGCAGCCTTGACTATCTCTCGACTGGCGCGCTCGGGGTTATCGAAATGTTGCTGTAACAGATCAACCATGGTTTGCGTGCGTAAAAATTGGTGCACGCCATCGGTGGTAAGTAAGAAGACGTCATCCTTTTCTATATCAATGCTACGACAGTCGATTTCGATATTGATATCTGCGCCCATCGCACGACTGAGAAAACTCTTTTCCTGGCTGCCCCAGCGTACATGATCTCGGGTTAGACGTTCAAACTGCCCGGCGCGTAATCGATAGATACGCGAGTCACCGACATGAAACAGATGTGCCGTACAGGACTTAATGATTATCGTGCTCAAGGTCGTCAACATGCCCTGTCCATAAAACTGGACTTTCTGGCTTTGACCGTAAAGCCAGCGATTGATAGCACCCAGAACCTTTTGCGCTGAGGTACGCACCGTCCAGGAATCGGGAGTACTGTAGTAGTCCACAACCAAACCTTTGACGCAGGCCTCACTGGCTTCTCGGCCTGCCGAACTACTACTGACGCCATCGGCAATCGCAACCACAATTCCTTTGTTGGTCAGTTGCGGTTCTTCAGGGACGCGAATAGCACAACTATCTTCGTTGAACTCCTTTATGCCCTTGTCACTATATTGTCCGGCTATGATCGATAAGTGTGGTTTCAAGTCAGCGTTTCCTATACGTAAAGAAACCGGTCGCGCATTTATTCGACCGGTTTCTCTATCTGGCGAATCTCGTCTATTTTACGTCTATCATTTGTATCGTTCCGTCAGGCAGAGTTTCAACCATCTGTCCTTTCGGCTCCTCAAGGAATAATACAATTAGCGTCAACACGATCGCAGCGATCAAGCCAATAAACAGAAAGAATTGATCATAGTCGACGAGTGAATTCATCGTCAAAAACAATACCGCGCCTACATTTCCAAAAGCGCCTGCCATGCCTGCAATCTGTCCAGTCATGCGACGTTGCACCAGAGGAACCATGGCATATACGGCCCCTGACCCAGCCTTGGAGAATATACCGCCAATAATAGTGATTCCAACTACCAGCCACACAGGCCATTCCTTGGTTACCATGCCGAGTGAAAGAAAACTGCCTGTGATGCCCACAAACACAATAATCAATGTTATCCGTCTTCCAATGAGATCGCTAATCCAACCACCTCCAGGGCGAGCGACCAGGTTTATGAACGGATAGATACCGGCCAGCAATGCTGCGGTTACTTTTGGCACATCGAACCAACTGACGTAAAACATCGCGAGCATAGAGACAACTGCCAACTCAGTACCGAACGTCACCAGGTAGGCCCAGTCGAGAATAGCCACTTGTTTGAACTTGTAGCGATGCATTTCAGGTACGGGTACTTTCAACACATGACTATTTACGCTCCAGATCTTCCACACCTGAGTCAGATAGATTGCGGTAAGTACTGCGTATACGACATAGCAAGTCGTTTCAGAGATCAGCCCCATTTGCGCAGGCGAAAGCTTCCAACTGAGAATACCTAGTGCAATATAGAGTGGAATGTTCATCAGAATATACAGGACGAGATCGCCACCACTGGTCACTTCCATGGCGCCTGTCTTTTTGGGCTTGAAATACGTCGAACCTTTGGGCGTGTTGCTAACTCTGGTGTAATACAACAGACCATATGCAATCGCTGCGATGCTGGCAAAGGTGAGTGCATAGCGCCAGCCCTCACTATCACCCAAACTTGTCGCAATAAATGGAAGCGTCATGGCCGCGCCAGCCGAGCCAAAATTTCCCCAGCCTCCATAAATGCCTTGGGCCAGGCCAGTTTGTCTGGCTGGAAACCATTCGGCGATCATGCGTATACCAACAACAAACCCGGCCCCAATGAAACCAGATAGAAATCGCATGATGGCGAGTTCGGTATAACTATCCGCCCAAGCAAATGCAATACTGATAAGCCCACCGAGCACCAGTATCGTTGTGTACATAATTTTCGGCCCGTATTTGTCGACTAACATACCAATTATGATACGAGCCGGTATCGTCATAGCGACATTGAGTATGAGCAACACTTTCGCCTGTTGATCTGTTAATGCCAGGGCCTCTTTTATAAATGGCATCATCGGCCCAAGCCCCAGCCAAACAACAAAAGTCATAAAGAATGCAAACCATGTGTAGTGCAAAATGCGTATGTTTGGTTCACTCAGTTTCAGGATATTCAGTTTTGTATTTGCCATTTCATTCACTCTTCTCGTTATGCAACACCGAGCGTTGAATGGCAAGCGTAATGCCAATTGGATAAGCGGCTGTTTGCATTTGTAAAAAGTGACATTACGAAATTCGTATTACATTTTATCGCTCCAGCTCGGTGCAAAAATAGTTGTAGTTAACAGAGAGAGCACAGCTTAGGCGCAAATTGCTGGGCTGAATTTCTATTTCGCTAATGTCATTCAAAAAACTGCTTGGTGAGATCGCGACCGTGGCGTTTTGAAAAATGGCTCAATATGGTGCAGGGCAGAAATCAACAAGTTCATGTCGGTGCATACGCGGCTTGTCAGGGGGGATTTTAGGACATCATAGTGCAGAATTATTCAATAAATACAAGGGTTAGAGAGGATGCTAAATAATTGGTCCACTAGTTGCTCTTAAGTAAAAAAATGGTGAGTGGAGTTCAACCCTATGAGAGAGAAACTGGTTTTAATTGGTAATGGCATGGCCGGGATGCGAACAGTAGAAGAGCTACTTAAGATCGCACCAGATATGTATGACATTACCGTTTTTGGTGCCGAACCTTACGGAAATTACAATCGCATTTTATTGTCGCCGGTGTTGGCAGGTGAAAAAACCATCGATGACATTATGCTCAATAGCGAACAGTGGTACACAGACAATGCAGTAAAGCTACACAAAGGAAAACAGGTTTCCAAAATTGATCGTCGTAACAAATATGTCTACACAGAAGACGGTATACAAGAAAAGTACGACAGACTTTTGCTCGCGACCGGTTCGAATCCGTTTATCATTCCAGTTCCAGGCGGTAACCTGTCAGGTGTGATTTCTTTTCGCGATATACATGACGTCAACGTCATGCTCGATGCGTCTAAGACGTTCAAACACGCAGTTGTCATTGGTGGCGGTCTGCTCGGTCTTGAAGCCGCGAATGGATTGATGTTGCAAGGTATGAGTGTGACCGTGGTACACCTTACCGATACGTTGATGGAGCGTCAGCTGGATCAAGTGTCGGGAAAGATGTTGCAGAAATCGCTTGAAGAAAGAGGCCTGCATTTTCTCATGGCACATCAGACAGAAGCTATTATCGGTGAAGATAAAGTAAAAGCAGTGCGTTTCAGCAACGGTCTTGAGATTGCCGCGGATCTGGTCGTGATGGCGGTTGGTATAAGGCCTAACGATACCTTGGCGAAGAGCGCCGGGATCTATTGTGAACGCGGTATTGTAGTCAATGACACCATGCAAACCTACGATCCCAGCATCTACGCTGTGGGTGAATGCGTGCAGCATCGCGGCGTCGCCTACGGGCTAGTTGCGCCCTTGTTTGAACAGGCCAAGGTAGCCGCAAACCATATCGCAAAATATGGTATTGGGCGTTACGAAGGTTCGGTAACTTCCACCAAACTGAAAGTCACCGGAATCGACTTGTTCTCCGCTGGCGATTTTCATGGTGACGACACCACTGAAGACATCGTCATGAAAGACGTGGCACGCGGTGTTTACAAAAAACTCGTGCTCAAGGAAAACAAGATACACGGTGCAGTGATGTACGGCGATACCGTCGATGGCGCCTGGTATTTTCAGTTACTGCGTGACCAGACTGATGTTTCTGATTTTCGTGAGTCATTGATGTTTGGTCAGGCCCATCTGGGTGATTCAGGTCACGGTGGACACAACGCTGCCGAGGCCATGAGCGACACGATGGAAGTGTGTGGCTGTAATGGTGTGTGTAAGGGAGATATCAAAAAGGCCATAACCACCAAGGGACTGTTTACGCTTGAGGACGTTCGCGCCCATACCAAGGCATCTGCATCGTGCGGATCGTGTACCGGTTTGGTTGAACAGATTATCGCCTCTACTTTGGGTGGAGACTATTCGGCATCGAGCAAAAAGAAATCCCTTTGCAAGTGTACCGAACACACCCACGATGACGTGATTCGCACTGTTCGTTCAGCCGGGCTCAGGTCAATTCGCGCAGTTATGGATTTCATGGAATGGAAAACGCCTGACGGTTGTCACGTCTGCCGTCCAGCCTTGAATTACTATGTCTTGTCTTCATGGCCAGAGGCGAAAAGCGATGATCCGCAGTCACGTTTTATCAACGAACGCGTGCACGCCAATATCCAGAAAGATGGAACCTATTCCGTCGTCCCTCGTATGTGGGGTGGTATCACCACGCCTGACGAATTGCGGGCGATTGCAGATGTTGCAGAGAAGTATAAAGTGCCAACGGTAAAGGTTACCGGCGGTCAACGGATCGATTTGCTCGGCGTGAAGAAAGAAGATTTGCCCAAGATGTGGGCTGATTTGAACGATGCCGGAATGGTTTCCGGTCATGCCTATGGCAAATCCTTGCGCACGGTAAAAACCTGCGTTGGCAATACGCACTGCCGCTTTGGCACACAGAACGCCATCCAGATGGGTATTGATCTGGAAAAAGACACCTGGGGTTCGTGGATGCCACACAAGTTCAAGATGGCGGTTTCCGGTTGCCCACGGAATTGCGCAGAAGCGACGATCAAGGACTTTGGCGTTGTCGCTGTAGACTCTGGTTGGGAACTCCATGTCGGAGGCAATGGCGGCATCAAGGTTCGTGCAACGGATTTGTTGTGTAAAGTCTCGAGCGAAGAAGAGGTAAAGGAATACTGCTACGCCTTCATACAGCTTTATCGTGAAGAGGCGCACTATCTCGAACGTACTGCGCCCTGGATTGAGCGCGTAGGTCTGACTTACGTC
This sequence comes from Gammaproteobacteria bacterium, assembly GCA_029881255.1. Taxonomy (NCBI): domain Bacteria; kingdom Pseudomonadati; phylum Pseudomonadota; class Gammaproteobacteria; species Gammaproteobacteria bacterium. The sequence continues at coordinate 337,223 of JAOUMY010000004.1, read as the reverse complement.
AAGCAACGTATCGTCGAAGATGGAGATAACCGCCGTCAATTAATGAGCCGCTTTGTCGACTCGCAACAATACATGCAAGACGATCCGTGGAAAGAACGCGCATCTGGCGGTGTACAAAAACTTGAATTTGTTCCAATGAAAATGATTGTGTAGCGGGGTTTTATGTCTGAGTTGATAGAAGTTGGAAGTATTGAGGAAATTCCTGTGCTCGGGTCTCGTATAGTTGTAACTACGCAAGGGAATATCGCTGTATTCAAAACCTCGGAAGGAGAAGTTTTTGCCCTGCGCGATGAATGTCCGCATAAGAAGGGGCCTTTGTCTCAAGGCATCGTACATGGAAAAAGCGTTACCTGTCCTTTGCACAATTGGGTTATCGCACTTGATACCGGTATGGCTGCCGCGCCAGATGAAGGTTGCGCGGCCCGTTTTCCCATCGAACTTAGAGATGGAACGGTATTTCTTGGACTCAAACCCGAGTAGCCAATGACGCGTAAACACACAAAGACTACTTGTCCGTATTGCGGTGTCGGCTGCGGGATTGAAGTCATCGATCAAGATGGGGCGATTACTGTCCGCGGGGACAAGAGCCATCCGGCCAACTACGGTCGTCTGTGTTCCAAAGGCGCGTCTTTGCATGAGACGCTCGATCTGGATGGGCGTTTGCTTGAGCCCAGGTTACACGGTGAACCCGTCGATTGGGGTGAGGCACTTGATTTTGTCGCAGACGGCTTTCGCCGAATTGTAGACGAGTATGGTCCAGATGCGGTGGCATTCTATGTTTCGGGACAGTTATTGACAGAAGACTACTACGTCGCAAACAAATTGATGAAAGGTTTCATCGGTTCGGCCAACATCGATACCAACTCGCGTTTGTGTATGTCTTCTTCTGTCGCTGGGCACAAACGCGCATTTGGTTCTGACACCGTTCCCTGTAGCTATGAAGATCTGGAACTGGCGGATTTGATTGTTTTAACCGGCTCGAATACCGCCTGGTGCCATCCTGTGCTTTTTCAGCGCATACGTCAGGCGAAAAAAGACAATCCTGATTTGTACATTGTCGTTATCGATCCACGCCGCACCGATACCTGTGATATTGCCGATCTGCACCTCGCAATTCGACCTGGTAGTGATGCGGTATTGTTTAACGGTCTATTGCGCTTTCTTTCTGTTCAGAAATGCGTAGACCAAAAATTTATTTCTGCGCACACATCAGGATTGGATGAGGCGTTACAGGCTGCTAGCAGCAGCACGCCCGATGTTGAAAGTGTTGCAAGAGAATGCGGTTTATCGTTAGTAGACTTGCAACAATTTTACGCGCGTTTCGCGCAAACCGAAAAAAGTATCACCGTCTATTCACAGGGCATTAATCAATCTTCTTCCGGCACGGATAAGGTAAACGCCATCATTAACTGTCACCTGTTTACCGGCCGCATTGGAAAACCAGGAATGGGACCGTTCAGTTTTACTGGACAGCCCAACGCCATGGGTGGGCGTGAAGTGGGAGGACTGTCCAACCAACTAGCGGTTCATCTGGATATCGAAAATTCCGAACACCAGCAGTTGGCTCAAACATTCTGGCAATCGCCCCGAATCGCCAGACAGTCTGGCTTGAAGGCTGTCGACATGTTTAACGTTGTTGAAAGAGGTCAGATCAAGGCGATATGGATAATGAGCACGAATCCCGTCGTTAGTATGCCTGATGCCGACCAGGTTAAGCGTGCACTGGAGAAATGTGAACTTGTCGTCGTCTCTGATTGCATGACGTCTACCGACACGACTGAATGTGCCGATGTGTTGTTGCCTGCGCTGGCATGGGGTGAAAAAGACGGAACCGTGACCAACTCAGAACGACGCATTTCGCGCCAACGTCAGTTTCTTTTCGCACCAGGGAAGGCAAAACCCGATTGGTGGGCCGTGCAGGAAGTCGCCAGGCGTTTGGGCTTCGTCGATGCTTTCAATTTTGCAAGCAGCCTTGAGATCTTTCGCGAATACGCGCGTATGACGGGGTATGAGAATCGTGGTCAACGAGATCTCGACATCTCTTTGTTCGAAGACCTGGGTCAAGAGGCATACGATGGATTACAGCCTGTGCAATGGCCAGTCAATCGCGCCTTTCCCGGTGGAAAACAGAGAATGTTCCATGATGGCCAATTCTACACGGTGGACAGGCGCGCAAAGTTTATCCCAATCATTCCGCGTTCACCTGTCAATCACGTCGGTGAAGCGTTTCCTTTGGTGCTTAACACCGGTCGCATTCGCGATCAGTGGCACACAATGACAAGGAGCGAAAAGGCGCCGCGCCTTAACGAACACACGCCGGAGCCATTTGTAATGTTGCATCCGGCAGATGCGATTCGTTTTGGTTTAGGCAAGAATGGCCTGGCAAGAATTTCCAGTAGCTGGGGGCAGGCCGTGATGCGCGTGCGTGTCGACGCGAACCAAGGTGAGGGCAGCGTGTTTATGCCGATGCACTGGAGCGGGCAATTTGCGTCGCAGGCACGCATAGGCGCCGTGGTGAATCCCGCAGTCGACCCTGTTTCCGGGCAACCGGAACTTAAACATACACCGGTCAAGGTGGAGGCTTATCAACCGCTGTGGTTTGGTTTTGTACTCAGTCGCCGCAAACTCGATATTAAGGATGTCGCTTATTGGGTCCGAGCGCGAGGTAAGGACTATTATCGTTACGAACTTGCCGGTGAACAATTACAGCAGGATTGGTCAGTATGGGCGCGCGAGATACTGTGTACCGCCGACGATGGCATAAACTGGGTGGAGTTTGCAGACAACCGAGCGAAACGTTATCGCGCGGTACGCATGGAAGACGGGAAATTGGAAAGTGTGTTATTTATTGGCCCTGATGCGCAACTCCCCGACAGAGACTGGCTGGCGAGTCTGTTCCAGTTTGGCGAACTAAATTCCGCACAGCGAGCCGTATTGCTAACAGGCCGACCACCACAAGGAGTCCAGGATACGGGACGTAAAATCTGTGCCTGTTTTGGTGTTGGAAAGATTCAGATTGTTTCGGCGATCAAAGCTGGCGCGGTGACCGTCGAGCAGTTGGGCAAACAACTACAGGCAGGTACCAATTGCGGGTCTTGCGTCCCTGAATTAAAGCAACTCATCAAGACTCAGTTAGATCAGTCGAATATTCAAACTGTCTAAGCAGTGTTGCATGACTGACTCTGTGACTACCCAGATCGAGCAGCGTGGATTCTTATGAGGTTGTAGAGACCTGCCGAAATATGTGTCCGGTCATTTGCTCCGAGGCTTGCAAATACGGGCTGAGTTGTCTCGCCGCTCTTAAATGTATTTGCCAATCCTGAAAATTGGTGTAGATTTCTACTACGGCTAATAATGCTAAAGTGTTTTCTATTATTCTTTTGGAACGATACATATAAACACCTCAATCTATCTTCCCGTTGTACTGTTGCTATTAAGCAATGTCTTCATGACTTTTGCCTGGTATGGACATTTGAAATTTCCCAACGCATCGCTTCACTGGGTCGTCCTCGCATCCTGGGGTATTGCTTTTATTGAGTATTGTCTGGCGGTGCCTGCCAATCGCATAGGCTATGGCAGTTTCAGCGCCGCGGAGTTGAAGACTATACAAGAAGTGATTACCCTGATAGTCTTCGTCGTTTTTTCGTTTTTCTATCTCGGCGAGAAAATCACACTACACCATATCGGTGGTTTTGCGTTAATCGCACTAGGGGCGTATTTTATCTTTCATGCTCCCAAATAAGCACTGCCTTCGTGGCGTCCGTTCGGCTCATCAATTTGACCTACACGCGATATTGACGCGTATGTTGCCGATAAAGATAATGCAGCCTTATATGACAGTAATGCTGGCTTTAATAAATCGGAGGTTATCATTGCGCGAAAACCCTGACTCACCACTTAGTATTCTCTTCATATGCACACATAATCGTTGTCGTAGTATTTTGAGTGAGGCGATAAGCAATCAACTTGGCGAGGGGAGGCTGGTCGCGTATAGCGCAGGCAGCCAACCTGCTGGACAGGTACATCCTCTGACCATTAAATATCTAGAGGAAAAAGGCTATTCGACTAAGGGTTTGCGTAGTCAATCCTGGGATGAATTTGAGTCTGTCAAACCGGATATTATTGTTACTGTGTGTGATAACGCGGCCAACGAGGTCTGTCCCGTCTGGTTTGATAAAGGCATCAAACTACACTGGGGTTTACCGGATCCGTCTAAATTAGAAGGCGATGAAGAGACTCAAAGATCCGCCTTTTTCTCAGTCATTAATACCATAGAAAAGCGTTGTCGACAGCTGTTGTCCCTAGAAATTAATCGATTCGACAAAGTAGAGTTAAGCAGAAAATTGGCGCAATTAGTCTCGGAATAAATATTTTCCGGTATTTCACTAGCCTACCGTTCTTTGCAAGCACGATTATAACCACTATGTATTTATCGTCATTATAGTTCTTTACAATTAGAAACATAATGCCGGTCAATCGATCTGTCTTTCCTGCCGTTAACGTATCGATATATCACCATACCTATATAGTAAGAGTAATTGAATATCCATGAATTAGTAGTGGTAATAACTTTTTAATGAAATTAGCGCACAATCTTTCACGACTGTCTCCCGTTCATCTCTATCGAGTTTTGATAGAGATAATTCATAACAAACTTGTTTATGGACTCGTCTTTTGGTTTCTTGTACTTTCATTGTCTCCTTTACTTGCCATTTCCTGGATAGGCTACCACCAAACGAAGAATAGCCTGGTGGAAAGAGCTTTGTACAGTTTGGAACAAAGTGCGAAGTATAACCTCCGATTTATCGATAACTGGTTCTTGTATCGGTTTTCAGATGTGCGTTTTATGGCTGCGCAAAACGAAACGACCGAGTTGCTGGCCAAACTAAAAGATGTGCTCCTTGAAAATAAGGGTAGCGTAGAGAATTACCTTTCCAGCGCCAAACGACACAATATAGTCAAAACATACAGAGATGAGTTAGATGGGTTCATAAAGCATTACGATTACGTCCACAATATTTATCTAGTCGATCAAAATGGGACCATATTGTTTTCCGCTGATGAGGGAGAAATTATAGGTAAAAACATTTCTGATACCCCGTTGTCTTCTTCGCGATTTTCGCACACGATTCAAAAAACGCTAGATTCTGGAGATGCGTTGTTTTCTGATATCGAGCACCGAAAAATAGGCGATGATTTAATTACCGGATTCTTAACCAGTGCTGTAAAAGAGTCCCATGCCGATATCTCAGGTGTATTAGTTATTGAGATTTTACTTGAAAATATCAACAGCGTTGTTGGTGAGATATACGGCGCTGATCAGGCCTATAACGGCTATCTTGTTGGAGAGGACGGATTCTTGCGAAGCAGTCTAAACGCGGGAAACCAGAACGTCATATTGCGGAGTAAAATTGATACAGATCAATTCAGATTCTGGTATAACGATCATATTGCCAACGACCACAGGCACGACAATAGACAGGAAAAGTCATCATTCTACCTCGGACCGCAGGGCACAGCAGTCATCGGCATCAGTCAAACAGTACATATTCCCGGCGTCTCATGGGTTCTAATAAGTGAAATTGATGAAGAGCAGGCTCTGTCGAAAGTAATTGCGATAGAATTTCTCGTGATAGTATCGGTACTCATTACGTCTGCAATTGTATTTTTTGTGGCCGCATATCTAGCAAGAAAAATCACGAGACCAGTCACCGAAATGGTTTCCGCCAGCATCGCCATTGCAGAAGGTAACCGAGACAGGAAAGTCAATACGAGTGCCATCAACGAATTTGGTGATCTAAGCGCTGCGTTTAATTACATGGTAGATACACGCAATAAATACGAAGAACAGATAGAGATAAAAGTCCAGGAATTGCAAAGAATGAGCGCTGAGCTAGCGAGTATGCAGTTTGCCCTGGATCATCATGCCATCGTGGCTATTACGGATGTCACCGGCACTATCACTTCCGTGAATACAAAGTTCACAGAAATTAGCGGCTATTCAAATAATGAGTTGATTGGAAAGAATCATAGACTACTCAATTCTGGACACCACGAAGCAAACTTCTTCCGTGAAATGTACCGTACGATTGCCCGAGGTGAGGTTTGGAATGCTGAGATATGCAATCGTGCAAAAAATGGCAAGTTGTACTGGGTAGACACGACGATTGTACCTCTGATGAATGAGAAACATAAGCCACGGGCGTATGTCGCTATACGCACAGACATCACAAAGCGAAAAACTGCAGAAGATTCTCTGTTAGAAGCGAAAGAAGTTGCCGAAAAGGCAAACCAGCATAAATCCGAGTTTCTGGCCAATATGAGCCACGAAATCAGAACGCCCATGAATGGCATTATTGGCATGACCGGTTTGTTATTGGATACCGCGCTTACGGCAAGACAACGAAATTTTGCAACAGCCACCATGAATTCTGCAGAGGCATTGCTTGGTATTATTAATGACATACTCGATTTTTCAAAAATTGAAGCCGGTAAAATGGAATTGGAAAATGTTCCATTTGATTTGCAGTTGCTGTCAGAAAAAGTTGTCGAAATACTTTCACTAAAATGTCGCGAAAAAGGAATTGAACTTTTATTGCGGTACAAACCTGGAAGCAAACGTCTCGCTATAGGAGACCCAGGCCGCGTGCGGCAAATTCTTCTAAATCTGTTAAGCAATGCGGTGAAGTTTACCGAACAGGGATTCGTCATGCTAACCGTGGAAACTGTTGACACAGAAGACAAAACAATAGTCTATGCGACAGTAACAGACACCGGAATCGGTATATCTAGTGATCGCATCGAACATATATTCAATAAATTTGATCAGGAGGATACCTCCACCACAAGAAAGTTTGGTGGCACAGGGCTAGGGCTTGCGATATGCGAACAACTTTGTAGCCTGATGGACGGTGACATATCCGTCAAAAGCACAAAAGGCGTAGGTTCCGTATTTAGCCTCAATCTCGCATTGCAACGAACGGATAGATCACAAGCGAAAATGCATGGTGAAGTCGATGCGGCCGTATTAACAGGATTGCGAGCCCTAATAGTTGATGATCTTGAAGAATCGAGAATTATACTCTCCGAACAAATCGAATATTTGTCAATTGCTACTCATACAGCATCTAATGGAAAACAGGCATTGGTAGATTTGGAAAAGGCAGAAAAATCCGGAAATCCATTTCACTTCGTGATCATAGATCTTAATATGCCTGACATGAGTGGGGTGGAACTCGTAGAAAAAATACACCGAAGTGGAACACTAAGCGAAGGCATTGCAGTTTTTGTAAGCTGTATTCCAAAACATGAAGAGTCCCACCAGCTGAAGTCTTTGGGTTTTGGTGCAGGACTCAGTAAACCCACCTATCCATCAGAACTCGCACAGATTCTGGCTCTGGCATGGAGTTCTAAAGTAAATGGACAAGATATTCCTTTAGTAACCCGCTACACATTACATGAGGCGATAAATGACGGCCGACAAAAGCCACAGTTTTCAAGCCCAACCGTATTAGTGGTGGAAGACAATCCGGTAAATCTAATGGTCGTAACGGAAATGTTGGAAGGCTATGGTTGTTTGGCTACGCCCGCCGGTAACGGCATTGAGGCAGTGGCGGCAGTCACGGCTGCACAATTTGATTTAATACTTATGGACTGCCAGATGCCAGAAATGGACGGCTTTGAGGCGACCGAGAAAATTAGAAAGTTTCAAAGAATCGACAGCGGTAATAGAAAGGAGACGCCAATAGTTGCCTTGACTGCAAACGCCATGAATCGTGACAAGGAACAGTGTTTGGCCGTAGGTATGAATGACTATTTATCAAAACCCATTTCCCAGGAAGCATTCGAACAGGTACTAATTAAGTGGCTGCCGGATCACCGTATTATTGGAGATGAGGTGAGCAAGTCGAGTACCGGAGGAACCGTCGCTCTCCGCGAAGACCTCGTTGTCCCACAGGACGTTCAGCTCGATAATGGCCAACTACAGCTTTTGCAGAAATTGATGGGAAACAAGTATGAAGCAACTCTACAGCAGTTTCTTACTACCAGCCGACACAATATTCAGGATATGTTTGATGGCATAGACAGTAATAAAGCCAAAGCGGTAGAGCTTGCGGCACATACGCTAAAGAGTGCTAGTGGTCAGATAGGCGCCAATATCGTCAGCAAACTATCTAAAGAATTGGAATTGGCCGCGAGGGAGGAAGATTTGGATGCCTGCCAGCGACTGTTGTCTGAGCTACGCGTCGAGTTTGACGAGCTGTCTCGTACACTGCAATCGCAACACGGTATTAATATGTCAGGCGATGGGGATGATGAGTCGATGAAACATCGCGCCTCTGGTACTTAATACACCTTGTTGTTTCTCGAGTACAATGCAACGTTAAATAAACATTTCCCAGTAATGTAGCGGTGCGTTTCCTTCATTCCCAATGTTTCTGCATGTATAGCTATATTGGCCAAGTTGCAGCGTTTTTCCTTCATGGTGAAATTTTCCATTAGAGTCCCAGCAATAATAAGGCATCGCGACAGAAGGCATCTGATTGGAATCCAGGTCACGGATGGTAGCTGCTACATATTCAAAGTCGAATTCCCATTTCTCTTCGAAAAACATATAGCTCGAATAGACAATTACCATCGTAAGGTCTTGCAATGATTCATTACGAGCGCGTTCCACATTGCTTTGCTCTGCGTATGTAATCGCTATCCTTTCTTCATCACTTATATTGTTGTATTTATCGTGCGCTTCCATCAGTACCGGCGCCTGTGTTTTTATTGTCGCTTGCGGATATGATGCAATCGCCGGTGCTGCGGACAAAATAGGCGATACAGCTACTTCATGCGTTGTCGTCAAAAGCTGAATAGCTTGTTGATTGTCGATTGGGTTTTCGTTTCCAGAAAATGTTAAATACGTTACTGTAAACATGCTTATTGTTATAGACGCAATTTTCTTATACATACCTATACCCACCTTTCTTTTGTGTTGTTTTTCGGACGGTGAGTTGTCTGCTTTACAAGCAGTTGTGTGAACTACTTGCGACTTTCGTCGAAATAGTTGTCCAGGTATTTATTCGTTCTAATGCTTTATGCCGTTTGGCTAATGAAGATAAATCATCGTGTTTTCGACAAATACGGATACAAACCGGAACGGGGTAATTCGTAGATAAATACTGGGTTTTTATTCAGACTGGGACCAATTCAAGCCCATTAAAATAAAGGCGATTCGAGTAAAGAGTCGATACGCCGGGCCGATAGTGTACGTTGTCAAGCAATTATTTCGGGATTCTGCGGATATGAAACGGTACTACCGCATGGCTTTCTCAGTCTTGTTGTTAGTTTTATTAAATTCAACAAGTTACGCGAATGAAAAAATCAGAATGGGGATAATCTCGCTGTCACCACCAGCGAAGGTCTACCGTGAGTGGCAACCGTTTGTCGAATATTTGTCTGAAAGATCTGGCCTGAATATAGAGATTGTGGTGCCTAAAGGATTCAACAAAATAAAAGAGGCCATAGACCAAGGCTCGATCGATATCTTTTATGTCAACTCGCATATTTATTACTTGTTGGCTTCTTCAAAAAAGGCGCAACCGATTGCACAAATGGTGAATATCAATAATTCGACGCTGAGTTATGCCGTAATTTTCGTAAACAAGAATTCTGAAGTTAAAACCATTGATCAGCTAAAAGGTGAGACGGTATCTTTCGTAGCGCCAATGGCAGCAGGTGGATATCTAGCTCCCCGCGCCAAGTTTTACAGCAGCGGGCTGCCTACTAAGACAAGTCTCAAAGAAGAATTTACCGGCAATCTGACGTCATCTATTCATAAAGTCATTTTGGGAGATTCCAAGGCCGGAGTAATGTGTGGTGCTAGCTACAAATTGATGACCGAACGTTTACGTACAGGCGATCTTTTGATTATCGGTGAAAGCGAACCCTATCCGGAAAATGTCATAGGTGCGCGTACGACGCTTGATAAAAACATAGTCAAAAACCTTAGTCAAATCATCACGCATATGGACCTCGAATTGAAAGGCGCACAGGTTCTCCAGGACATGTATAGCATGAAGATACAAAAATTCCAGGAGTACGATCCGAAAATGGAGTTAATAACCAAGGAGTTGATGAATAAAGCGTCAATGTAATCCATGCTAAGTATAAAAACACGTCTCCTAGTCAGTCTCGCGATTCTTTTTGTTATCGGTATTTTTATCGTTGGCAAAATTCTCATATCCGATGCGAACACCCGAATCGAAAAAGTGCGAGAAACCGATGCGACTCACCAGGTCTATACGCTGGCTGAGGGAAGCCTGGATGCGCTAATTTCCGAAGACTATGAGTTAATAGAGCGCTGGGTTCGATCTTCTATCCCTTCAGAAGACTACGCCTATGCCGCAATCGCTAGACCTGATGGGCAAATCATCTCTCATACCAATGGATATTATATTGGAAAATATCTGGGAGAGATAAATACCTATGATGAGACACATGCGGAAGTATTCTTTGAAAATCGCCCGGTAAATGTCGTCTCTCATCCGATAAACATAGGGAGTAAATATTTTGCTTCAGCTTATGTTGCCTACTATACCGACGTTAATCACGAGATATTAGGTTCAACCCAACAGCGTATTTCTTTGGTAATGGGCATAATGTTCATCATATTGTTCGCCGGCACCTTTATGATTGCAAATCGATTTACCAAGCCGATAGAAAGTCTGACCGAAGCGACCAATGTCGTATCTTTGGGAAAGCCGATTAACCTCGCCATGTCCTTGCTCAATCGACGAGATGAAATTGGCGCCTTGTCCGCGTCATTTCGCCGCATGTCGGAACGACTGGTACAGGCACACACAAAGCTGTTAAACAGTCTGGAAGAGAAAGAAGCCATCGTCGAATCCTCTCATGACGGTATTATGGTTGTTGACACTATGGGCAATATCGTGAGTGCCAATACCGCTTGTGAAGATATTTTCGGCTATACCGCAATGGAGCTACAGGGTAAGCATATCAACATACTGACGCCAAGCTATCATCATGGCGCACATCATCAGCTATTAATCGATTTGTCAAAAGAGGATAAGGTGCCTTATTCTCGCCTAAAGCGCCGCGTCTCTGGTGTTAAGAAAAATGGCGAGGAAATACATGTAGAGATTGCGATAAAAGAAATTTCAATCTCTAATGAAAAACGTTACTCGGTAACATTGCATGACGCCGATCTGCAGGCAGCGTACGAAAATGAACTACTGCATGCCCGTGAGGCGGCAGAACGTAATGATAGACTGAAGAGCGAAATATTACGGAATGTCAGTCATGAGTTTCGAACACCTCTAAATGGCATTATGGGCATTCTCTCATTACTCGACGCCGATGATTTAACCGAAGAACAACGTGAATACTTATTGGCCGGTATGAACTCCGCGAAGCAATTAAATGAAATCGTTGACCGCATGGTTTCGTATACAGAAACATCTGACGAAATAAAAATAGGAAGCCTGGAAGTTTTCAATCCAAGAGATGTCGTCAAGGAGATGGTAAGCGAGTTTCAACCCAAATGCATAAAGGCCGGAATTTCTCTCGTACAAAAAACGGAAGATAACGTACCTTTGAGAGTATCAGGTAACCGTTCCACTTTGCGTTTAATTCTTCGCGAGTTAATGGATAACGCAGTCAAATATACTGCCCAAGGCAGCGTTGAACTGGATTTGGGCGTAAAACAGGCGGAGCAGGGTGAAGTCTTCCTACTATTTACGATCAAAGATACCGGTGTTGGTTTCGATAGCAATAAAAAGGAAGAAATTTTCGAGGAGTTCGTTCAACTCGACGGATCATCAACCCGCACCGTTGGTGGAACGGGAATCGGCCTCGCTTCCTGTAAAAAATTTGCCGCCGCGTTACACGGCGAAATCTATGTGGACTCTTCGGAAAGAAGAGGCAGCACCTTCACGCTATCGATTCCATTTCACTTTGTTAGCTAAGCCTACTGCTTCACCCCGTTAAAATTAAACTTCAGCAGAAAGGCATCAGCGCCACCCTTAGTTGTTAGTCCGCCCAACTCACCATGAACATAGCCTGCAGCATAGATGTTGCCGCTATTATCAATTGTCATTGTAGTAGGATCGATATGTTCAGTACCACTTATACGGCCAGCGCTATCTCCCCAGGTTTGGTTGCGCAGGTCTGCATCGAATTGATATATCTTCATAGATAGCGCAGGAATGGCTTCGTTTTCGGCTTCCTGCCAAACGGAAAGAAAGACGTAGTCTCCTGGTCCAACGGCGATAGAGCCCACTTTTCCTATACCATTGAGATCAATCTTGAATTCATCCTTAGTCACGCCATTATCATCAATATGACTAATGAGGATAGAATTACTTTCAGTGGAATTGACTTCGCTATCGATAACTGTTGCGCCAACATACACATTATTACCGCTTGCAACTATGGTGTTGACATAATGCGCCTCAACGGTTTCGCTATGCTCAAAGGGAAATATCTTAAGAGTGACTTCTTCTTTCTCAATTTGCGCGAGAAACGGACTGGGATCACTCACGGTAGAAAACGGATTGGCAATATCACCGTCCGAATCACCCAACACATAGACGAAGTCATCACCGACCGCAATACCTCTGGGCATTTCGGTGTGGGTACTGCCCACGGGAACACTCCATTCGATCGTCATATCTTTTGTGTATTTCAATACCACAAGATCGATTTCGCCGAACAGCGACTCTTCGGCGAGAGGTTCATCGGTCGCAGCCAATACATAGATATCATCTAGCGCGTCAATGGCAACGCCTTGCGCAAAGGTATTTCCCGTACCGCGTTCATCTATCCATACACGGGTAAATTTGTCTCCATCAAAGATGAACTTGGCAAGGAACATACGTTGCTTTGTCGGCGGCTCGGCCTCGGCAAAGCTGCCCTGCGTTTTTCCTGAGATGTATATGTTTCCTTCGCTGTCCAGCGCAATGCCTGTTGCAATATCGCTTTCCGGCGTTCCAAATTGATGTACAGCCAGTTTTTCTCCAGTCGCCACGTCGACAGCAATGATAAAGACGTCATTGTCACCTTCCGATTCTGCGAAACTGTCATCAGTGGTGCCGGTGATAAAATGCCATCCTTCTACAAAATTGCTGACCATTCCTGCGGTTCTGTCTTCGCCAGTCGTTCCAAAAATCTGGTCATATTCCGCACCACCGCCGGTTGAGAATTGGATGATCTGAGGCACGGGGAGTAGCGGCATACCGGTTTCTTCACCGAGAATTTCGCTGGACAGGATGTATTCGTAGTTACTATTCGGCAGCAACGGCTCATCTGGCGTAAAAGTCACCGTGTAGGAGCTTGCATCGTATTCCACCGTTCCACCGAGTAGAAGAAACTTATTGGCGATATTCGTGAGTTTAAACGTTGTGTCATTAAGCGAGTTTTCGTCTATTGGGGCATAAAAACTTACCCGTAAAACTGTATCGACGCCGACTTCAGTATCGCCGGAAGCAGGTGAAAATTCGATTCGACCAATAGCCAGAACCGTTTTGATTTCCCATGACTTGGGTTCAGCAAGGGCGCTGCCACGGGTACTTTTGATATCTTCGGTTAGAGTGATCTTGTAATGCCCCGCGTATTCTAATCCTTGGGGTATTAACGTAGCGGTGAGAGTTTCTTCATCGTATTCAACAGTGGCCGGAACCGCCTCTTCGTTCATCGCATTTTCGATCTTGAACGAATACTGATCTAATGTTTCGGGATCGACTGCGCTACTAAAGGTAGCTGTAATAACCCCATCAACCGGAAACTCAAACGCTTCACGCGAACCTTCTTCCGGGTTGACTGACTTGATTTCAAACTTGCTTTTTGTCCCATCGCTTGAAGGCGCGCCTTCGCCGCAGGCAGAGACTAGCAATGAAAAAAGTACTAGACTGGCGACCGCCAGAAAGGACCTTCCCATATCTCCCTCACCGTTCTGTTTTAATTTTGAAAATGCATTATTCTGGAGGCACATTATAGGGTAATTGACACAGTTTTCTATACCGGGGATACAAATGGTATAGGCACCGATCTGTCTGGATTAGACCATGCCGTTAACAGGTGTATTCGCCAGCGGACAAATGTCTGTTTAGGGAATACAATGTAGGCAGTTTGGAAATCAATCAAATATCGCCATATGTTCACCGCACTTTTTAAAACAAAACCGCTACTTGAAGAAGAATATATCAACTGGATGTTGGACACCTTTGCCTGGGCATTGCGTAACTTCGACGCGAAGACGTTTCGAGAAGAGACAATACTGGTTGTGCCGTCAAATGATATGTTTCCAGGCCGCGCAAGCAGCGCACATGAAATGGCGGGGATGGTATTTGAGCGCGTTGTGAACTATTCGGGCTTAAATCACTGGCCTTTGCAGCTCATAGATGAAAACGATGCCACGGGACTTTTAACACCCACGCTAACACTGCCAGATGCCGCCAGAGGCAAAAACTCCATGCAGACAACGGCCCCAGGCCAGGCAGCTATTCCCATAACCTACAGCCCCTATGCCGTAAACAACCCAGAGGTGCTTATTGCCCATTTCGCCCATGTACTGGCGCATTATCTGGGCTCTCTGGCTAAGGAACCGCCGCCTGGCGGCCAGGAAAACTGGCCACATATTACGGAACTGCTAGCGGTGTTTTTGGGGTTTGGCGTCATCATGGCGAATACGGCCTTCACGAATAAAGTCCGTTCTTGCGGTAGCTGTGCCGGTCCCATCGTAGAACGTACGAATTTTCTGTCGCAATGGGATATGACTTACGCGCTGGCGATTTTCTGTACCTATAAAGGCATAGACAAGCAGAAGGTAAAGCCCTTTCTAAAGGCCTCTCTATGGCCATTTTTCAAAAAAGCATTGAAAGACATTGGACCACGTATAAATTCAAAATAACTACGCTAAATTAACTGCTCGTTGGTCATTAATTAATCTTGCCCGCGTTCCGATAAATCATATGGGATTGTCTATTCCACGGGATGTCGTGTGCCTTGACTAATAAAAACTTGAGTTTTCCGTTACTTAAGTACTTTTCCGTGCTGTCGCTGGTGTGTATCGTTGCGGCAACGGTCACGCTGTCTTATTTTTACAGATCTCAATCAATTCAAACACTTGTATCGCATGGGGAGGGGAGTGTAGTTACACTGACGCAGGTGATGCAAAACACCATTTGGCCACATTTTCATCCCTTCGCCAAAGAGGCGTCGACGCTGGAAAGCAGTGTCCTGGCCGAACATGCCTATACCCGTATGATATCCGCCATGGTGGAGGAGGCCGTACGCGATACACCAGTGTTAAAGGTCAATATCTTTGATATGGGTGGACGTGTAATTTTCTCTACTCAAAAACCGCAAATCGGCACGGTAAAAGACCCTGGGTATCCCGGTAGCGTATCCGCGCGAACCGGGCGCGTCATAAGTGAACTGTCTCATCGCGACAGTTTTAATGCCATATCAGGGGTGGTTCACGATATCGATGTCGTCTCAAGTTATTTGCCTATACATGATACATCGCTACATGAAAAACCCGTCGTTGGCGTATTCGTAGTTTACTACGATGTCACCGAACGATTTCGCAGTATCTGGCAGCAGCAGGCGACTTTTTTTAGCATTATGATTGGGACGATTTTTGTCCTGTATTGGGTACTTTATTTTATTGTAAAACGCGCAGACCGGGTAATGTCTCATCAGGACAGCAGCCTGAAAGAATCGCTGCAGCGCATTTCGGAACAGGCCAAAGAGCTCGAGAGTACCCGCGACAAGGCATTGGACGCCAGCCGCGCCAAAAGTTTTTTTCTGGCGAATATGAGTCATGAATTACGTACGCCACTGAATGCGATTATCGGATATAGCGAAATGTTGGCCGAATCAGAAGAACAATTTGATAGCGACACGTTATCGGACATCAACCGGATAAACACGTCTGGAAAACATTTGCTCTCCTTGATTAACAACGTCCTTGATCTATCAAAAATTGAGGCGGGCGAGGTGAGTGTCGAACTCGAAGAGGTGTCACCGGTGCGAACAGCGCAAGAGGTGATTGCCAGTCTTGAAAACCTGGCCCAGGAAAAACACAATACGATCAAACTAGAAACAAAAAATATTACCAACAACGACTACATTCACACCGACTCAACCAAGTTGCATCAGATATTGTATAACCTAATAGGAAATGCCAATAAGTTTACGGACAATGGACAATTAACAGTCGCGATAAGCTTGGAAGGTTCGGTAACAAGCGGCAAACTGATACTGACGGTTTCTGACACCGGCATCGGTATGAATCAGGAACAAATCGAAAATCTTTTCGAAGCCTTTAAACAGGCAGACAATTCGACTACGCGTAAATATGGTGGTACGGGCCTGGGATTGGCCATTACGCGCCATCTGTGCAATCTTCTCGGCGGGACAATCAAAGCACAAAGCCAGCCCGGCGTGGGCTCGAATTTTGTCGTCGAGCTTCCGTTAAAGCCAAGCGTATAAAAGCTATTTTTCACTACCAATAACGGCTCGTCTATAAGCAAACGGCCGACAAACCTGGATAAGGACCATCCATACACTAAACAGTAAGATTCGGTCGTACAGACAAGTAGAAGCCGGAGAGTCGTAGGATCCTCCGGCTTTTCTTTTAGGTTCTTTGATTTAACATAATATATATTATGCGCAGTATAATCTGCGGAGAAGCAGTGCAAGGTTAGCTATTACCCAAATCACTTTCGATGAAAAACAAGGTGATGAATATCACACAGGCGCCCTTGTGTCTTTCCACACATACACACCAACAAGTTTCCCCTACTGTAGAAAGCATCTGTAATGCACTCGGCAATCCGTACGAGATTTCTTTTATAGAACAAGGAGACATTCATGAAAAATCGCATATTTGGTAGTCTTGGAGGCGCTTTAATGCTCCTGGCCTGCTCCTGGTCAGGGATGAGTTACGCGGTTCCTGGTGGAGATGATATGACCGGCGTATTGGATAAAACCGGCATAGTTCGACTGAATACTCTTGATAACTCCGGGTCAGGTGGCGGTCGATGTACCGGGACTATTTTGTACTCCTCTGCTTCAGAGAATCAAACCTGGATTGTCACAGCTGCCCACTGTTTTAGTAATCATGACGATTTGTATTATGTACACAGCCATTTTACCGACCCAAGAGCATGGGTAAATTACAATGGAACTACAACACAAACCCTGGACTCCAGAGTTTTTGTCCATCCAGATTGGCTCAGTAATGGCGGGCATACCTCGTGGTTTGGACCGGCGGACATCGCCTTTGTCCGAATTCAGGATTACCTCCCGGTAAATGATGCAAGCGGAAACCCGATTGCGCAATATGAACGGGCGATTTATGTCGGCGATCCGTTGGAAGTTGCGGACAATACGGCATCTTCTCCAGACAGAACCAACTCACTATGCGGTTATGGCGTAACAAGCAGACTGACCTGCGGTTTCACGGACTGGATGAAGTACTACAACAATTTTCGTGAAGAGTTTTTTCACATACCACGTTCGACCTTTGATGGTGTTTGGGGATTTGAAGGCGGAGACAGTGGCGGTCCGTTTCTAAAGTTTGCACCGGGAATGACAAATTCGTCTTTTGGAATTTCCTCAAGAACACAGGCACTGGCGCGCCACGGTGTGGTTATGGCGGTATTGCAGGGGCCGCTCGTTTATACGGCGAGTTGGCAAATCGATCTTTGGGGTCAAACTGACCCAGGCGATGCCATCGGTGCCCGTCTTGGCAACGCACGTACATGGCTGACAACCATTCCTGGTGCAAACGTCATCCCAAGGCTCACAAGTTGGACGACAGAGAACCTGACTGAAAATTGTGACGGCTGTGTAAACAAGTCTACACGCTTGTTTGAAGGCACAGACTGGCGAATAGAATCAGGTTGGTGTAGCCATAGTGGCGCTAGCCTCTTTCGCGGCGACTTTAACGGCGACGGAAAAACCGACCTACTGTGTCACGATACGAATGGAACCAAGTGGATAGACTTTGCCGACGCATTGGGTCAATTCAATGGCACAGATTGGTCTCGGGCAGCTAACTGGTGTGGAGGCACAACTGCGAAGCTCATTATCGGCGACTACAATGGTGATGGACGGGATGACATGTTGTGTCACTCAAGTGCCGGTAATAAGTACATCGACTATGCAAACAACAGTGGTCAATTTTTAGGTACAGATTGGTCACGGACCACAAACTGGTGTTCACACGGTAGCGCTGAATTGCTCGTTGGCGACGTCAATGGTGATCACCGTGCCGATTTGATTTGTCATGACACTGCAAGTGGCTATAAGTGGATTGATTATGCGGATACTTATGGACGTTTTTACGGTACAAATTGGGAACGCGATGCACACTGGTGCAGCCACACGGGCGCGCAGATACGCATGGGCGATTTCAACGGCGATGGCCGAACCGATATGCTTTGTCACGACACCGCTGGAAATAAGTGGGTTGACCTTGCCGATAATTACGGACGCTTCAATGGTAGCAACTGGAGTGCAAACACAGGTTTTTGCGCGGGGAGTGGTAACACATTGTTGGTGGGCGATTTCAATAATGACTATCGCGACGACCTACTCTGCCACGAAAGTTCTGGCAATAAATCGGTAGACTTTGGCGACAGTGCTGGTCGATTGAGCGGCGCTGATTGGGCTCGTGTAACCAATTGGTGCAGTCACTCAGGCGCAAAAGTCCACACCGGCGATTTCAATGGTGACGGCAAAGACGATATGTTGTGTCATGATTCGATTGGACGGCAGTGGGTGGATTACGCGCGTTAGATCAACTTTATTGCAATTGCACTAAAGTAATTCAGTACATTGTGTAAACAAAAAATGCCAGCCTGTATAGGCTGGCATTTTTTTATTCGGTCTATTGGAGGAATACTGGTTAAGATGCGGTGCAACTCATGTCTTCGCCACAACACATAGGCGATTTGATCTTTCCGTGCCCATTTGGGCATTCAGAAATTTGTACATTAGAATTATCGTCGAGTTTTAAGTTGCCATTTACGAGAGGCGCATCACACTTCCCACATGTCGCATTAACCGACATTCCACATTTCTTGCATTCATATGTCGCCATAACATCCTCCTTTGATAATTCCATTAAAAATACTAGAGCTCTGTAACACCGGAATCCTTGATGGCTGCCCCAGTTCGTGAAGATCAATAGTGCTACAGGAGAATGTAATATTCAAGCTCTTGCCGGTCAGCATACGTCCTTGGCATGTTTGAGAATCAATGGATACACGTGGTTAAGTCGATGCGACCTTAATCCTCCTGGACAATCTTCACTAAATCTCCACATATTCGCCAAATCTGATTTCGGTGTCCATAGCCCGCTCCTTGAGATATTGCAAAATTGAAGTAGCGGGTATTACGATTCTTGCCGCTTTTAGTCGTACCGACTAAAGTACTGTTTAAGTACTAAATTGGGTTTTTGACTGCAACATAGGAGACCTTCAATGCTCAAGGAACATATGGCGCCACCCGCTGTACGGTTTTTTCTACTAGTTACATCAGGCGTTTTATGGCTTGGAATTGGTTTAACCGGATTTTCGGTCGCGCACTGGGTGCTCTATATCCCTTCCAGTTTTCTTTTGATGGCCGCAATTACAGGGATTTGCCCAGGTTTGATATTTTCAAAAATGCTATTTCGAACAAAAAACTGAAATTAGGTATCAGATTTCCCCGTCAGGGGTGTTGAAAGGTCAACTATACCCCCAATATAGTCTTGGGGTTCGGTACCCACCCATAGGGAGACAGACATGAATGACGAAATCAAAGAACACCTGGAAAATTCCACCACCTGGTCACGCGGATTTCATATGTTGCTATTTGGCTTTATCTACTGGATTGCTAAGTTTGTCATATTCGGCGTAGTGGTTATTAATTTCGGCTTTGCAGTCGTGACAGGTGCGCCTAATGTTTCATTAACGGCGTTCGGCCAGCAATTGTCCCTTTATGTCTATCAGATACTTCGTTTTCTCACCTTTAACTCTGAATATAAACCCTTCCCATTCGACAATTGGGATAGCGAACCAGAAGTGTAAAAAACACTACGATTTATCCATCCCATAAACTAAAAAAGCCCCCAAGGAGTTCATTGGGGGCTTAGTGTTAACTGAAAACTTCAATTTTATAGTGCAGCGCACTCTTCCGCTGTTGGAAACGAATCGTCAATTGGGATGATGAGACACTCACCCTGGTTCACCGTCACACTTCCTGCGTCCGGACCGGTTACCGTCAGTTTAAATGGCCCACCTTCATCCACTCGCATCCACTCCTCCTGAGAATCCGCCAATACCGTTCCAGCCGGTGCGGTTACGGAAAAAGATGCACTCAAATTTGGATCTCTCGGATTATCGGCATTTGAGAAAATTTCATATGCGAATTCACCATTGACGTTCTTCACCGTTACCTTCGCCGACAATGCTTTGTCTAAAGTGATCGAAAATTTATCTTCGCTTTCACCCGCAGTAATATCTATAGTATCGGCCTCTATCGTTACGGCGCGTTGACCATTTATGTCAAACGTTACTGGCTGGCCCCTTAAACCGACGTTGGTCGCTACCAGAGTATCGCCGTCGATCTTTCCGCTAAACGTTCCGGTGACGCCTGCCATTGCGAATTTTACAGACTCTGTTTTATTTTCATTAGTCTCTGCATATGAAAATTCCGTCCGGTGAAGATCAATCACTAAATCTGAGTCTGTATCTTCAATATCTACAGTTAAGGACACTACTTCAGCCGTTGCGACAAAAAATGTGATTTTTTCACTGCTACTGCCACTGCTATCAGAAAAGATAACATCTATATCATTCGTAATACCAAAAGCCATGCGGACCTTGTTTTCGGCTGGTAACGCAAGCGTTACACGGAAACTGCCTGATAGCTTCTCAGGCAATTCAAGGGCATCTATTTCGTCTTGTGATAAATCAAAGTCTTCTTGAATTTGTTCCGCCAAAGCCTTAATCACCGAGAGATTCACCTCGTAATACCATTCGTCCTGGCTATAGCCGAATGCCATGGGTGCGTAATCATCGTATCTAAGCTTGATTACGCCAGAGGTGTCAGAATTTAGGACGATGTCCACAAACACATGCTTTTGCAATTCTTCACAGGCAGCAAGGTCATCCTCATCGGAAATGTCGTCGCATACACTGTCCTGTAGTGAATAGGTAACAGTATTTCCGTCCTTCACACCTGCATCAAGTATCTCATCAAATAACATGTCGATTGCGTCCGCAAGTTCATCCTCCTCGTGCATTGTACGTCCGACCAAACTGCGTCCGTTTAGAAAGGTTTTCGACATTTTCTGACCGAATCGACCATTTAGAAAACGCGACATCTGTGGGGAACTAAGCGCCTTGTAAGCCGGTTTATTACGGAGGGTCTGGGCCTTCAGCGCAAAAGAGAGACTATTCTCAGCGTCCATGCTTTCAACGGAATCTCTCAGCGCGTAGACACCATCATTGAGGGCTTTTTTCATGCTGGCCCTGGCCGCATCTTTCGCATCAGTTTCTGAAAGTGCAACCGGTGTACTACTCTCTTCGAATTTTTCTGAATTGACTACGGCTACCTTACTGCCGTCGACTTTATCTTCTTCTTTTACCTCGAACAGCGATTCATGGAAACACGCTGCCATCAGTGTGGTAAATAAAAGAAATATTATAAATTTACTTAGACTTTTCATGTTGTGTCCTTATGTCCTGGTTTTAATAGTTTCAACTCGCACTTTTATAATCCGCGGCGACTCCTTCGTCCGCGCAAGCTCTCCGGAAACACCTTATGGATTACCGAGAAAGCATATGGCTACTATATTTCAACGCACTCACGTTTTGCTCACGAAGCGAACACTAACCCTTCCGGCCTTGTGTTATGAGAATTATCGGATAGCGCTTTATAGGAAACCCCGTACTTAGCGAAAAACCAGGCGGCATGCCGCTACACTTTTTTAACAAACTCCGATTTGAGTTTCATTGGTCCAATGCCGTCTATCTTGCAATCGATGTTATGATCGCCCTCCACCAGCCTGATATTTTTGACCTTGGTGCCGACCTTAACGACTAAGGAACTACCCTTCACCTTCAAGTCCTTAATTACGCTAACCGTGTCACCATCACTCAATAGATTGCCATTGGAGTCCTTAATGGCAAGTCCTTCGACTTGCTGAGCCTCATCGCCGATCTTCCACTCATGACCACACTCCGGGCAGACCAACATATTTCCGTCTTCGTAGGTATAAACAGAACTACAACTTGGACAACTGGGTAACTCACTCATAGTAATTCTCTATATAATTAAAAGTGTTTGCATAATTCTCGCGTAATACCTGCTAGTTACCAGGCCAAATAAATTCCACACGAATGCCACTCGGGTCATAACACATCATATGCTTGGCAGGCCCGGCCCCTAATAACTCCGGAGAGAACTCAATCTCAACATGATGTTCTTTTAATCGCTCGTATGTTTTGTTGAGCCCAGTCTCGTCGGCGACCGCGAGCGCAACATGATGCAATCCAACATTTCTGTTCTTATCGAACGCTATAAAAGGCTCTTCTTTCGTTGCCCACAGCGTGAGCATAATATGCCCGTCACTAACAAATATCGCAGGATAATCTTCGCGCCTACGTACTTCCTTCCAAGCAAGTATAGTGGTGAAAAACCGTGCACTTTCTTCCAGTTTTGAGACTGTTAGACCGATATGATGAACACCGCGAGTGACTGGCATATCCATATGTACTTCCTGTGCAATTGACGATGACTTTAGGCCATCAATAGAATGACGAAAGTTTATTCAAGTAAAGAATGCGAAACCATACTCTATTGCATATAGGCATAACCTTCCTTTTGCAGTTTTACAATTTCTGCATCCGCCATCGGCACCATCTTTACGAACCCATGGATATCACGCGGCTCGTAACCCCTGACCTTCGCGGCTGCCTGACACATGCGAAATTCAATCGTCGAGCCTAACGTAAAATTATAGGCTCTTTTCATCAATTCATAATTCTGCGTGTTGGCTATACTGAAGAAAGGTATGCTGTCCCCATGAATGATTACAACGATCGAACTTTCAAATGGATCTGAATCATACAATTTATACAATAGTCCCACTCTATCCATAATATTTTTGAGATGTTCTGCATCGCCGGTGGTGAGATCGTATAACACCTTTTGTGGTGCGTAACGATAATCCACACCTTTTGCCGTTCCCCAAGACGCAGAATCGCTGGCAAGCGTGGGGTTCAATAAGGCATTAAATGTCACAATACATATCGCCAATAATACAGTAATGTGCAAGGTCACCTCTTTTACGTCTGCAGCGTTTAAAAACCAGGAAGCGATAGACCGACACCGATACTCGAACTAAATATCATTGATCGCCCAGCGGCAAACCCACCAAAGACTAAATATTCGCCAATTATCATTTCATCAAAACTCCGTTAAATGATAATCGCGCTGTCGCACAGACTTGATAAAAACATAAATTAAGCGGGATAACCATATTTTTCCTACTTGCAACGATTCCCACTACTCCGCTCCTACCTGACTTCATCATTGTACGGTGGGAACACAGCGGAAAACTGAATATTGATGAATCAATACTTATCACCGTTCTTATGCGTAAATACCCAGCCAGACTCGGTATCAAATGCTTTTAAGTCATCGTCGGGATATTCAACGATATCCCCTGCCGTACGATCACCAACTTCCAGATATACAACAGCCTCATTGGATCCATTTTTCAATTGGGCTCCGCATTTTTCGCCTGCTCGAACGCCAAAGCAGTCCCCAGGCGACATTGAAAATTCTTTGTCGTCCAATAAAAGGGTTGGACATCCAGAAACAATATAAATGAATTCGTCTTGCGTTAAATGATAATGCTTCAACGCGGAAATACCCCCAGGCGCCAATTCTGTTAGATTTACACCAAAGTTTTGGAGACCAAAAAATTCTCCCAATTTTCTTTTGAAGCGACCTTTCATCATTGAAGCGAAAGGTTCTGGATAAACAGACCGGTCTGAGCCTGATACTTCTCTCGCGCTAATTGGTTTTTTAGTAATCATCATTGTCCTTTAGGTGTCGCAGATTATGCATGGGATAGCAACCAAGAAACGCCCTTTTGCTAAGTTGTCACGGACGGAAATACTGCCCTTTCCAAAACAAGCTCTATGCCTTCAGCTCCTTCGGGAGAACATTTTAAACTTCAATCTCCGCGACTAATGTCATATAACACCCTTGTTTCCGGGTAATTTGAAGTGCAACGCAAAACCTGTCTGTCAATTCAGAATTATACTGATTTAATAGCAATTTCATCAGACGCACAAGGGAAAATGCACCGTATGGCCGCCATACAAATACGCGTGGGTTCGTTTAAGTGGAATGAGCGATGTTAGAGCGTGAGAAATTGTCGAAACGCGAGGCGAATAATTTGCGACATTTTACTCTTGCCGCGGTTGTATTCCGCGCCCTCGCCAGTCGCGTATTTTAGCGTGTACGCCACGGGTGAATGCGGCGGAATAGTCTTCGAGTAAGTCGACGCCGAGTAAGATAAAAATGACTACGAAGGAGAGTTTTATTGCGGTGAGATGATAGCCCAGGCCAATAGTCACACCGATGGACGCAAGCGCCCAGATGGCGGATGCAGAGGTAACACCAACGACGATTCCTTCTCGTGCTAGCATCACACCTGCACCGAGGAATCCAATGCCGGTAATGACCTGGCCGATAACCCTGCCTGCGTCAACATTACCCACCAAGGTGGACGCAGATTTCACAAAGACATAGGTTCCCAGTACGATTAGTGCTGATGTGCGTATCCCAACCGGTTTGCCGCGCAGTTGTCGTTCCAACCCAATAATGGTGCCGCAGAGTAAAGCCGTTACAATGGCCGGCCAGTTGAAGGGGTCTATGTCAAATAATGCCTGCATACCGTCGTAAGCCTTCCAAAAAATCTGGTTTGATCTGAAATGCAAATTCCCAGCCCGGGAATAGTCGATACGTATGAAATTTAGCGTTTCAGTATTTCGGCTTACGGTGTAGCTATAGTCAGCGAGCTCACGCCAACGCCAGCACCTATCCGCCACCCAGGACCACAGATCCCTCTTAATATAAGCATATTCTTACTTTATGATTACATCATAACCGATTGTCTATTCAATGTTAATAATTGGCGGGCACGGAGATAATATGGCTTTCATAGAGCTAACCAGCTAGCAAACGACGATATTCACCAGGAGTAGCCACGTAATTTCCCATCTATGCAACATCGCTTATGGCATCTATTCGCCCATGCGATTTGCGTTTGGCCTGGTACAAGGCACGATCACATTGCGCCATCAGGGTTTGAACAGTATGTTGAGCCCCTTTTGTTGAGGCTACGCCAAGACTGATTTTTGGGGTAATGCGGTGCTCGTCGTAAGCCATGACCGAGTGATTGATATTGTGCAATAGTCGTTCAGCAACCTCCCCAGCCTGAACATATCCGGTGTGCGGCATCAAAATGGCGAATTCGTCGCCACCAATACGCGCGAGTATATCGCTGTTACGTAGACTGTCTCTCGCGGTTTTGACTATGTGTATCAACAAAGCATCACCCACCGGATGACCATAGGTATCGTTTATCCGCTTGAACAAATCCACATCAAAAATCACGACTGACAAAGGTAAGTCATAACGGTCCGCCTTTTTAAACTCCTCATCAAAGCGCGAAAAAAATGCCCAGCGATTCAAACTACCCGTCAGGGAATCTCGCGTCGCGTAGAAGCGAAGCTTTTCGATTTCATCGACATATTTATCGACGCAATTGAGTACCAGGAGATAGGCACTATTGGTCATGTCCCCTATCCGCTTCCAGCTTACTTCGACAGAGTGAGAAATATCAGAACTTGTGAGGCACAAATTAAGTGGCGCAGACGATTCTGAAGGTGATTCTTGAATTCCGGCGATGAGTTGTTCGTATGACTGAAGATCCAGAAAATCTACAAGTGGCCGAACTTGAGAACTATCCTGATCGAACGTGTGAACAAAAAGAAGATTCGAACCGACAATCTCTAACTTGCTGTTTAGTTGCAAAGCAGGCAACGGAATCAATTCAAGATCCAATTGTGTAAGTGACATTCGAATTCCCTTTGTCCCATTCAAATAACTCGCATTACATATTGATTCGCTGCGAGTATTTTTGTTCCCAAATATTCCAGGTTTTTCTAACTAAAATTAAAGTTGTCGGTCGCGTGTCAACCTGGACCTGACTTCGGGGAAAATCGTTATGTGGAGGAGCATCGTAAGCCCAAGGAAAAAGCGAGAGCAATCGCCTAAAAAGGTGACAGATGATATTAATATAATAGAATAAATAAAAAATCTCCGACTTATGACGTCCACATTTACTGTCTTCCTTAAGTCACCCCTATCTTACACGAAGGCGTCACAGGATACGCCCGAGTCTTTCAAGGGTATTTATACCTGTTTTCAACCCGGATTAACTCTTCATATTTAATACTTTTTTGTTGCATTCTGGACTACCCATCCAAAAATAAGATCGTTGTAACAAAAAGAATTCATCGGAAAAGCGGGTGGAACTTGCGGACAAAATCAGAATTTTGATCTAGCATTTCCCGGAACTGCCAAAAGGCAGTTTAGAACGTATCCGACAAGAAAAGCATAACAAGTAACGGTTGCCACCCAAGTGTGTATTGCTTTTCTTTTAGACATATCCGACTGACTAGGGAAACATCAGGAGTATTACGTATGAGTTTTATACGAAAACCGATTGTTGTCGCGATGGCAATGGTGCTTGGTAGTATTCTGCCATCTGCATACGTCGCCGCCAGTGATGACGACCATGAGAGCAGCTATAGCACTTATAGCAAGGAAATCACCTTGATCCATATGGGCGACCTTCATGGACATACCACACCACGCCCTAACCTGCGTAGCGATGGTGATGGCCGTATGGAAGGTGGTCTGGCACGTATGTATACCAAGATCAAACGTATTCGTGAAAATAATTCACGCACACTGTTGATCAATACTGGCGACACCACACAAGGTTCTGGTGAAGCACTTTACACCCGCGGTAAGGCACTCGTCGACGTGGTCGACATGTTTAACGTACAAGCCTTTGCTGCTGGAAACTGGGAATTTGTATACGGACCAGATCGTTTCAAAGAATTCTTTGGCAACGGAACCGGTAAAGACGGCAAGGGCAATCGCTGGGGTGCTTTGGCGAGTAACCTTTACAATACCATTACCGACGTCGATAGCAATGGCAACATCATAGGCGCAACCAGCGCAAACTTCACCTCTGGTCTGATTCCAGCCACACTGCCTCGCGTACACACCGTTGCCCAATATGATGATTGGTCAAACTGGTATTTGAATAACGGTACACGCATTTTACCTGCATACTCTGTTAAAGACGTAGACGGTGTAAAAGTCGGTATCATCGGCTGTACTACACGCCGTGGTCCTCAAGTGGTTGGTAGCTGGGTAGTCGACGGTATTGAATTCACTGACTGTCAAAAAGAAGTGGAATACTATACACCGATCCTACGCGATCCAAACGGCCACAATGTTGATTTGCTGGTATTGATCACCGAGATCGAAGTCGGCGTAAACATCCAGATGGTGCGCACTTCTGCGGCACTTGATGGCGCTAACCACATCGACGTTATCCTGAACTCAGATATGCACGAAGAAACTCGTGAGCCTATCCGTATCAAGAACAAGAGCGGCACTGCTGAAACCTTGTTGATTGAAGAAGGTCAGGACGGCACCATGTTGGGCGAGCTGAAGCTGACGATTCGTAACAAGAAAGTCGTTGACTCTTCTTTCCGTGGTCACCGCATTCATGACGGTATCGAGGAAAACGAAGACGTTGCTCGCAAAGTTAAGAACGTGCGCTACATCTTCACCAAGGGCTTCGACAGCACCATTCCTTGTAACGAAAGCAGCCCATACTACAACACATTCAGCGGTACTTGCTTGACCGGTTCACTCGACGAAGTTGTAGGTTCAACTGAAGTCGGTCTACACCGTAGCAACTATTCCGATGAAAACATGCCTGCCGTACTTGAAGGTACATCGCATGACTTCATCGCTGATGCGATTCGCTGGTGGGCGCAGTCTGACCTGGCAACCGTACGTGGTTTCCGTTATGGAACACATGTAAAACCAGGTCCGATTACTCGTAACGACTTGTATCACTTCATTCCCATCGGTGCACGCATCGGTAAGGCCAGCCGTATTCACGTTGGTCAGTTGCGTAACCAGGTAGACAACTCTTCACAAGCCGTCTTTAGCTCGGACCCAGGTAGCACACTGGTTGAAGCCGCGCCTAAGAACAACAACGGTTGGGCCGGTGGTTGGTTGTTTGCTTACAGTGCTGACAACTTCAGCGTGAAGTTCGACCCATACCACTACCGTACTGCTAACGTTGATTCACGTGCGCGTGAACTGACTGTAGCCGTTCCTTGTGACCGTCTACCAGCCGCTGAACAAGCTGGCTGTACGGATAAAGCGGTAACGCAAATCACCAATGGAACAAATGGCGCGTGGATGGCAAACTGGGGTGCAAATCTTCCAGCACCTTTGACAACATACGCACTGCAAACAGATCCAGTTCCAGCCGGTAAATTACCTTGGAACTTTAAGTCTGGTACTGCTAGCAAACAAAACCAGTTACCTGCACTTTCTGTTGCTGGTTACTGGTATGAGCGCAGCCCGTTGAAATTGAATAACTGTCCAAACTGTAATCCAGCTGGTTTGTCGAACGACGACAATAGCGCTGAAGCACCTTACATTTTGCCAGTTAACGTAAACGACGACGGCACACCTGCTCTGGATGCCAGTGGCAAGCCAGTTCTGCTTTACGATGCGGATGGCAACATCTTACGTGAAGCCGACAACCGTCCAAAGGTTGCAGGTAAAGCAATCGAGTTGGTTACTGTAATCGAGAAGTATTTGGCGGCAAATGGTCCGGCCAATCCAGTTCAAAACCGCATTACCTTGGTTGATGGTGCAAGCCTGCCAGGTCGTGACGTGTTTGGATTCCCTGTAATGCAGCCACTGTGTGGTACCATTCCAGCGCTGAATCCTACTACTGGCGTAGTCGAAGCAGCACCAACAGTTTGTCCTAATCAATAATTCCGAGAGAGCCTCTGGAATGAAGCCGACCATCGAAATGGTGGTCGGCTTTTTTTATTGCCGGTGTACGTTGTTTCCCCGTATAAAGATACGCAGCACAAGTGCCAGCAATGGCAACAATCCCAATAGGGAAACCACGGTTGCACCTACGGGCAAATCCAAGACAAACGCAACATAGAGTCCCATAAGCGCGCCTGCGAGTCCCATTAGAAAAGCTATCCATAAGCGAGTTCGGTAGTTTGGCTTAACCAATGACGCGCTGAACGCCGGAATAATCAGGAAAGCAAACACCAGCAACACACCAGCGATACGCACCGCAACAGTGATTACGACGGCGAATGAAAGAAAGAAGAAAAACTCCCACAGATAATTAGGCTTCCGCGATGCGTCACCGAAGGACAGTTGAGAAAAAGCGCGTCGATAAACGATATGTATTATGCTGACCAGCGCATATGTCGCCGCAACTACACCGATATCGTCCCAACTCACCCACAATATATTGCCATTGAAGATAGATTTGAGTTCCTCCATTCCCTGCGAGGAACGACTAAGTATCACCACAGAGAGTGCTGTCGAAACAACGTAGGCGACACCTATTGCTACTTCTCGTGTCGTGTTGTCTTCAATACGACGAAGCTGAGAAAAGAGCGCCGCGGCGACAAAAGTAGCGGCAAACGCATAAAACCCAGCCGAGCTTCCGTGAGCGTCCTCGCCCATTAAAAAAGCGATACTGGCTCCCAGGGCCGCGATTTGCGCCAGGGCAAGATCGGCAAAAATAATGCCCCGAGCGAGTATGTGTATGCCCAGATAGGAATGTGTGAGCGCCATAAGCGCCATCATGGTAAACGCGGGTAATAGCAGCCAATATTCCATTACTTGACTCCGCGTAAAGCAAACACAATTTCGTCGAAGAGTTCAATATAGTTAGTGACTTTACTGGTCGATCCTACTGATTGCGGTATGACGTACACCTGTATACCGGTATTTCGTTGTAGAAATTCTGCGGAACGTCTTTCGTAATATGGTTCCATGAGTAATAAATCGATATCCTGGCTTTTAATTGTCGACACCAACTTGGCCAAATGAGCGGCACTTGGCGATATGCCCGGTTTTGGTTCGATCTCGGCGACGATCTCAAAGCCAAAGGTTTTGGCCAGATACAAAAGAGAATTGTGATACACAATAATCTTCTTGCCTTTTAGAATCGAAAGCGCGTCATGCCACTGTTTTATTTTTGTCTGTAAAGTCTTTTCGAAACTGGCAAAATTTGCTTCGTAATCTACGCGATGAGTTTTATCCATTTCAATGAGTTTGTCGGCAATCGTTCGGGCCATGACCAAACCATTTTGCGGGTCCAGCCAGTAATGGGGATTGCCCTGTACATGTACATCTCCCAGACTTCGATCAACTGGGCCAGAGGCCTTGCCTAACAACGCCACATGCTCAGACAAATCAAGAAAGCCTTCGCCACCTGTTTGTACCTTTGCATTGCGCGCAGAACGTAAAACTGCTGGCAGCCATCCAATTTCCAGGTCAGCGCCGACAACAACTAACACATCAGCCCCATGTACGACGCGTATCATACTCGGCCTTGCCTCGGCAAAGTGTGGGTCTCGCGTACCCATAGTCAACGCCTCTGCGTGGATGTGTGAACCACCCACCGCTTGCGCCAGAGCCGCCAGGTCTTGCGTTGTTGTCACCACATTGAGCTGCGCACTCACAATGCCCGATGTTAGCAGCGACAAAGTCGTAATCACTATTTGAATAAAGCGCATCATAGCCAACTCCTAAAACTGATGCGCCATGTGCGCACCTATGGTGTATTCAATCTGCAACCAAAAACTATGTGCGACACCGCCAAGGTGATCGGCATGATCTTGATTGTATTGCAGTCGAACCTTGCTAAACTCGCTCGGGAAATACGTGAGATTCGTCGACATTCGCTGGCGCTTGTCACGCATAGGATCAATTTCTTCCTCAGCCAACGCATCATGGGCATGGGCCTCATTACCTTGTGCCCATTCATAACGCAGACCCATTACCCATCCCTGCCGAAACCCCCAGGTCAACTGACTGAACATGCCCACGTCGATCAGTTTTGCATGTGCCGTATTGCCCTCATCTCCTGCAAGATAATCCCGTCGCATAATTTCTGTGTGCCATGCGACAAAAGGAAAACCACGATGGCTTTGTTGCGCCTGCCATTTAACGAATACATCTGCGCCAAGGATTTGCGTGTCCGTTTCATAGCCGGTGTTATTCGGTCCATACAATGCGGACAAACCAAGATTGGCACCGAGTGTCTCACCCACATCGAAGCCGTTCAGCCAACGCACGGAATACAACAGATCCCCCGCATTCTTTACCGGTCTATCGACCAGAGCAAACTCTGCGAAACTAGCTTCCGCCTGTATTTCCCCTCCGTGGTTGTGCTGTTCACCGCTGCTCATAAAACTATGTGTTGTTTCACCGTTGGCATTTTGCAACGCGACGAAAAATTCTGACATCCAGGGCAAAGGGGCTAACCAGGACAGTCGTCCACCCTGACTGCGTAAACCATCCCCGCCTAACAGGCGACTGGCGATGATAGGTTGATCCACAAAAGACCAAACATGAGGATGTTGCGGATTGTGACGACCGAACTCGGTATAGAACTGTCCGCCTTTGAGTTGTAATCCCAGCGGAAGCGCCCGCGAAACAAAATAGGCTTCTTCCAGTTCGAAAACGCTTTCCCCATCGGGAGAAATCTGCGACACAATATTCGACTGTGCATCCCAATACGGGTCGACGGCGGCAGACAAAGAGAGTTCGATGTTCTGCACGGTAAAACCGTTGCGTTTTGGATCATGACCACCGGCCTGTAATTTAGCGATTGTGCCATCGCCTACCGTACCCATACCGACGGCAGAAGTGCCCGAAAGGCCTATTTGCAGACCTTCACCAGACGCCTGGGCGCCAAACGAAAGACTGACAGATAACAACAGAACAAGCCCTGAATTAAAGGATTTTCTATCTGACAACATATGCTTACCTACGAATCTAAATACCGACTAGAACGGGTCTTAACATGTAGCCTGCGGTATCTGTACCGATGCCGACGAGCAAAAACACTAAGACTATAAGGACTGATTACGCGCCTATCGTAGGTGGTGCGCGGGAGGAAAACTGAAAGCCTCTGAAACTTAAAGATATTTGATGGGAAACTGCTGGTATATCACACGCTTGAAACTCGCCTGTTACCAGCGGATCGGACGAGGAAGTCAGCGCTGTAGGGCCATGTCCGGTGAGACAAAACTCGCAATTGGTGCTCTCATCAACAGTGCCAGGGTCAATTTGGTGTTGGGTCTGATGCAACAGATAGCCAGCAAAACATAGCGTTAGCAACAGAATCGGCAGAATGCGAGAGGCATATTTCATTCGGGCATCATAGCCGAAGTTTTGTTCGCCGAAAACTAAAAACTCCTACCTGTGAGCTGTGGATATATCGCTGATTATCAGGACTTTTATGGATCTTCGCGAGTGGATTGCCGGATGGTAAGACAGCGCCTCCCGTGTCCGACTCGGATCAGGAAAGGCGCAATTCTTAGTCTTTATATATAAGGCTAAACGAGATACTTTCGACCATTAACACTACATTCCAGTGCATACCATCTGACTTTCAATTGCTGCAGTTGTTAGAGACTCAGCATCCGTCTGACTCAAACTCGGTTTTAGACTTTCCACCATGCTTGCGACCTTAGTTTTATAATCTTCCAGCTTCTGCCATGCGTCTTCCGGTTTGTCTAACAACATCTTCAACCTTGCATCGTCAATTTTGCCTAACAAAGTAGCGCGATCACGATCGGCCTGTCGCCCAGTTATCTCAACAGCGTTAGTATAGTTTTTTGTCATCGACAAAGCGGTGTCACAAACTTCTGTCATTGCTGCATGCGCAGTTGACATAGCAGTCAGGAATACAAGAGCTGAACAAGCAGTAATAATTTTTCTCATCATTTTCTCCAATTCAAACTTACTTTTTTTCGAAGGCCTGAATCCAATATGCAGGCAGCAATGCATACACATGTTTTGTGCCAATTACTTTTCTCAATAGACATTCTGTAAGAAAACAAGCGGATGGTGTTTAGGTCTTTCGTTCAGACGTTTTGACAAGCGTTGGATTGGGTGTTTTGCCCCACTATTGGGTGTTTCGTTGTTTAAATTTACGGTGATGGTTTTATGGCGCTATTTGAACCTACTTTGCGAAGTGTCTTAGCGTCTTGGTTTGGCGACACTTCAAGCGGGAACGGATCTGTTTAATTCATACTAGCCGCACTAATAGGAGCATATATTAATGTTGTCTATGAGAAGTTGTTGACCAAATTCTGGGCGGGAGTTATGGTTAGCTGCTCTTGCATTGGGGGGGGGTTGGTTTCGTAGAATCCTGTTGTATTCCCACGTTGTTGACATTCCATTTGGCATGTCAATTATATAATTCTAAAAAAGCCTAGTTATAGAGGAGTGGGTTGTGAAGAATACTTTCGCATCATTAATTTTAACCAGTCTAATTTCCGTGCTGCTATTAGCTTGTGGTAAAGCCACAACAGTTGATGTATCGGATACGACAAGTCCTGGAACAAGCTCAACCGTCGGTGGTGGCAGTGGCGGGAATAGTAGTAGTGGTAGTAGTGGCTTTTCCGGATCTGGATCAGTCAGACGCTTAACTACTTCTCCGGCGGTCATAACCTTCCCCTACAATAATGCCATAGTCGCCACCAATGTCTTACGCGTCTCAGGCATAAGTGAGAAAAGTAGCCAGATTACTGCCATTAAGGTCAATGCGTCTGAAGCACAAAGCGACAACAGTTTCCAAAACTGGGTGGCAGAAGTACCGCTGACCCTCGGAGAAAACACCCTAAAGGTGGAAATAACCAACGCAAATGGTACCAAAGGTATTACGAGCGAAACAGTTACGGTTATAAATAAAGGCGTTTTACTCAAAAACGTATTGGATATTTCGTACTTACCAGGTAGTTCCCGAGCGCTGGTGGCGGATTCTTCACTGCGTGGCATGTACTCTATCGATCCAACAACCGGTTTTGGGGAAAAGATTTATTCCTATAGCAACAACGAAAGTATTTATGTGGGTCGCATAGGTGCAATGGTGCGTGAGGAAGCCACAGGCCGAATAATATTTGTTGATACTAACGAAGGCGACTTAAAAAGCATCGACCTGGGAACCGGCGATGGCGAAATTGTGTCATCTGAATCTCAGGCCGGACCGAATATCAGCAATTATGCAAAACGTATCGCTTACGACCCAGAATCTCAAAAGGCATATATAGCCGATGACAACGGAAATGGCATTGCGGAAGTTAATGTTCGCACAGGGGAACGTAGAATTTTGTCCTCCCCGTCTGTTGGTGCAGGAACACATTTTGGTTCGATCTATGACATGGTTGTCGATTCTTCAAATACTCGATTGCTGGTTGCCGGCTATTACTCAGGACATATCATCGCAGTCGACCTAACGAGTGGAGATCGGACTGTTCTCTCTAGTGGCTCAGTAGGAACTGGTCCAACAATTTCGCCACGTGCACTCGCTCATGACGCCGACAGCAATAGACTGTTCGTTCTGAGTGGAAGTGGATCGAGTGCAACAATTGTAGAGGTTCTGTTATCTGCTACAGAAACTACTGTGATCGGGGACCGTGTTGAGCTGACCGGTGGTTTTAGTAACCCAGCTGATATGGTGATGTCTGGGGATGCGAGTTCGCTTTTAGTGTCTGATTCAAATAAATTGGTAGGCGTTGCAATAAGCGATGGCGAAAAAACAATACTCTCGAGTTCAGCAGATGGTATTGGCACAGGAAGTAATTGGTCAAGCGGATATGGTATGACAGCCAGTTCGGATGGAAGTAAAGTCTGGTTCGGTAACTGGTATCGCAGCGTCATAGAGGTCGATCTGGAAACTGGCAATCGTACAAGTAAAACGCCGCCAACGAGTACATATATTTCTGATCTGGTATATGACGATGTGAATGACCGATTATTGACAATAGATTGGATAAACGATGAATTAAGATCGTATTTTCTTGCAGATAACACTTCCAAGATTATTGCAAACAATCAGGTTGGCCGATTGGTTCTTTACTCAGTTAAGGAACTGGCTATACTCGGAGAAGATATCATCTATCTTGATGCCGCGAATAACGCAGTCGCCGCCATTAATCGTTCCACCGGTGAACGACGCTTTGTATCGAATGCAGCATACGGAACTGGCGGTGCGTTTTCTGCGCCCTCAGGACTAACAGTCAACGGTGAAGTTATCTACGTCTATGACTCATCATCACAGCGACTGGTAGCTGTTGATATCGAAACGGGAAACCGTACAACGGTTTCGGAGTTTGATGAAATTGGTAGTGGTGAATCATTCGGCGCGAATTCAAGCTTGCTCGAGAATGATTCCATCAATGGCCGCGTCTTTTTAATGGAACCGAATGAAAATCGCATTCTGGCAATTGATATTAGTAACGGAAATCGCAGTGTGATCAGTAGTGACAGCCGAGGGACTGGCGATTCACTTTTAAACATGACGCAAATTCATTTTGACCAAGCGACAAATCAAATAATCGCCATTCTGTCGTATGGAAGCAAAATAGTTAGTATCAATCCCGTAAACGGTAATCGAACGACTGTTTACGCCACCGTTCTTGGTACCGGTCCGGCGTTCAGTGCCGACGAATTGGAACTGGACAAGGTACACAATAGGCTGGTTGGTCTGGATAAAAGTCAAGCCGTAATGTTCCAGGTTAGCCTTTCAGCTGGCGAAAGAACAATACTATCCGGTAACGGTGTCGGTGATGGTCCTGAGTTTGATGACCTCAATGATTTTGTCGTCGATGTAGACGCCAATATGGCGTATGTAACGGATGAGGACTATGAGGCAATCTTCAAGGTCGATCTGGATACCGGCAATCGTTCCATATTTTCGGGATATGATTACGATACTGGGGAATATGTCGGGGAAGGATCGAGTTTTGACCGACCGCAGGATATCGTGTTGGATAAAACGCACAATCGTCTTTTAGTTTCTGATTCAGGCGACGATGTCATTTTTGCAATCGATCTCACAAATGGAAATCGCACCTACGTATATGGATATATAGATGATGAAGATAGCGTTCCAAACGATTATTACTGGTTGTCCAATCCTACTGCACTCGCTCTTGATGAAGAAAAGGGCTTGCTGTACGTGCTGGACGATTCTGAGAAAGTCCTGGAAATAGATCTCAATGCTGAGACGCCAAACGCGGAGATTGTTTCCGGTTACTATTATGACGAGATTACCGATCAGGACTATACAATCGGCTGGGGCGTGAATTTCGATGACATTCAAGATTTGCGCTTCGATAAATCCACTCGAATGTTATACACAGTAGACAATGATTTAAACGCCGTGATGTCGGTTGAACCTTCGACAGGAGATAGAGACGGTGTTGTGTATGCTCGACGTAACAGTATCCCAGCATTCAACCGCCCTTACTCGATGGCGATTGATGCTGAAGACGGAATTGTCTACATAGGAGACGAGTACGGCGTTCATATCGCCGATCGTTATTCAGGGGAAAGCACGTCGTTCTCTGTAGGATACCCGGCACATTTCGATTAGTTTAGAGAATTCCATTAGATCCGTGGATACTAGAGGGGCAGCAATGCCCCTCATTTTTTTATGTAACGCTAATTCTCTATAGTGACGAACGTGGTCAGGGACACCTGCCGCTTTCACGGTACGTAATGCCGTCAGAAAGAAGCGTTGTTCTTATGGGGAATTGCGCCGACGCGACGCGGGCTTGTAGGCGTCACGTCGACGAATAAGTAAAACAATAGACTTTATTCACTAGAGATCGTCAGCAAAGCTGACTTCTGCTGGATCAAACCAGGAAAGCTTCTCATGAAGGTTGACCACATGACCAACAATAATCAAGGTAGGTGGCCTGATATCCTTGCCCGCCGCGAGTTCGGGCATGGTGGCCAGCGTGCCAATATGGACTTTCTGATCGTGGCGCGTGCCGCGTTCCACCAGGGCAATCGGTGTCGAGTCAGGCATACCGTGCTGAGTAAGCTGTTCACAAATAACCGTCAACCCGGTTAACCCCATATAGAAAACTATTGTCTGCTGTTTTTGAACTAGCGCATTCCAGTCCAGATCAATTGTGTTGTCTTTCAAATGCCCTGTTGCAAACACAACCGACTGCGCATAGTCACGATGGGTAAGCGGAATACCGGCATAGGCAGCACAACCAGCAGCAGCGGTAATGCCAGGAACAACCTGAAAGCGTATGCCGTGGTCCATTAAGGTGTCGATTTCCTCACCACCGCGTCCGAAGATAAACGGATCGCCACCTTTCAGGCGAACAACGCGTTTACCCTCTTTCGCCAGTCTGACCAGTAACAGATTGATCTCATCTTGTGGCAAGGCATGATCGGCTTTGCGTTTACCTACGTAAATGCGATCGGCATCTTTGCGCGCCAGTTCGAGTATCGGTTTTGAAACCAGTCTGTCATACACAATAACGTCGGCCTGTTGTAACAGGCGTAAAGCGCGAAAGGTTAGCAGGTCAGGATCACCAGGTCCGGCACCTATCAGGTAGACTTCTCCATCGGCACCAATGGCACCCTCACCTTTTTCAATCGCCTCTTCCAGCAATTTACGGGCACTGTTTTCCTGGCCAGAAAACATTAATTCGGTTAGTGGGCCCTGTAGAATCTTTTCCCAGAACTGGCGACGTTGATTTCCGGTATTGAAACGTTCTTTGACCTTTTCTCGATAGGATTTCAACAAGATCGCCAAACGCCCATAGGAAGCCGGTATCAGTGTTTCAAGCCTGGCCCTTAATAACCTTGCCAAAACCGGAGAACTCCCGCCAGAGGATACCGCCAACATAACGGGCGATCGGTCAATAATCGAAGGCA
This sequence comes from Gammaproteobacteria bacterium, assembly GCA_029881255.1. Classification (NCBI taxonomy): domain Bacteria; kingdom Pseudomonadati; phylum Pseudomonadota; class Gammaproteobacteria; species Gammaproteobacteria bacterium. Next base: position 299,084 of record JAOUMY010000004.1, on the reverse strand, counting down.
CAATAAAACTACAGAGTTCAGGGGCATCGACGACATTGACCGGAATATTGGCCGCCTTAGCTTCCTCTGAGACCTTGCGGTTAACGGTCATGTCGTCGGTGGCGGCGATAACAATGTCCACATCGCAACAATCACCTTCCTGGTAGTCCCGAGCAATAAGACTGACTTCTCCCGAATTGATTCTGGCCTGTAAGTCATTGCAAATCTCAGGAGAAATTATCTTGACGCTTGCACCAGCATCACACAGCAGTTTTACTTTACGCGAAGCCACCTCGCCGCCGCCTACCACCAGGCAGGGACGACCTCTAATATTGAAAAAAGCGGGGAAAAATTCCATCTCGATCAACCAATAGCAACAATTAAACCGGTCGATATTCTAGAGGAAAATGCCTGTGGGCTGAATGCCTGTAATCAAAATATTAGGGAATTTTAATATTGTTTACTAAGCAAGCCCGCACTTAATAACAAAACATTGGCAATTTCCATATGTTAGAAGGCCTTGTCGAAGGCTATTAAGCAGCTTCCTGACTTTCGTCGCACTCACCATAGGTGGGTATTTCCTGTTTACACAGACAAATGCGGCCGATCTCCCATAATCACGCCCTTCATCCCTGTAGCCTCTTGATCTAACCAGGGAAATCGTCCTTGCCCTGGTGAATGACACCCCACGAGGCGTGGACAGATGAAACCATACGCATTCGAGCGTAGTTTCTATGAATAATTCCTGGTCTTCGTCTGCAATTCGTCCCCATCGAGAGGTAAAACCCGGCAAGCCAAAATCTTCGGAGACATATCAGTGTTCCTGCTTTCATAGCCACCAGCTCAGTATTGCGTCGAGCCTACTCCACGAAACTTTTTACCTAGGACTTCCCCTGCACTTTTCAACGCGGGATGGTATGTAGATGACACGCGTCCTGTTGCTCTACTATCGAATTCTAAAACTTCCATCTCATCCCCTAAATTGTTACCCAACTGGTACAGATTTAGTATGGACGCAAAAGCTGTGGGATTTTGCGTAGTTACGTATAGAATAGGAATCATGCAATCCGGGACAAACAAGTTATATGAGGGACTACTGATACGCCCAAACGAGCGGCGTGCGGTGCAGTATTTTGCCTTCGTATTTTTTCTTGTTGGTTGTGGCCTTTCTTTGGGCAGAGGCTCGGTCGATGTCTTATTTCTCAAACGTTACGGAATAGAATTTCTCCCCATTCTATTCTCTATCAACGGACTGGTGCTGATACTGGTGTTCCTAATTTACACCGCCGTCGTAGATCAGATTTCCTCGAATAAACTATTGACCCGTTTTCTCTATCTGACCAGCACAACGCTATTGGTTTGCTGGCTAGTGATGGCAAGACACGTGACCGATACGATTTACCCGGTCTATTACGTCGTCTATGAAATCGTTTCAGAAGTCCTCCTGCTCCACCTCTCGATGTACGTGACACAGAACTTTTCCACGCAACAAGTCAAACGCCTATTGCCTCTTGTGTTTGCCGGATCACAAGCGGGTTTTATAGTGGGTGGAGTGTTGCTAGCACTTCTCAGCCCTGTACTGGATATTCATCATACCTTGCTCATTTGGTTTGGCTGTTTCGTACTGGCAGCCTCACTGGTTAACCGTTATCACCAAAAGAACGGTGCCTCACCCTACTTCCGTCCGGGTCGAAAAAGCCAAAACTTATTGGGCGAAGCAGTTTCTCATTTGCGTGAAGGAATAGCTTACGCAACAAGGTCAGCTTTGTTGACCACCATGGGCTTCGCGTTTTTCTTTATGGTTATTTCTTTTTACGTCCTTACCTATACCGGAAACAAAATATTCACTGAAGCCTTCGCATTGGAATCTGAGCTTGCTGCGTTTCTTGGCCTGTTGCTAGCGGTAAATGCTGCGCTGGCGCTGGTCTTACAATTAGTTGCCAGCAATCGCGTGATGCGTCGCTTCGGCGTACAAAAGGTCAACCTGATTTTTCCATTTGCGCTGTGCATCAGCTATCTCGGTCTGCTGGGTTGGTTTGTATTGCCTATGGCAGCATTTGCCTATTTTGCTCGTGACGTCATCATGCCGGTGTTTCGCAATCCGGTGCAGAGTATTTTCTATACGGCCTTTCCAAGGCAAGTTCAGGGACGCATAAGAGCAGTTTCGGTAGGGTTAATTCTACCCTTCGCCCTAATCGCCTCCGGGCTGGTTTTATATGGCCTGCAGTCTCTGCAATGGGACATCGGGCTTGTTATCGCTGGTCTCGTGTTTTCACTTGGTTTTCTAATTAGTAATTACAAAATGAACCGGGCCTATGCGCCAACGCTAATTGCTAATCTTAGACAGAAAGTCTACGTCCCCGACCGCAGCATCTTCACTGCCAGTGACAAACACTCAGAAACCCTGGAAATGCTTAAAAAAGGGGTCATGCTGGACGACGAAGAGATCCGTTTTGCAGCCTGTAAGACTCTCGTGCGGGTGTTAGGTAGAGAATCATTATCGCTGGTCTTGCCCGTAGTACGCAGCTTTTCTCCGCCGTATCAAGACAGGTTAATGGTGCTTCTTTTCGACTACATCGACACCAACCACCAACGATTACTGGAAGAGCTACATTTACAGGGCGATGTCCATTTACAGGCTACCATCGTTCGCCACCAGTTCAGACGCTATGGCGCTTCGATGCTCGATGAGATCAACGCTGCCATGAATAGTACAAATCCACGCATGGTCGCAACCGGAGTTTATGGTGCATTGATAAACGATTTACATAGTCTCCGAGACCAGGCGAAACATGCGTGGTTTGAATTGTTATATGCGGACAATCCTGGTGAGATCCTTTCTGGGCTGGAACTCGTGATAAGACTAAACGGCGTAGAACACCTTGAACGACTCTTTGAGTTGACGTTACACCCAGATCGACGCGTACAACGACAGGCTGCACGGGCGATCAGTCAAATGCCCTTGGAAAACGATAAAAAGATCGCTGCAATTGTAAAGAGGCTACTCTCTAGCGATGATGCACGTGCCAGACAAATTGCGGCGCGCATTGCCACACAGCTCGATTGGGAGCAGCGATATCAGTTGTTACTCGGCAAGCTTTGTGACCCACATCCCGATGTGCGTCGCGAAAGTGCGGTAAGCCTTTTTCATAGAGGCTTTAGTGCGGCATCATTGGTTGCGTGGCTTAAATCGACGCCGCTTCCGCCACGCGCCTTAGAAAGTATTGTTGACGTGATTATGCAAAAAGAACCAAAAACCGATGAATACAAACAACTCTACCGATGGGCGGTCTCCAAGACCAAAGCCTATGCCGAGATGCATGAAGCTATCATACAGCAGTTGAAGACACATGATGATTATCGCAGTCTCTTACCTGTGCTATTGAATGAACGGTGTGAAGACATGTTACTACTTTCTTTACGCATAGCGGGATTCGTTGAAGACGTGAATCTAGTGGAATCAGTCATTGCAGGCATTAATTCAAAAAGCCGAGATGTTATTGAGAGTGCGATGGAAACCTTATTGGAATTTCGAGACAAACCGTCTGCCAATTCACTGATAGACTCCGTCGGCAGAATCTACGACATCAGTGAGAAAATACACAGCCGGGATACATGGACTTTGGATAAAATGAAACAACAATGCAGTCCCTTATCCGATCCTTGGATGTGGGGATGTCTAAACAGCTTCAATCCAGGTCAAGATAGTGGAGAACGCTATGCTTGATATTTTTGACCGGGTATTAGTACTCAAAAACTCGCAAATATTTTCCAGTGTCAGAACGGAAGATCTCGCCGTGGTCGCCCGAGTATTGGATGAAGAGCTGTTCAACACGGATGATGTAATATTTTCTCAGGGAGATTACGGTGAACAGATGTACCTCATTCAAAAAGGCCAAATAGGTATCTCTTTCGATGGCAGCAGTAGTGAGCAGGGCTTTTATTGTTTACTTGGACCGGGAGAATGTTTTGGCGAAATGGTATTGCTGGACGAACAACCCCGTTCCGGCACTGCTCACGCACTGGAGGAGACTTCCGTACTCTCCTTAAACAAGGAAAAACTACGCACGCTGATCATTCAATACCCGGAATTGGCGCTTGGAATGTTAAAGAGTCTGAGTCTGCGCCTGCGTCGCGCAAATAAAGTGGAAAAACAATAATGTCGCGCAAAACCGCCAATAGTTTCCTCAGCGACTCTGCATTGGACACCTGTACCGGATGCAAAATGGTATCAGGTTTACATACGTGATGTGTGGGACGGCGAAAAAGTCATATACACCAGCCAACTTCTTGCACAACCATCGCTCACCCTGCCTCCAGGTCTGTTGACACCCGGTGGATATTACAATTGGCGGATACATGCACGTGACCGCAATGAGGATGTGTATTATGGCGATTTCAATCATGGTTCATTAAGTGAACCTTTTGAATTCACCGTTGCAGAATAAAAAAAGGCGCCATAGAGGCGCCTTCCTATATTGCATTTTATCGATCAAGCTTTTTCCGAAGCAGCCTTCTTTCTTGGCTCGTATTCCAACTCGATCTTTTCGTCAGTAGCAGTGACTTTTACCAATCCACCATCTGCCAGAATTCCAAACAACAACTCATTGGCAAGTGGCTTTTTGATGTTTTCCTTAATCAGGCGAGCCATTGGTCGGGCGCCCATCATCTTGTCGTAACCATGCTCTGCCAACCAAACTCTTGCTTCATCGTCGACTTCAATTGTGACATTGCGAGATTCCAACTGAACTTCCAGTTCCACCAGCAGCTTGCTGACGACGCTGGCGATGGTATCCGGCATAAGCGGTTTGAAGGCGATGATACCGTCGAGACGATTGCGGAATTCTGGTGTAAACGTGCGTTTAATTGCTTCGGTACCGTCAGTAGAGTGATCCTGCTCAGAGAATCCAATCGAAGAACGACTGATCAACTCAGCACCCACGTTACTTGTCATCACGATAATCACATTACGAAAATCCGTCTTACGCCCGTTGGTATCCGTCAGGGTTCCATGATCCATTACCTGAAGAAGCAGATTAAAGACATCCGGATGCGCCTTTTCGATTTCGTCGAGTAACAGTACCGCATGCGGACTCTTGTTAATCGCTTCCGTCAACAAACCGCCCTGATCAAACCCTACGTAACCGGGAGGCGCGCCGATGAGTCGAGATACCGTATGGCGTTCCATGTATTCCGACATATCGAAACGAATAAGTTCGATACCCAGTGCAGAAGCCAGTTGGCGCGTGACTTCAGTCTTACCTACCCCTGTTGGACCTGAGAAAAGGAAAGAACCTATTGGTTTTTGTTCTGCACCTAAGCCGGAACGGGCCAGTTTGATCGCTGTTGCCAACTGATCTATTGCCTCATCCTGTCCGAACACCACCATTTTCAGATTGCGCTCAAGATGACGCAACAGCTCAGTATCAGAACGGGAAACACTCTTGGGCGGAATCCGTGCAATCTTGGAAACTATGTGCTCAATATCACCAACACCGATGACCTTCTTGCGCTTGGATACAGGCATTAAACGCTGTATTGCACCCGCCTCATCGATTACATCAATTGCCTTGTCCGGCAGTTGGCGGTCAGTGATATAACGGTCTGCCAGTTCCGCAGCCGTCTGCAATGCCTGCTTGGTGTAACGAACACCATGATGTTCTTCGAAACGCGACTTCAAACCATTAAGAATCTGCACGGTTTCATCTACCGTCGGTTCAACCACATCAATTTTCTGAAAGCGGCGTGCCAGTGCACGGTCTTTTTCAAAAATACCGCGGTACTCCTGATATGTTGTACTACCGATACACTTCAATTGACCTGAAGCAAGCATAGGCTTAATCAGGTTAGATGCATCCATTACGCCCCCGGAAGCAGAACCGGCACCGATAATGGTATGGATCTCATCGATGAACAAGACCGCGCCTTTTTCTTTCTTGAGCTGACTCAATAAAGCCTTTAAGCGCTTCTCGAAGTCACCACGATACTTTGTGCCAGCAAGTAAGGCTCCAAGGTCGAGCGAGTAGACCGTGGCGTCCTGAAGCACCTCAGGCACTTCCTTGTCGACGATCTTCTTTGCCAAGCCTTCTGCAATGGCTGTCTTGCCGACACCGGCCTCACCCACATACAGTGGATTGTTCTTGCGACGACGACACAACACCTGTACCGTGCGCTCAACTTCCTCTTTTCTACCGATCAGAGGATCGATCTCACCTTTCTTGGCGAGCTCATTCAAATTCGTTGCATAACTCTCAAGCGGTGATTTCGCAGTGCTGCCCTCACCGCCACTATCTTCTTCAGACGCAGGGGAAACGCTCTGGTCCTCTTCATCACCATGGACCTTTGAGATCCCGTGGGAGATATAGTTGACTACATCAAGTCTTGTGACGTTTTGCTTATTCAGAAAGTAAACTGCCTGAGATTCCTGCTCACTGAAAATAGCGACAAGCACATTTGCGCCGGTCACTTCTTTCTTGCCGGAAGACTGAACCTGAAACACCGCGCGTTGTAATACGCGTTGAAAGCCAAGCGTAGGCTGTGTCTCACGTTCATCATCGTGTACCAGATGTGGTGTTGTCTCATCCACGAACACGGTCAAATCCTGCTTAAGCTGAGACATATCTGCGCCACAGGCTCTTAATACAGAGGCTGCGGCTGGATTGTCCAACAAAGCCAATAAGAGATGCTCAACCGTCACGAATTCGTGACGCTTTTCGCGTGCCTCTTTAAACGCCAGGTTTAAGGAAAATTCAAGCTCTTTACTGATCATTTTGGCTTCCAGTCGTCATAAGTAGTTGCGATCAGGCTCTCTCCATTACACAAAGAAGCGGATGGTGATTACGATTCGAGAAATCGCTAACCTGTGCTACCTTGGTCTCTGCGATTTCCCTGGTAAAAACACCACATACCCCTTTTCCTTGCGTGTGCACCTGCAGCATTACCTGCGTTGCCTTTTCGCGGTTCATAGCGAAAAACTTTTCCAAAACCTGAACCACAAATTCCATTGGAGTAAAGTCATCGTTCAGTAGTACGACCTTGTACATTGAAGGTCTTTTTAGAGCCGGTTTGGCTTCTTGGACCTGCAAGTCTCCGTCGTGTTCGTTATATTGATCGTCACTCATAGCCATGAAGTTTAGTTAAAATCAAAAAAATTACATTTCATTTAATAACAATTTTATTATCTGCCAATACAGCGCGTTAGGGCGATATTACCACCTATTGGTTGACCATAATCACAAATATTCCATCAGTTTAAGCCCTTGTGTCTGCAATTAGACCAATAATATTTCAACGACATTCTAGCCTAGATCCGAAATCCAGACCTTAATTCCGTTTAACTTAATATTTATAACACTATTATCAAAATGGTAAATGCGCCAATGAAGCCTATTTATGTGCAAGCTACCGAAAAAACAAGAAAAAACTTGACTTAGACGCTCATCATTATAAAGTTTTATGTGAGGCCTTATTTAAGAAGTTCAATAAGAAAAGTGGGGCGTTAAATTGCATCTCTCTTTGAGGGATAGGTTGGCGCTGGGAAGAATTAAGAAGGATTAAGGAGGGCGAATTGCCATGGCAACAGGCACAGTTAAGTGGTTTAACAATGCTAAAGGTTACGGCTTTATTTCACCAGAAGGAGGGGGCTCAGACGTTTTTGCGCATTTCTCTGCAATAATAATGGAAGGTTACAAAACACTAAAGCAGGGGCAAAAGGTAGAGTTTGATCTTATCGATGGACCGCGTGGTCTACAGGCGACGAAAATTCAAATGGCAAGCGGCGAGGCAATCAGCAATACAACCGAAGCTGCTGACGCGACCATACAGTAATCCAAGCTAACTTAGGATAGCCGACATCACAAACCCCCCTGCTTTTGATTAAACAGGGGTTGAGGCTTCTTTTTCTACATTTTGCTAGTTTAGATAGACAATGTTGTCCTTGTGATTGTCTCTAATGGTCTTGCGAGGTTCACCTATGTAATAGCCTTGGCAATAATCCACTCCGATTGAAGCGAGAAATTCCACGGTTTCTCTATCTTCCACGAACTCTGCCACAGTTTCTTTACCCAGGGCGTGTGCTACATCATTCATTGAGGCAACAATCGCCCTTTTAACCTTATCATTCGTTACATTCTGTACAAATGACTTGTCAATTTTGACGATATCAACGGCGAGATCTTTTAAATATGAAAACGATGAATATCCGACACCAAAATCGTCAAGTGCGGTTTTAAATCCTAATTCCTGAAGTTTTGCTAAAAATTCCGCAGCGGCGTTGATGTTCTGAATCGCGCTACTTTCGGTGACCTCAAAAACGACGTTATTCGGATTGACCGCATTCCTATCCAATTCCGTCTGTATGAGTTCCAATATCTCCGGATCACCGATAGATTTTGCTGACAAATTGATTGCGTAGCGTCGACCTGAATAACCTTCATTGCGCATTAAATGACGCATACTATGACGAATGACCCAACGATCAATTTCCTGAATTAGCCCAAAACGTTCAGCAGAGGGTAAAAATCCTGATGGCATAATCAGATCACCGTTTTCGCCCTTCATACGCAGCAATACCTCGTGTGAGGTAATCTGTCGTGACTTTAACGACATAATGGGCTGGCAATCCATGACAAACAAATTGTTCTCAATGCTGTTCTTTATCCTACGGGCCCATCCCATATCCAGTGACATGGCGTCGGCGCTCTGTTTGTCTTTTTCCTCAAAAAAGTAAACTCGATTTCTACCCAGTCGCTTGGCAATATGGCAGGCCAGATCTGCGCGTAACAATATTTCTTCTTTGTTTTTGATGCTCCCATCAAGTAAGGCGATGCCAATAGAACAACCAATGTCCAGTATCTGCCCCTCATAGTTAAATATAAATTCGCTAAGATGCCGTCTGTATGCTTCAGCTGCCACCAATGCCTCTTTCGCGCTGGAGTTATACAGCAATATGGCAAATTCGTCTCCGCCGAGTCGCACTACCAAATCGGTTCCTCGTGCACGATTAATCAGAACGTCGGAAACATCGGTCAACACCTTATCCCCAGCCACATGTCCCAAGGTATCGTTCACGTATTTAAAATTATCCAGGTCGAGATATAGCAGCGCAATGTCGAGTTTTTCATTGCGCAAATTGCGCTCAATCGCACGATCAAGTTCGTCGATAAAAAAATGTCTGTTGTAAAGTCCTGTCAGAGAATCGCGTTCAGCAAGCTGTTTGAGTCGATCAACCATGGCTTTGCGTTCGCTAATATCTGATACCAGCGCGACGTAAAGTATTTCGCCTTCCAACAATACGCGCCCCAAGCGTATTGACATGGGAAAGCTTTCCATCTTGCTGTTAACGCCTTCTATTTCCTGTTCCGGGTGCAAGGTGGTTCGATTTTTCAATACCGACATCATGCCCGCATCTTTGTGATTGCGTATGGATTCAAACGCAGGAATAACGGTGGTTACGCCCTTGCCAACAATCTCGGCTTCGTCCATGCCAAACACGATTTCCGCAGCCTTATTCAGGCTTTCGATCCGACCAAGCTTATCGATAATTAAAATGCCTTCACCGGCATTGTCGAGTATAGACTGGAGGCGTAACTGACGCGCGTGGACCTGGGAACGCATACGCGCAAGTGCATCGATAAGAAATTGTGTTTCTAATATGCGATGGCTAAGAGCAGGCTGAAACTTTTTACCTTCTCCTTCAGCAACCAGGGCTAAACCGATCTGCGTAAGCGGTCTGCGTATTAGTAACTCAAACCCAATATAGGCGATAAAAGTCACGAGTAATACTAATGCCAGCACCAGCCACATCGTCTCAGAAAAAGTAGCTGTACTCTCTTCGATGAGACTTATCCCCTCAACCACGTTTCCGGAAAGCATGGCGCGCATATCGTTGACAATACCAATCGCGGTATTGAGCATGGGGTCGATCCCGTCGCGCATCAAAGAATGATCGGCACGCCAGGTTTCGGAATAATAGATTTCCTGTACTTGTTTGAACTTTACATTATAAACATCGAATGCCTTACGCATACGTTCGACGGCATTTTCCTGCACTATCCCCAAACGCCCCTGCTTCTTCAGCGTTTCAAGCTTTACTAATGCCAGTGCAACCGATTCCGCATAAACTTTTCGATTGTTCTCAGAGGCCTCCATTGAAAGCTCTGGTGGCCCAAATGCACCGAGACGATTAGCTACGAAAACACGTACTGAACTGATTAATTGTGACCATTCATAGCGAATGTCGCGAAATAATTCCGAAGCTTCATCATTACCTCGCTCTACCCGCAAATCATTGAGTCCATCGACAACGGCCGTCATAAAATCCACATTTGCCGGCCGAAGGTCGTTTAACATGATAGGCATGGCCAAAAAGCGTTTTTCGACATCTTTCTGAACCGTTAAAAGCGTCCCAACCTGATCAAAAATAACGTCCAGTGTAGCTCTGAGGGTCTGAATTCTTTCCTGGAGGGCGACATTGCTCGGGTCTTCCAGTTCTGCGGCAAGTTCTCTAACGCGCAATATGCGCGAATGGATCTCTTTTTGATCAATGTGGTCACTAATAAACGACTTTTGGTAAATAGAAACACCTAGTTGCAGTAGGTTCTCAGAAAGGAGACTCAGTACGTCGCTCAAATGGTTTTGCCGATGGGCAATTTCGTATTGCTTTTTGATAGAGTCTTTCGACTGGTGAGAGGTATATAAGGTGGCAACCAGCAGTATTCCGACGAACAAGGACATAATAACCAAAAACCGTTGCCGAATACTGATTACTTTGGGTGTCATCATTGTTTTTTACCGGGGATGTTGCAAAAGTGTAGGACTAAAATCCCCCTGAGTCCACTCGGAATTAGAAACTATTTATCGAAGCTACTGCGTGACTTTGGTATACTCCCGAAATCGAAGCCGGTTTCGCCACAAATTCTTTTGTCCTTCATATCATCATGTCGTCTTCTTCTACTCATTCACAATTTATTATGGTCGGTCTTTCCGGCGGCGTAGATTCGTCAGTTTCTGCCTTGCTATTAAAACAACAAGGCTACCAAGTGGCCGGTTTGTTCATGAAGAATTGGGTTGACCTTGAAGGAGACGGCCAGTGTCCTATTGAGGAGGATCTCAAAGACGCGGGACATATCGCAGAGCGCCTGGAAATTGACTTTTATACGGAAAATTTCGCACCGGAATACTGGGACAGGGTATTCGCGCACTTTCTCGATGAATATAAAGCGGGACGTACCCCGAATCCCGATGTCTTGTGCAATAAGGAAATAAAATTTGATCTCTTTCTTCACCGGGCAATGGAGCTTGGTGCCGACAAGATTGCAACAGGACATTATGCGCGACTGGAAGAACAGGACGGACTCCAGGTTTTAAAAAAAGCCGTTGATCTGAACAAAGATCAGACATACTTCCTTCACGCACTTAATCAATATCAGTTGTCGCGAAGTGTTTTTCCTCTGGGCGAGATGCATAAACCGGAAGTACGAGACATCGCAACACAATACCATTTCCAGAATTCCGGCAAAAAAGACAGCACCGGTATTTGTTTTATTGGTGAGAAAAACTTTGGCGAGTTTCTAAGTCAATATCTCCCGGCACAACCCGGATTAATGCAGACACCGGATGGTAAAACTGTCTCAGAACATATGGGGTTGATGTATTACACCCTCGGACAGCGCAAAGGAATTGGCATAGGTGGGCGACAGGACAGCGGTGAAGATCCCTGGTTCGTGGTTGGCAAACGTATACAGGACAATATTCTGGTAATTGCTCAGGGGCATGATCACCCCCTCCTCTACAGCCGGGAGTTAAAAGCAATCGATGTGAACTGGATATCCGGTGAAGAACTTCAGTTACCACTTCGTTGTAGTGCTAAAACCCGCTATCGTCAGGACGACCAGGCATGTACTATCGTGGAAAAACAAGGTGAACATTATATTGTTCAGTTTGACGAACCGCAGCGGGCAATGACGCCTGGTCAATCGGCGGTATTCTATCTGGACGATGTATGTCTTGGTGGTGGCGTAATCGATTTCGTAAAAGACATCATTTATCAATAGACGGAGAACATCAAAAAAAGATGGCTAGTCGTGACAGCTTGATCGCCCTCGCAGGCATGTTTCAGGCAGGATATTTAGTTAGACAAATCGCACGCACGGGGATGGCCGATGCATCTCAGTTTGAAACAGCGGTCAAAAGTGTTCTGAATTCAGATGCAAAGACAACTGAAGACGTTTATGGTGGTGTCCAAAGTATACGTCAAGGAATGATGGTTCTATCGACCTTGTTTGATTCGCTTAATAAAGAACGCGACATGGAAATTGCGAGATATGTCCTGGGCATCGCTCATCTTGAAAGAAAGCTAGCCAAGGATCGCAACTTACTCGATAAACTCTCGGCAGGGATAGAACGCGTGCAACGTCAGGCGGAAAGCTTCGGTCCTATGCACGAAAATATCGTATCCAACCTCGCCAGTGTTTATACGGAAACCATCAGTACTATGCAGCCACGCATCGTGGTTGCAGGTGAACAGGGTTATCTCACCAATCCCCATAATGCCGAAAAAGTTCGCACACTGCTCCTGGCGCTGATGCGCTCAGCAGTATTGTGGCGACAAAAAGGTGGACGCCGCTGGCAATTGATTTTTAGCCGTGGAAAAATCCTGAAACAGGCGAAGGGGTTTTTACAGACGATGTAGAAAACATCTTTCCCGCGCCACGATCTGACGCGGGAAACTGTTTCGTTCTAGGCCTGAGCGATCGGAATCACCTTATCGGCAATCGATTTATACTCGGCTATTTCATGAAAATTCATATAGCGATAGATATTGTCAGACATGGCGGCGATGCTACCAACATATTGCATATATTCCGCTGCTGTAGGTATCTTGCCCAGTCTCGCAGCAACTGCTGATAACTCTGCTGATGCAAGATAAACATCCGCATTCTTGCCCAGTCGGTTCGGGAAATTACGCGTCGATGTCGACACCACTTTAGCATTGTCTGCAACACGCGCCTGATTACCCATACACAAGGAACAACCCGGCATTTCCGTACGAGCACCTGCCTTGCCAAAGATAGCGTAATAGCCTTCCTCTGTCAGTTGGTGTTGATCCATACGTGTAGGTGGTGCAATCCACATGCGAGTCGGTACATTAGTAACGTCTTCCAGCACCTTGCCCGCTGCGCGATAATGGCCAATATTAGTCATACAAGAACCGATAAATACTTCGTCGATTTTTTCACCCGCCACATCGGACAATGTCTTCGCGTCATCGGGGTCATTTGGACAACACAGGATCGGTTCCTTGATCTCATCCATGTTGATTTCAATCACCGCCGCATATTCTGCATCTTTGTCTGCTTCGAGCAATGCCGGCTTTTCAAGCCAGGCCTGCATCGCTTCTATGCGACGTTCAAGAGTACGTACATCACCATATCCCTCGGCAATCATCCACTTCAATAAGGTAATGTTGGAATTCAGATATTCGATGATCGGTTCTTTGTCTAACTTAACTGTACAACCGTTGGCAGAACGTTCTGCCGACGCATCGGCCAGTTCGAAGGCCTGTTCTACTTTCAGTGTCTCAAGCCCTTCTATCTCCAATACACGACCGGAGAAGATGTTTTTCTTACCCGCTTTTTCCACCGTGAGTAAGCCTTGCTTGATGGCAAAATAGGGGATGGCGTGTACCAGGTCGCGCAAGGTAATACCCGCCTGCAATTTACCTGTGAAACGGACTAAAACCGACTCGGGCATATCCAGCGGCATTACGCCCAATGCGGCGGCGAAAGCAACCAGACCTGAACCTGCCGGAAAACTAATCCCCATTGGAAATCGTGTATGCGAATCTCCACCGGTACCAACCGTATCGGGCAATATCATGCGATTCAACCAGGAATGAATAATACCGTCGCCAGGGCGCAGAGCAACACCGCCACGGGTTTGGATAAAATCGGGTAAGGAATGCTGTAATTGTATGTCCACAGGCTTGGGATAAGCCGCCGTATGACAGAAACTCTGCATTACCAGATCGGCAGAGAAACCTAAACAAGCGAGTTCTTTGAGTTCGTCACGCGTCATCGCACCGGTGGTATCCTGAGAACCTACGGTAGTGATGCGTGGTTCGCAATATGTCCCGGGGCGTATGCCTTTCACGCCACAGGCGCGACCAACCATTTTCTGTGCGAGAGTAAAACCTTTTTTGCTTTCCACGGGAGCAACAGGACGACGAAAGATATCAGATGCAGGAAGCCCAAGTGCTTCACGGGTCTTATCCGTAAGTGAACGTCCAATGATTAACGGAATCCGACCACCTGCGCGCACCTCGTCAGGCAAAGTCGTCGGGCGAATTTCAAAAGTGGAAACGGTTTCGCCTTTTTCATTAGTGATCTTGCCATTGTATGGGTGAATCGTAATGACATCGCCCATGTTCAGTTTTGACACATCACATTCAATGGGCAAAGCGCCGGAATCTTCAGCCGTGTTGAAAAATATGGGTGCAATCTTGCCGCCTAATACCACGCCACCCTGCCGTTTATTGGGTACGTAAGGTATGTCGTCGCCCATATGCCACAAAACGGAATTGATGGCCGATTTACGTGAAGAGCCGGTACCGACCACGTCGCCTACGAAGGCCAATGGATGTCCCTTGGCTTTGAGTTTTTCAATCGTGGACAGACCATCCGGCATTTTGCTTACCAGCATCGCCTTGGCATGTAGCGGAATATCCGGACGACTCCAGGCCTCAGAGGCAGGAGAAAGGTCGTCAGTATTGGTTTCGCCGGGCACTTTGAACACGGTAACCGTGATGTCCTCAGGTAGCTCTGGACGATTGGTAAACCATTGCGCATTGGCCCAGGCATCAACCACTTCCTTGGCTACAGGGTTCGATTTGGCCTTCTCAAGGACATCGTGATAGGCATCGAACATTAACAGTGTTTTTGACAGACCTTTGGCGACTATAGGCGCCAGCGTTTTATCGTCAAGCAAATCGATCATCGGTTGGATGTTGTAACCACCGAGCATGGTACCGAGTAATTCCGCTGCCTTGGCTGGATCGATCAGAGGTGATTTGACCTCGCCCTTGGCGATGGCGGTAAGAAAGCCTGCTTTGACATAGGCTGCCTGGTCCACCCCCGGTGGAACCCGATGAATGAATAATTCCAGTAATGTGTCTTCTTCCCCTTTTGGCGGATTCTTCAATAATTCCACCAATGCAGCGGTTTGTTCCGCATCCAGGGGACGCGGTGGCAGTGCATCTACTGCTCTTTCTTCAACATGCTTGCGATAGGCTTCTAACACATCTACACCTCTTTCCGTATACTTTTAACGTTTATTCAATAGCTTGGATAACCGCGCATTGTACCTGTTTTAGCGGCGCTTGCCATGGCGATTTTAAGTGGCACCAGCTATGGAATATCGCTCAACATGTCTATATCGGTGGAATTCTGGTTAAATTCAGGCGCTATCTGCGATAGAATTCGCCCTTTTCCTGACCAAGCAACGACATAGCGAGCCCATGGAACTGTCCAGACTAACTGCAATATCACCGATTGATGGCCGTTACGGCAATAAAACCAACCAGTTACAGCCTATTTTTAGTGAATATGGTCTGATCTACCATCGAGTACTGGTTGAGGTACGCTGGCTACAGGCCTTGTCGGAAAACCCGGCTATCGCCGAAGTCCCGGACCTAAGCGAGTCTGCCCATGCCGCACTCGACAACATCGTTACGGCTTTCAGCGAAGCAGATGCACAACGCGTAAAAGACATCGAGAGAACGACCAACCACGACGTTAAGGCAGTGGAATATTTCCTCAAGGAAAAAATTAAAGGCAACGCTGAACTGGAAGCAATTAATGAATTTTTCCACTTCGCCTGTACCTCAGAGGACATCAATAATATTTCCTACGGTCTGATGCTCAAACGCGGAATGGATGAAGTCATCAAACCGCTGTGCAAAAAGGTGATCGATGCCATAAGCGATATGGCTGTGCAATATGCGGATATTCCGATGTTGTCTCGCACTCATGGCCAACCCGCCTCTCCGACAACAGTGGGCAAAGAGATGGCCAATGTTGCCTATCGCCTGATGCGTCAGCAGCGACAACTGGAAGATTTACAAATCCTGGGTAAGATCAACGGCGCTGTAGGTAACTACAACGCTCACCTTTCTGCCTATCCCGAAGTCGATTGGCAGGGTTTCGCGGAGGCTTTTGTTACCAATCTGGGACTGGACTGGAACCCCTACACGATACAAATCGAGCCACACGACTACGTTGCCGAGTATTTTCATGCATTAGCGCGTTTTAACACTATTGTCCTCGATTTCGATCGTGACATCTGGTCGTATATCTCCATGGGATTCTTCAAACAAAAAACCGTGAAAGGCGAAGTGGGTTCGTCAACGATGCCGCACAAAGTAAACCCCATCGATTTCGAAAACTCTGAGGGTAATCTGGGACTGGCCAATGCCATCTTCGAACACCTGGCGGCCAAACTGCCAGTTTCTCGCTGGCAGCGTGATCTGACCGATTCGACAGTGTTGCGCAACCTGGGCGTAGGTCTTGCCCACTCGGTAATTGCTTATGAGTCTACGCTCAAAGGCATAGGTAAGCTGGAGGTCAACGCGCAACGTATTGCCCAGGATCTGGATGAAAACTGGGAGGTACTCGCAGAACCGATTCAGACCGTTATGCGCCGTTACGGCATTGCCAACCCCTATGAGAAACTGAAGGAACTCACTCGCGGTCAGCGTTTAGATAAGGCGCAAATGCAGGCCTTTATCGCCACATTGGATATCCCGGAAGAAGCCAGGGCGCGCCTGATGGAGATGAGCCCTGCGAGCTATATCGGAAACGCGGTATACCAGGCCCAGTCGATTAAGGACTATGAAAGCTAAATCGCCAATACTGGCGGCGGTATTGTTATAAATAGCAGAAACTCGTCCGGTCCAGAACCCGAAAAACAGGGCCAGACCGCAGATCCGGCCCACGCACCAGGGAATAAACCTGAACTGTACGTGGCAAAGGGGGAGAAAGCACATGAAAAAGATGCTGTGGATATTTCTATTACAAAGTTTTCTTTTGTCCGGTACCGCAACCGCAGACAAGTTACTGCTGGAAGGCATAAACACTGAGCCACCCAATACTCTGGATGGTATTCCTCGCCCCAATGCCGGCATGACGGCTGAACGCGTCGAACAGGTTTTTGGTAAACCCCGCGCCAAGAGCGATCCTGTCGGCAAACCCGCTATCTCGCGCTGGGTCTATGACAGCTTTATCGTGGTATTCGAGAACGATCGCGTCATTCATTCGGTCGTGAAAAAAGCCGCCTATTCCGATCTCACTAATTAGGCTGGTTCAACCAGTCCAGACAGGTCGGTTTATACTTTTATCCGTCCGACTAGCCCTGCTATTATCGCGCTCCTAAATTCCTTTTGAGACGCACACATGCAGCAACGCTTTTTTCCCCCTGAGTGGCACCCCCAAAGCGGCGTACTTTTGACCTGGCCACATTCGCATTCTGACTGGGCAGACATCCTGGATCGCGTTGAACCGGTGTTTGTTGAGATCGGTCGTGAGATCGCCAAACGACAAAACCTGCTCATCGTCGCCTACAATGACGAACATCGTGCGCACATACAGCGATTGCTGGAAAAGGCTGACGTCAATCTTCAACAAGTAAGTCTGCACTGTGTTCCCTCGGATGATACCTGGGCGCGAGACTTTGGTCCTATAACCGTTTACGAAGGCGAACAGGCTCGTCTTCTTGATTTTGTTTTTAATGGTTGGGGAAACAAGTTCTCCGCCAAAAAAGACACCGCTATTACACAAGCGCTTTACAAACAGGATTGCTTTCCCCTGGCCACACATTGGCCACTTGATTTTGTACTTGAGGGCGGTTCAATTGAATCCGATGGTATGGGCACAGTATTGACCACTGCGCATTGTCTGATGTCGCCTCAACGTAATCCGCAATACAGTCGCGATGATGTAACCGAATACCTTAAAAAAGAACTTGGTCTGGAAAGACTGTTGTGGCTGGAGCACGGACATCTCGAAGGTGATGACACTGATAGCCATATCGACACACTGGCGCGTTACACTGATGCAAACACTATTTGTTATGTGCAATGTGACGATACACAGGACAGCCACTATCAGGATCTGAAGGCTATGGAAGATGAGCTAAAACAGCTTGTGGATTTTGCAGGCAAACCCTATCGTCTCATTCCCCTGCCCTGGCCCTCAGCCAAATACAGTCCCGATGACGGCCACCGCTTACCTGCAACCTACGCCAATTTTCTTATCATCAATGGCGCGGTATTGGTACCGACATACGATGATGCAAATGACGATCTCGCCTTGCAACAAGTACAAAAATGTTTTCCCGAATATGAAATCGTCGGTATCAACTGCTTGCCTATCATCGAACAACATGGCAGCCTGCACTGCCTGACCATGCAACTACCAGAAGGTGTACTCGCATGAGCAACAACACGCTCAAAGTCGCATTATTGCAGCACACTTGTGTTGCAGATAAATCTGCAAATCTCGATAAGACGCTCTCCTTGCTGACTGAGGCCGCCAGGCAAGGAGCACAGCTAGTCGTGTTCCAGGAACTGCACAGCAGCCTGTATTTTTGTCAGACAGAGGACGTCGATCATTTCGATTTGGCCGAGCCGATTCCAGGCCCGGGTAGTGAACGTATCGCGGCAGCGGCCAAGCAACACAATGTTGTGGTAGTAAGCTCACTATTTGAAAAACGCGCGGCAGGTTTGTATCACAATACGGCTGTGGTTTTTGAACGTGATGGCAGTATTGCTGGCACCTATCGCAAAATGCACATCCCAGACGATCCCGGGTTTTATGAAAAGTTTTATTTCACTCCCGGCGATCTTGGCTTCACGCCGATCAAGACCTCAGTAGGCAAACTCGGCGTGTTAGTGTGCTGGGATCAGTGGTATCCCGAGGCAGCACGCTTAATGGCCATGTCAGGGGCCGAGCTACTTATTTACCCCACCGCTATCGGCTGGGATCCACGTGATACCAATGATGAAAAACAACGCCAGCTCGAAGCGTGGGTGACTGTACAACGTGGACATGCGATTGCCAACGGCGTACCTGTACTATCTTGTAATCGTACAGGCCATGAGAATGACCCCAGTGGCCAGAGCAATGGTATTCAATTCTGGGGGAATAGTTTTATTGCCGGCCCACAGGGTGAGTTTGTTACCCATGCAAGTGAAGACAAGGAAGAGATTCTATACGCCGACATCGATATGCAGCGTACTGAGGATGTCAGACGAATCTGGCCTTTCTTACGTGATCGACGTATAGATAATTACTTCGATCTGGTTAGACGATACATCGACTAGCAAAAAATTTTGACAAAAAAAACGGCTGTATCAGCCGTTTTTTATCACAGATTCTCATCCTAGTTGACAGGAACAACACGTACCGTGCGTTCTCCATGTAGACAATCTACCGATTCATATCGAACAGTCTGTCCGAATTCGAGTGTTTGGTGTCCGTCTGTTTCGATGGTGGGATAAAACACAAATACGTCTTTACCACCATCTCTGGGACTGATCAGACCGTAACCTTTAGTCCGATTAAACCATTTTACAGTTCCAATGTTCATCTTCACCTCCATGGATAAAGGTCTTGGGTCTAGCGCATGGCTAATGGGCTTATTCAAGTGGCTTATGCCGCCGAGAAGGCACATACCCTACCGTAAAGCTCAATCTATCTCAAGTCTTGCCGATGCAATTTGACGGCGGAACTATTCGCTGCGATGATCATCTAGTAATATTTTACAAATCAAACAGTTGCGAAGGGATTAGGAATGATTCTCATTCTCCAGCCGAACACCGATCAAAATGGTAGCGAATTCAAAAGCCTGATGAGTTATTTGAAGGCAATACCTGATATAGACGCCCGCATTCATATGGTTAAAGGCGTCCAGCAGACCCTCACCGAAATCTATCTGGTGGGTAATACTTCGCCCTTGACGATTGAGGAAATGACCTCGCTGCCCACGGTAGAACGCGTTATTCGCGTGTCCGAAGAATATCGCGTGCTGGGTCGACATCGTGATGAACGCCGCGCCACCTCATTCGAATATAACGGGGTGACTTTTAGCCAGGATAATCTAAATATTTTTGCCGGGCTGTGTGCCGTGGATAATCGCGAAAATGTCGAAACCATGATGAAGGCCTTGCAGGAAAATGGACAGGTATGTACGCGTATGGGTGCGTATAAACCGCGTACCAATCCCTACTCGTTTCAGGGCCACGGTAAGGAATGCTTACCCTGGGTATTCGAGCTTGCCGGAAAATATGGTATCAAGGTCGTTGCCATGGAGATCACCTCCGACGAACACCTGGAAGAAATAAATCAGGCCCTGGCGAGAAGTGGGCGCCCCACTGGCGTCTTGCTGCAGATTGGCACCCGTAACACCCAGAATTTTGAATTATTGAAGGCGGTAGGCCGCCAGACTGAATATCCCGTGCTGTTGAAACGTGGCTTTGGCATCACCCTGGAGGAGTCACTCAACGCCGCCGAGTATCTTGCCAGTGAGGGAAATAGCAAAGTGATCTTTGCCCTGCGGGGAATGAAGACCAATATGGGCGACCCCCATCGGAATCTGGTCGATTTTAGCCATGTACCGGTCATAAAACGCCTTACACGCATGCCCGTGTGCATCGACCCATCCCATTCGGTTGGCACCAGAGCGTCTTCCCCGGATGGCATTCTGGATGTATTCCATGCCACCGCCCAAGGCATCATCGCTGGCGCCAATATGGTGTTGGTGGATTTCCACCCCCATCCTGACAAGGCACTGGTAGACGGCCCACAGGCCTTACATATGCGGGAGTTACCTTACTTTCTGGAAGATGTCGCGATCGTGCGCCAAGCTTATGAAAGGAGAGTCAGCCTGACCGAGCGTTTCCACAAGGAATGGGAAAATTAAATTTCACAAAAAAATATAAATATGCCCTAAAGAATTTTGAATACGGACCGAAACAGGTGGTTGAGCTTTTACTGGATGTGCCCTATGTCTATCAAGAATGTCTCCAAATCTTTCCTCCTGATACTTCTTTTTGCGAGCTTTGGTGTGAATGCCGCTGTAAAGAACGAATCTTCTTTTTTCATGGAAACGTCTTTTACTGATCAGGGCCAGAATCTACTGAATTACTCCACGCAACCGGAATTTGCCGAAAATGACTATTATTCCGATAGCGAGCTGGCGCCACAAAATTCTATTCAGCGTTCTATCCTGGGTGAAAGTGCCGATGAAGTGGTGTTGCACGTAATTGATGCCGTTAAAAATGCCAATATGGTGGAAATGAACGATGTATCCGCGCTGAAGCAAGATCCACGTTTGCAGCAGATGATAGACTCGCCGGAGTTTCAGGCGTTGATGCAACGGTTTAAATAAGCGCGCGAAAAAGATTTCAAAAAGAGCGGGGCAAGCAAGCCCCGCTTTTTTTTCCAATTTTCATCGCATCCTCTACTAGGATTTCAAGTCGGCCAGCAATTCTTCAACTTTTGCTAATTCCTCAGCAGTGGCCTTTGCGATACCTTCCAACACTTCGGCATTTTCCAGTTGCAACGCACGTTCTTCAGAATCGGCATCCAGACCAGAACGATAGTCCTGTTCTATTTTTTCCAGACGCTCACGTAATTCCTGGCGCTTACTTTCCAGTGCTTCGATACTCTGTTCAGTCATAAAACGACTCCTTTTTCAAATCACCAATGAAACACCAGTGGAAGATGCGGGCGAAAATCCATTTCTTTTCCCGCTTTGCCTTCGTCAAAAAACAATTCGAGCAAAGCCGTATCACCGCGATCCAGTTTCAGTAAATTCTCGCCCATGACGGTTTGCGCAGTTGACGAAAATGCGTCGTCTGACTCGGTTGTGATCCTTACCTGAGTGACTTCTTTAAAACCACATGCATGTTGCATGTTAGGTGGTGTCGCTGCCTGATCAGGGCGATGGGAAAACCCGAGATAAAACCACAAGGGTTCAACATACGGCATGTCTTTGGCGATTTCCACTGACAAATGCGCTGGCAGATAGCGGGGACGATATTGCCAGCTCGGAAATGAAACTGCCGTTTCCGTTGGCGACGGTCTGAAACAGACGCCAAACGGTGATGTCCCTGGATCGCGCAAACCTGCCCGATGGAACAGCTGCGTTGGCGCTGTCAGTGGGCTACTTGACTCCTCTTCGTCCTCAAGCCACAACAACTCCAACATCAGGTTGTGAAAATAAAAACGTCGACATGCCGTTCCCTGTCCGGGATGGGTGTTGGGTAGTCCTTCGGTGAGTCCAAAATCAACCAGATGTTTGGCCTCAGGCGCACCTTTGCTTGTGCAGATAAACAGGTGATCAATTTCCATGTGGTTCTTCCCGTCGCTTTTCCCAAATAAGGAAGGTGAGTTATTCCTTGGTAAAGGAACAGCAGTAGTCGGTGACGCAATTGACTTTGATGTCAAATGCAGACCTGGCAGGCACTTCAAATTCTTCGCCTGATGCATAAGCCACCCATTCGTCGCTATCACTTAGGCGAACCAACACATCACCACCCTGAATTTCCATCAATTCTTTGTCATCAGTATTAAATCGATATTCACCTGGCAACATAATACCCAGGGTTTTTACTTCACCGTTTGCAAAACGTATGGTTCTACTGGTTACACGGCCATCGAAATAAACGTTAGCCGCTCTATCGATACTGATATTTTCAAAACTGCTCATTCTGACTCCAGATAAGAATATAGAAACAAGTTTCCGATATTACCCGATATTGTACACGCGACATAATGAAAAACGGCGCCTGGTAGCGCCGCTTTCCCGGTGTAATCAATTCGTGGTCTTTAGCCGCGCTCTGCCGCAGCTTTGCCTTCTAACTCAGGCTTTTTCATCACGCTCAAAGTCAGATTGAAAAAGAAAGCGCCATAACCAACCGTCATTATCGTCGCACAAGTGGCGATGACCGGTGAGTAGTAGCTGTGTACGACTTCCTGCATCGGCGACCCTTCCAGCATCAACATCCCCTCGACTATCCCGAACGTCATTAAGGAAAGATAAAAGCTGACAATTCCGATGGTCACCCACCAGTAGGTGTGTTCAACCAGTCGATTGGAATAAAGCGGTTTTCCGCTCATACGCGGAAAGTGGTAATAAACCATACCAATAAGAAATAGCACCACGCCACCGATAAGATTGATATGGGCATGTGCGAGTGGATCGATTAAATGTCCGGGATTGGTATTTGGGGTTCCGATGGAAACCAGCCAGCTCCGGATAGGTTCCATAACTTGCACCGCGCCCTGAACAGTACCGACAAACAGACAGGCTGCCGAGGTTATCAGAAACTTTACCAGATTAGGTGCTAATAATTCGTTATTTTTCATCACGATCGACCCCACACTTGAAGTTAGACAGGATTTTGATACGACGAAACAGCGCCCTATTTATACGTGAAAACAACGACGAATCCAACCCACTAGAGAAAAATACTGCCATTCCATCTTCACAACTGAGTCTTCTAATAACGAAACCATTGACGTTCACCAGCTCGTCACCCAGTTCACCGACAATGATTGATTTGACTGCATTAATTACAGCATCTTTTTCATAGGATATCCGACGGTACCAAAGCAATTAGTCCTTGTGCCGGTAAACACCATGCCGTGGTTTTGGTAAAACTGCTTCGCTGTGGCTGTGCTTGTTAACGAGAGTTCGGAAATATTCTGAGCGACTGACCACGCTTCAAGGTGCTTGAATAATTGATGACCTATACCTTTGCCTATCCATTCGGGGGCGACGTAGCAAAGATGGATAAAGCCGGAGTTTTCGATAGAAGCAACGCCTGCCAATTGATTTTGCGTATAGGCGACCACTGTATGAATCTGGCGCTTAGCTATCCAGGCGACCATATTTTCCTTAGTCTTTCCCGCCAGCCAGGTGTTGAGAATTTCAGCATTATGGTGATGGTCCTCAGCACATAATTGTGTGATGGATCGTATCAATAGCTGGCACATGAACTCCGCATCTTCTATCCCGGCTGCACGAATACTAATCTCATTCATCACTCAATCCTTGCCTTCTCAAGTATATTACTCGCCACTCCGTCGATACTGGTCTGGTTTTTCTCCTCCCAGTACGTATGTATGCCCTGCTCGCCTTTTTTCTCGGCCCAATTCCAAAGTAAATCCCTGTCTTCAACATAGTCGAACAAAGGAACCGCCATTCCACATGAGGTCTGTACCAGTGAAATCTGTACATCAAATATCTGTCTCGCACCGGGTATGGATGGAAAATGTTGAGCTAGCTCTTTCCACCCCATTTCACCAACGTGGATTACCCTGGATTCTCCATACAGGCGCAATATCGATGGCGTCCCTTCAAAAGCGCAAAACATCAAGGTCATGCGCGGACTATGTTGCACATGAGTCGCCGTCTCATTACCACTACCGGTCACATTCAACCAAACCACGCGATTTGGACCCAGCACGCGCAAACTGTCCATACCTTTCGGTGACACATTGATGTGTCCCGTTTCCATTGCCGTGGCAACAAAAAATACTTTCTGCTTTTCGATAAATTGGCGTATTAGATCACTGATATAAGAATATTGTTGTGCCATGATTTATCTCGTTTCTTCGGCTAACGCATTTCTGGGAATGCGTTTAAATGAAGGGATATCGGTCGAAGGTTCATGCCAATTTGCTTTAGATCCCACAAAGGCATGCGCAACAGGTTTTCCGTGAAACTCACTGTCAATATTGGATAAGGCTAAGCTGAGATATTGTTTATCCGGCGTGTAATTCATCAAACGTGAGCCGCACTTGGAACAAAACACACGCACCCCACCGTGACCACTGTATTCCGAAATCAGCTCTTCCCCCTTTAAAAACTTGAGAGTTTCTCCCTTGGCAAAAGCCTGCGTGGCGAACGCTGCGCCATGAGACTTTCGACATTGAGAACAGTGGCAATTAAAGATTTTTTCGGGGATGATTTCCGCTTCAAAGACAATAGCGCCACACAAACAACTTCCGTTTACTTTGTTTTCTTCCAATTTTCTTCTCCGTTCATTGTTGGACTCGATGCGTCAATTCGAGCATCGTACAGATTCCTTTAACTAGATATATCTCAATCAGATTTGTATGGCTATACTAAAGCCTACTGCACAATATCAAATACCAAAACCTGCCAGACCGAATAATTACAGTGACATACATGCAGTCATCAATATACTAACGAAGCTGACGAATAGCGCGCTATTCAAACGATGCATACGGGCAACTCGTACGATACCAACAGTTGCAATGATAATCAGCAAAGTGGATATCAATTCCGCCTGGGTAAAGGCGAGATTAAACAGGCGATACTCAGTGTTTATGCGGATCTGTTCAATCAAAAGACGCTCAAATCCACTCAGTAATAGATAGAGGAAAAACATCATACCCAAAGGCATAAAACGCTTGCGCACGTTCCAGAGTATGGCAAAGATAAGCAAGCCCATCAGGACTTCATAAAGCGGTGTTGGATAGACACCGGGGCTCTGTATGACTACTCCAATGACATTATTTTCATAGGTCTGCGCCCAAAACCATTGAGGTAACCAATCCGGTTTCGAGCCGAGATCCGCTGCGATACCCCAATCGCCATCACCAGAAATCTGACAGCCTACACGCCCGATGGCATAACCCAAAATCAGCGACGGTGACAATGCATCGAGCATGGGCCACAAGGGTATTTCACGTTTGCGGAGAAAGACTATGCCGGCGACAAAGCCAAATACCAGGCCTCCATAAATGGAAAAACCACCCTGAGTGAATATCATACTCATAGGGTCACCGAGAAAGTCAGACGGATATTCAAGAATATGAAAAACTCTCGCGCCAACTATCCCGGCAATCGCGCATACCAGAGCAAGATCGCTTATGACGCCATGAACAGGAATCCATTGTGTTTCGCCCGTTTTCGAAACGATCACCCGAGCGCTGCCTAACAGCGAGAGCCCCTGGTAACGTTCTACTTCTTTACGGGCAACATAAGTAGCGAGAACTATCGCAGTTGCGACAAACAGACCAAACATCGGTATAGGAAGATTCCAGTCGAGACCGAAAAAATGATTGAACACATCACCTAGAAATGGAAATGCCATACACAACTCCCGTTAACAATAGCTATGCGCTAATTGCTGATCCGCTATAACGTCTGTAGGAACAGTTTCGTGGGAAAGCATGGGTATTGAGAAAATTCAACGGACGCATTCCCTCGCGAGGCTTATGCTTCTATCTTCCTTGGCGAGGATTATGATGTCAATTATTTGAAGCACGCTACTTGTGTTGCTTATGGATCCTTACGCAAGGCAGCGGAACCTGACACAGTGTTTGCGGCGCCATTTGATGTAGCGGTCATTTCATAACTAATCCCTGCACCGCTAGGCACCGTGCTACTATCACCGCCGACGAAGAAACCACTGATATGGCCGAGTCCTGGATTTCCCGCAGAGGTGTCCGAGGTAACATTGACTTGCATAAGACCCGAGAACGTCGCGGTATCAGCTTGTATCGGCATTGTGGACGCTTCACCCTTCCAGTTTTGGTTATCGATGGTGAGTTCAACTGTCGCATTGCTCACCATTGCAGGCGCATTGAAGTCTGCGGTTAAGGTCACGCTGCCCAGTTGGCCGACATTGCCCGCGCTGTCTGTGGGTGCCGTGCCACCATAGAGACTGTATGTCGCCGTTCCACTAATCGGTAGACTACGCATCATGCTGTTTTCGTCTCCGGCGACCCAATGCATCTGATCCTTGATACGAGTGTAATAAGGGTCGGCTGTTTCGCCTTCAAACGTAACGGTTCCACTTGCCCACCGCCCCCAGCGTAATCCAGTGGTGGCATCGTAACCCAGATCCAGTTGCGTGCCGTCAAACAGGTACTGCGTCTGTGTAAACAAATAGGCATCATTGGTGGTATTAGCCAATACGCCATCGACCTGATTGTCGCGATATCCTGTGACGCGAGCCTCGCTATGATTAATCACCTGCCTGCCTATCCGTCCACCGACAGAGCCGGTCGCCATAGAAAAAGCCTGGTTTTGATTGGTCGACACGCCTGGAATAGTGTTCAAAGGATCATCAAGATTGTTGGCGCTATCACTGGACATTGCCTGCTCTAACATTCCAAGAAGACCTTCCCCAACTGTCTCTCTCTCTGCGGTCGATGAAACTGTTTCATTTTCCGTAGACGGTAGCAGCACATTTCCATCAGAACCGAAGCGACTTTCCATCATGTCTCCAAACAGTGCATAACTACTGTCGGCGGCACCGAGTGATGGCGAAGTTAAGGCCGCTTGTTTGCGTACATCTTCGGCAATGGATTCGATGACTGCACTTGGTTCGGGTGAAAATGTTGTCGTCTGGGTTGACGATTCGTTTTTCCCTTCATTGGCTTCCTTACCGACGGGTGGATTTTCTCGGGTGCGCCGTGATTCTGGTTCCTGAATTTTTCTAACGTCTCGCTGAGTCCGATCAAACATTAAAAAGCTAGGTGCCTGTCGTAAGGTCTTGGGTAAATCACCCAGCGCATTTACAAAGCCGTATTCATTGGCGCCGATGTTAATGTTTCCCAGTTCATTCTGGAGCGTAACTCCACCACTGATTACGCCAACATACAATCCGTTTTGCGCGCTTGTATCACCTCGCTCACCTTCGCCACAATCGGATCGGCAATACATTACGGTAAAATCGGTACCGCGTATGCCGAGAGTAGCCACTGGAGTTTTTAGTTTAAAAGCCTGCTTATTCATCTTCCCGATTTGTCCAGTAATTGCGCGAAAACCTCCCTTGACCAGATTCAAGTGTTGTTTATTTTCTTCGGTATCATTAAAGCTATATGCGTCAATAGTAAAGCTGCTATTTGGGCGTACCGAAATGAAGGCGTTGTCCTTAAAGCGAATCTGCACCTGGCTCTTTTGATTGGTATGAATCGTGTCCAGTGCATAGACAGGTGCCTTGCGAGTAAGTTTTCTACCCGTACCCTCGATGCCACGAGCCAACGCATCACCGAGTACAAATACCACGGTACCAACAGGATGTTTTTCTTCGGCGGCGATGGCCACATTTAACACGAGAATAGACATAAGACCGATAGCAAACATCAGCTTGACAGACTTCATTAGAATTCCCTCCGCAAACCGATGTTGTAATCCAGTTTGTCATAGGCATAGATAGCTTGGGTGCTGCTGTTGTAAATGTACGAAACACCGGCTTTGATTAGAGTACGTTTCGTGGCTTTCCATTCGACGCCAACCATCGCGTCAAGCCTCCTTTCTTCGCGGGGCACTCCCTGGAACAGATTGAGATACCGGGTCCAGATAGCGCCACCCGCACCGACCAAACGCCACTTTGCAGTCAGGTGCTTTGTACCACTTGCGCGTAATCCTCGCGTTTCGTTGTCATACTCTGAAGAATCTCGATGGCGGGCGTATGACCGACCATAAATCCACATCAAATTGGTTTTTGGCAATATGCCGATATCCTGAACTGTCGACAAACCAACACCGGCCAGGCCATTAAAATTGTCCTGTGTGCTCAATTCTTCGAAAAATTCGGAACCTCCGGCTCGCCCCATAAACGTGGCTTTTAGTAGACGACTCAAGGAAAACTGTAACCGCCCCGTGGCCATGCCGGTATAGCTTTCGTATTCACCGATGCGTGAATAGAATCCCTTTGCCCCTACATTCATACTGAAATATCGATCGAAATAATTGACGCTCATATTGCCGCTGGCAATCGTGTTATTCACAAATGGCGCACTGACGTTGTATCGATAATGAATATCTGCGCCCATGTAAAAGGTCGAGCGCGCCCCGGCCTGAAAGGCGAGATTCGCGGTAAGTCCACCGAGTCCATATGCCGAAGGTGACTTACGCGCTTGTTCGGATAATGCGAAATCTTTATAAGTCGTAAGATCGGTAGCACTATTGGCATTGCTGTCACTACCGAACGCCGCGTCCAATGCATAAGACACTCGGTAGCGTGGGCCTTTCTGTCGCTGAAAGATCTCGTCCAGATAAAACACCACCAATTCTCTGACCTTATTTGGCGGGTTGTACTGCATGATGGCCTCGAACTCTTCCCTCGCTGTAGAAAACTCACCGAGATAATAATAAGAACGGGCGAGATCAACACGCGCGCCGACAAATGCAGGCTCCATTGCCAATACCCGCTGGAGTGCAATAACCGCATAATTTGGAACATCTGCGTCCAACGCAGAAATACCTAAAAGATAATCAAATTCAGGATTTCCGGCATACTCACTCTCAAGTGGAAGTAATAAACGATAGGCCCCCTTTGCCTGCCCGTTGTCTAACAATGCCTTGGCCTGAAAAATGGTCGCCTTATCATCCGCCTGGGCAATCGTCTCCCATGGCCCGATGAAAACCAGTCCGATTAGTATTGAAGCAAAAAGTGAGCTTCCCGCCTTAAAAATCGAATTTCCTGACATATTTCCCTATGCGCCTCTTGTCTAGCCTTGTGCAGAACCAGGCAAAAATGCCTTCTCTATCTGTATGTATCGGTATTCTCGAAAGAAAGTTCACCTTTGGCGACAGGTAATAGAAGGGGTATAAATCAGGCTTTTTATGGCTTAGTTACATTTGGCGAGTGGCTGGAAATTCAGCGGGCTGCAAATATGGAAAATAGGATTCGTAAAAAGGTTCGCAAGAATAGATACACAGTCCCCGATCCTTGTTCCTTGTTCCTTGTTCCTTGTTCCTTGTTCCTTGTTCCTTGTTCCTTGTTCCTTGTTCCTTGTTCCTTGTTCCTTGTTCCTTGTTCCTTGTTCCTTGTTCCTTGTTTTGCGAGGGTAGGCTCAGTTTTGACTTCTGTATATAGGGTTTCTCAGCGCTATACACGAAAATATATGCTCGGTATCAGATACCGTTTTGTCGAGTAGATTTAAGACTCAGTAGAGTTTCCATGACAGAGGGCGCAGTTATTTTGCTCGTAGGGCGAGTATGCCGCCGATGATTACCAGTAGACTACCGCCCCAGGTAAACACATCAAATAACTCACCCCAAAATACGGCCCCCATGACCGCAGCGAATACCACCGTGGTGTAGGTAAACGGGCCGGCTGTCGCGACGGGAGCCAGACTATATCCTCGGGTTATCGCCATTTGGCCAACAGTGGCGAGAATTCCGATAGCGATTAATAGCAGCAACTGCTCCAATAACGGTGTCTGCCAGCTAATGGCAGCCAAAACTGCCGACGCGAGTAAGCTGATGAAGGTATGGTAGAAAACAATACGAGTAGTGGCTTCTGTATCCGACATGCGCCGGATAGTGGTCAGGGCGACAGCAGCTAATAACCCGGACGACAAGGCAATCAAGCCCCCGACAGTCAGCAGTTCTGTACCTGATTTTGGATGCAGTAGAAACACCACGCCCAAAAATCCGGTCAGGATAGCGCCCCACACTTTAAGCCCCATGCCCTCTCGCAACCACAGCCAGGCTATCACTGGCGCAAACAAGGGGGTTGTGTAACTCAATAATACTGCCTGGGATAAAGGGATCAGGCTGATGGAATAGAAAAAGGTATACATGGCGCCGAAGCCGACCACACCGCGCAGTAAGTGTAGATGGGGAACGCCGGTACGCATGCTAACTTTTTGGCGCAATAGCAGCGGAACTACCACCACGATCCCAATCAGACTACGAAAAAAAACAATGACTTCACTCGGTAGCGATGGGGAAAGATACTTGATTAGTGCCCCCATGAAGGCGAATGCGAACCCGGACAAAACCACGAACCCCGGCCCTAACCATCGCTTATTTGTGTGAGGTAGCAGCTGCATGCCCGGTTTTTGCCCTTTTCCCTTAAACTGATGGCCTGTTTGTGGGACAATACGCGGCCGAATTTTTTGGCTGAAACAAGATTCCAGGTACAAATTGCGTACCAAATTCAAGACGTTCCAGGTTTCCCATGAATGA
Organism: Gammaproteobacteria bacterium; assembly: GCA_029881255.1. NCBI lineage: Bacteria > Pseudomonadati > Pseudomonadota > Gammaproteobacteria > Gammaproteobacteria bacterium. The sequence continues at coordinate 268,088 of JAOUMY010000004.1, read as the reverse complement.
TGCAACTACCCTATTGACAAACATCTTAGAACCTGTCTTGCGTGTTTCACGTGGCACAACCGCCCGTTTTGGACGCCTGTATGGGGCCTCACGTGGGTTGCTAATCGCAAGATTAGCCGAAAAACACTCTTCAGCACCGGTCGTCGTGGTAGTTGAGGACATGAGCGCGGCCCTTGAGCTTGACGCCGAGCTGCGTTTTTTCCTGGATAAAACAGCTGCTTCTGGCATCATGGCATTTCCCGACTGGGAAATCCTCCCGTACGATGTCTTTTCTCCTCATCAGGACATTATTTCTCAGCGCCTGGAAACCCTTTACCAGCTACCGAATACCCATAGCGGCATACTGATTGTGCCGGCCGCAATGCTCTGCCAGCAGCTCGCGCCTCGCCAGTTTGTGCAATCCAGCATCCTGTTGCTCAAACAGGGCCAGACCCTGGATATAGACCAATTCCGCCTCGATCTTGAAGCTGCCGGTTACAACTACGTTTCCCAAGTTCTCGAGCATGGCGATTTCACTGTAAGAGGTTCTCTCATCGACCTCTACGCGATGGGTAGCGAGCTGCCGATCCGCATAGACTTGTTCGACAACGAAGTCGAAAGCATACGTACCTTCGATCCTGAAACCCAGCGCACCGTAGACAAAGCCGATAACATCCGCATGCTGCCTGCACGGGAATTTCCTTTCACCGAACAGGCGCGCAAGCGCTTTCGCCAAAACTGGCGCGAACGTTTTGAAGGTGACCCGAATAAGGCCCAGGTATACCGAGATGTGACCAATGGCATTTTGCCCGGCGGTATCGAATATTACCTTCCCCTGTTCTTCGAGGAGACCGGGACGCTTTTCGATTATCTGCCCGATGACACCTTATTCCTGCTATCCGACTCCAGTGAAAGTGCAATTGCGAAATTTTGGGAAGAAGTCAGCAACCGATATGAGCAACGATGTCATGACGTAGAAAGACCCATCTTGCCGCCTGAGATGTTATTTCTCTCGCCACAACAGGCCTCGCAAGCCCTGGCCAGTTATTCCAAAGTCGTCTACCAGGTATACGAAATCGACACCGCACTTGACGATGCCAATCCACTACACCAAAACTTTTCCACCCATCGTCCGCCGGTTGTACAACTCAACGCTCGCGTTTCCGATCCTTCGCAAGCGCTGAAGCTCTTTTTAAATCAGCACAAAGGCAAGACCTTATTCACGGCGGAAACCGATGGACGCCGCGAAGCGCTGGTTAAATTATTACGCGACAATGGGCTCACGCCGAAAGTCGTGAAAAGCTGGCGCGCTTTTATCGAGGGCGAAGAAAGGCTCGCAATCGGTATTGCACCCCTTGATCAGGGACTGCTACTCAGTGACCCGGACATCGCGCTCATCACCGAGGCGCAGTTATTTGGCGAAAAGATTCAGCAACGCCGACGCCGCACCCGCGCCACGAAAGATAACGAGGCGATCGTCCAAAGCCTCTCCGAACTCACCATGGGTTCGCCCGTCGTACACGAAGACCATGGTGTCGGTCGCTACCTGGGTTTACAACGACTCAATATTGGCGGAAGTGAGAACGAGTTTCTTGCGCTGGAATATGCCGCCGGGGACAAACTGTATGTTCCGGTTTCGTCTCTGCATCTCATCAGCCGCTATACCGGCGCAAGCCCCGAGTCTGCTCCTTTGCATCGACTCGGTTCCGATCAATGGGATAAAGCGAAAAAACGCGCCGCAGAAAAAGTACGCGACGTGGCAGCGGAATTACTCGATATCTATGCTCGGCGTGAGGCGGCCAAAGGCCATCACTTTCGCGTCAACCAGCATGACTATGATAGCTTTGCCGCGGCCTTTCCTTTTGAGGAAACCCCGGACCAGCAACAAACCATCGACGCGATTATCGCAGACATGCGCTCCGACAAACCGATGGACAGACTGGTGTGCGGCGATGTGGGATTCGGTAAAACCGAAGTCGCCATGCGTGCCGCCTTTGTCGCTGCTAATGATGGTAAGCAGGTAGCGGTACTTGTCCCCACTACCCTGCTCGCGCAACAACACTTTGATAATTTCCGTGACCGTTTTGCGGATTGGCCGTTTCGCATCGAAGGCATGTCACGCTTCAAAACCAAAAAGGAACAGGATGACACGCTCAAGGCGTTGGCCGAGGGTAAAGTGGATATCGTAATCGGCACACACAAGCTGATCCAGGACAATGTGCGCTTCAAGAATCTTGGCTTGCTCATTGTCGATGAGGAGCATCGTTTTGGTGTGCGTCAAAAAGAAAAGGTCAAAGCGATCGCTGCCAATATCGACCTGTTATCTCTAACCGCCACGCCGATTCCGCGTACATTGAATATGGCCCTGGCGAGCCTGCGCGACCTGTCTATTATCGCGACACCGCCAACGACGCGCATCGCGGTGAAAACATTTGTTGGTGAGTGGAACAAGCAAAGCATACGGGAGGCCTGCCTACGTGAGATCAAACGCGGCGGCCAGGTCTATTTCCTACACAATGAAGTCGAGAGCATCCACCGCATAGCCCGCGATTTAGGTGAAATTGTTCCTGAAGCCAAGATTGAAGTGGCCCACGGACAAATGCGCGAACGCGAATTGGAACAGGTAATGTCGGACTTTTATCACCGACGCTTCAATATGCTGGTATGCACCACGATAATTGAGAGCGGCATTGATATCCCTACTGCCAACACCATCCTTATACATCGCGCCGACAAACTTGGGCTGGCGCAGTTGCATCAGCTTCGTGGACGTGTTGGTCGTTCTCATCATCGCGCCTACGCTTATCTGATCGTGCCACCTAGAAACGCCTTGACCAAGGACGCCGAGAAACGTCTTGAGGCGATAGAATCGCTTGAGGATTTGGGTGCCGGATTCATGCTTGCTTCTCATGATCTGGAGATTCGCGGCGCTGGAGAATTATTGGGTGAAGAACAAAGCGGGCAAATGCATGAGATCGGTTTCAGTCTCTATACCGAATTGCTTGAACGTGCGGTCAAGGCACTCAAGGAAGGTAAACAGCCAGAACTCGACCGTCCTTTGGAACACGGTGCCGAAGTGGAACTCGGTGCTCCCGCACTGATTCCAGACGATTATTTACCTGATGTACACACACGTCTGACCATGTATAAACGTATTGCCAGTGCAACTGACGCTGATTCCTTACGCGAATTGCAAGTCGAGATGATTGATCGTTTCGGTCTAATACCGGATCAGACCAAAAAACTGTTTGCGATTACCGAAATCAAACTCAAGCTCAATCCGCTCGGAGTCAAAAAGCTGGAACTACATGCCCGTGGTGGACGCATTATCTTCAATCAGCAACCCAATATTGATCCCATGAAAATTATCGCGCTGATTCAAAAACGGCCGATGATTTATAGTCTCGATGGGCAGGACAAGTTACGTATTAGCAAAGTGATGCAGAGCTTTGACGAACGTGCACAGTTTATAGATGAGCTGATTGATAAATTGCAGGCCTGAGTCTAGTTTTTCTGTTTTTTAGTAAAAAATAATATTTCGACTATTTCATTTGCACGGATGCGAACACAAACAACATGAGTCACGCCAATTTTATATACGAACTGAATAGTAATCAGACCGATACCCTGGTAGCGCTATACCAGAATGAATTCTGGTGTCATACGCGTACACGTCCTGACGTGGACAAAATGCTGAAGAATACCGATATCGTGATTGGCGCGATAGATGAGAATAGTAAATTAATCGGCTTCGTATGCATACTCACCGACTTTGTATACAAGGCGACGATTTATGATTTGATCGTGCATCCCCATTGGCGAAACCAGAAGCTGGGGCAACAGTTAATGGAAGCCGTGATGAACCATCCCAAACTGCATGGCGTAGAACATTTTGACTTGCACTGTCTGCCAGAAATGATTCCGTTTTACGAAAAATGGGGATTTACTGCCGAATTGGGAGAGCTCGGTTTTATGCGCAGATTTCAACCCGCTTAGCATCGTGTCTGCAATTTGTGTTGTTTATTTGAAGATATAGACCGCGCCACTATTACTTCTTAAGTCATTGTCTGTCGCCGGCTGCGGATTAGAGACCGATACATGATCCGCATCTTCCAGAGGGGCCGCAATACCAACCGTATCACCATCGATTGCGACCGCAGCGCCAAACTTATCTGTCTGTCCGGTGTTATATGCCTTGATATAGGCAGTTTGCGTCCATGTTGTGCCGCTGCGTATAAATATGTTTGCGGCACCGTGCTCCGCGGTTGAACTCGGGTTATTGATATCGTCATTAGTGTTTGGCATTCCACTAATTCCCATCGCATTGCTGTCTTCCATTGGCGCACCGACTACCAAGGTATCTCCTGCGAGACTGACATCTTTACCGAAGTGGTCACCGGCATCCGCAACACTGGATTTAATATTAGCCTGCCATGCCCAGGTTGTGCCCGTACGCAAATAAGCCATAACTGCACCGGAATCTGCCGCCGTAGTATCTTCCAGCGGAGCGCCAACGACGATGGTATTCGCATTGATATCGACAGACCAGCCAAACAAATCATTTGAGGATGGCGCGGGGGCCGTCAGTATACCGCCTTGTTGCGTCCAGGTCGCAGTAAGCGAATCACGCACAAATACTGCCACCGCACCGGTGCCTCCGTTATTCAAAATGCTGCTTACAGCAAGCGTATTTCCGTCCATCGCAATATCATGTCCCCAGCGATCACCACCAACACCGCTGGATACTTTTATGTGCGCCTCATAGGCCCAGGTCGTTCCAGTACGCAAGAACGCATAGACAGCGCCGGATTCAGCAGCGAGTTTGTCTATTGGCGCTGCGCTGACATTCATATCCGTTATGACGGTACTGCTACTCTCCTCCAGTGGCACGCCGACCGTGACTACATTGCCAGATACTGCCACTGAGGATCCAAATTCATTGAACTTGATATTGATGTTGCCGTCGGGTTCTTTCAATTTGGCCTGATGTATCCAGGTCGTTCCGCTACGCTGGAATACATAAACAGCGCCGGCCGCATAACTTGCAGGATTACTGTTATTGTCTGGCGCGTTTATACCGCCTATGCCGCCACGTTCTTTTGGTGCGCCGATAGCAATCGTATCGCCATCAATCGCAACGGCGGCGCCGAAATGATCGCCTGCCTCTGTGTTATTGCCAAGCAAGGTGGCCTGCTGACTCCAGTTATTGGTTGTCGGGTCACGATAATACACGTATGCAATACCCTGATCGCCATAGGCCGCGCGATTACCGACCACCATGTAGTTTCCTGAGATGGCTACCTTCATAGCGGCCAACGGCATGCTCGAACCTGCTGACAGCGCTTCATAGGTGGCCGAAGTGGCGCCAGGATTGGCCGATGCAGCATCATTCGCCTTGGCGTAGGCCTGCTGCGCAAACGTACTCACATCATCACGTGCGACGTCGATGGTATAGGTTTTCGTCGTACCATCCTGTGCAGTAACCATCAGGCTAACGGCGCCGGTATTCGCACCGACTGCGAGACTAACCAGATTCGAAGACACAACGCCGTCACTCAAGGCCACGCTATTCATCGTCATCGATGACACGCCGGTGTCTTCGACAGTTGCCGTCACCTGTAGAGAGTTGACGAGATAGCCAACAGTGACGGTATACGATGTTAACGCTGGATCAAAAGTCTGATCGATGGCCCCACCTGTAACACTAAGCGACGCCAGATTCGCATTATTGCTTAGACGCGTAACCGCAACCGTATAAGTCCTGGTGCTGGAATCCGATGCGGTCACTACAAAGTTGATATTGTTCACGCCAACATTTAGCGCAACCGCTAGAATTTCCCCTGATGCCTTGGCAATACTATTTATCGTCATGGTCGCGCCGCTATCGCTGATAGTTGCTGAGGCATTGAGACTCGTCGTTGCATTGGAAACGGTGGCTGTATAGCTGGTCGTCGCACTACTAAATGATGGACTCAATGTGCCCGCCGTTATTGTCAGGCTGCTTAGGTCTGCATTATTACTCGCATTACGTGTAATGATAACAGTATAAGTCTTGGTCGAATTATCAGCGGCAGTAACGATGACTGAAATGATATTATCACCTACCGCAAGACCGATATTGCCACTCGCCGTACCTGAAACCACGCCAACATCATTCACCTTGACAGTCGCATTTGCATCAGTGGTCGTTGGCGTAATCGTTGTACCGGTTACACCAAAGGTTACTGTCTTGGTGTACACCGTCACCGCCGGATCAAATGTCTGACCGAAGGCGCCAAGCGATGCAGTCAACCCAGACAAGGTAGCGTCACCACTTCCATTGCGGAAAATTATCACAACATAGGTTTTAACGCTTCCATCCTGAGCCGTGACAACCGTATTGATGATATTGGTCCCGATACTCAGATTAATAGATGGACTTGCCGTGCCCGAAATCACGCTCGTACCGTTCACAGCAACAGTTGCGTTGATATCGCTGACAGTAGGCGTCAAGCTTACATTCGTCGTTGTCTCAGCTACGGTCTGTGTATACGTTGTAGTACCTGAACTAAATGCCTGTAGGAACACGCCGGTAGAAGCGACAAGATTAGACAGCGTTGCGTTACTGCTGCCAGAACGGGTCATGATGACCGTATAAGTCTTTAAGGTTCCGTCCTGCGCGGTGACGGAAACACTAAAGATATTGTCCCCGAGACTCAGCGACATCGGCGCGCTTGCCGTGCCAGATGTTACTGACACGGCGTTTACTTTAACTGTTGCATTCAAATCATTAACCGTTGGTGTGACCGTCGCACTCGTCGTAGTGAACGGCACGGTAGTGGTATAAGTTGTTACTGCCGGATCGAACGTCTGATCGAAAGCACCGCTGGATGCAGTGAGACTTGCTAATGTCGCGTCATTGCTACCCAGGCGACGCACAACTAGCGAATAACTTTTGAGCGTATTGTCCTGAGCACGAACGGCAATAGTAATTACGTTTTCCCCAATATTCAGACCGATTGCGCCGCTTGCCGAGCCGGAGCTTACCGGTACGCCATTGACCTCAATTGTGGCATTTGAGTCAGTCGCCGTCGGTGTGACAGTAGTCGTTGTAATGCCATTGGCGACGGTTTGCGTATAGGCTAGCGTAACTGAACTAAAGACAGGACTGATTGCGCCACTTGAAGTACTAAGACCTGAAAGCGTTGCAACATTCGACGCCCGGGTAACGGTGATACTATATGTTTTGGTGTTGCCATCCTGTGCCGTTACCACAACAGTGATAACATTATCACCTAATCCCAGCCCGATCGCCCCGCTTGCTGTCCCAGAAGAGACGCCAATACTATTTACGGTGAGTGTAGCGTTTGTATCATCGACCGTTGGCGTCACTGTCAGGCTAGTCGTAGCAAAACCCACTGTGCGTGTGTAGGCTGTGGTATTCGCGTCAAATGCCTGATCCATGCCGCCTACTGACAATACCAGATTGCGTAGATCCGCATTCGTACTCTTACGCGTGATATTAACGGTATAGGTCTTGGTATTTCCTTGTTGCGCGGTAGCCACCACACTAAAGGCGGTCGTACCGATATTCAATGTCTGAGTGCTCGCTGTTCCCGATGTTACCGGCGCGCCATTTATGCTAACAAATGCATTGGCATCGTTAACTGTTGGCGTGATATCTGTCGATGTCGTCGCGTTGCTCACCAGTTGGGTATATGCTGTCGTAGCAGGATCAAAAACCGGTGTAAGAGCGCCCGTAGAGAAACTCATGCTCGCTAAATCTGCATCCAGACTACCCTGACGACTAATCTCGACAGTATAGACTTTGTTACTGCCATTCTGCGCGGTTACAGCAACTGGAATGACATTATCGCCTATTCCCAGCGCGATAGCCGTGCTGGCAGAGCCTGATGTCACCGTTATTCCGTTGACCGTCACTGTGGCATTGGCATCGTTTACTGTAGGCGTAATGGAAACGTTATTCACAGCATTAGAAACCGTTTGGGTATAGAGCAATGTTGCTGCATCAAACACTTGATCAAAAACACCGGTAGAAGCGCTCAGTGCGGACAAGGTATTGTCTGTACTTCCGGTGCGGGTGATAGTTGTACGATAGAGCTGTTTGCTTCCGTCCTGCGCACTCACCAAAACATAAATCGTATTTTCGCCGATTTTCAAATTTATTGGCGCGCTGGCAGTGCCCGATGTCACATCAACACCATTGACGCTGACCGTTGATGTTGGAGCGCTGACTGTCGGCGTAACAGTGACACTAGTCGTTGCGCTACTGACGGTTTGATCATAAACAAACGTTGTATTACTGAAGACGGGTGTATATGCGCCACTATCAAGTAAGAGATCCGACAGTTGCGCATTATTACTACCCAGCCTGTCGATGACAATGACATCTTTGTGTAACGAACCATCCTGCGCAATCATGTCGACATCGATTACATTGCTGCCGACACTCAGTGATATTGGATCGCTTGCGGTTCCGGAAAGTACTGGCAAGCTATTGACCGTGATTGACGCAGCACTATTCATTGCTGTGGGAGTAATCGTTACGTTCGTTACGGTATTGGCAACTGTTTGTGTAAACGTATGAACACTGAGATCGTAAGCCTGATCAAATGGACCGGTTGAGGCGGTCAAATTAGATAAATCACCAACATTACTCAACCGTGTAACAGTAAGCATATATGCTTTTGTAGTCGTACCATCTTGTGCTGTGACGTCAAACGTCACGACGTTGTCACCAACCACCAAACTAATGGATTTCGCCTGTCCTGACGCAACACTCACGCCGTTTATCTTTATCGAGGCCGAACCATCTTCCAAGATGGCTACTGCGGAAATCGTGCTCTGTATATTTGAAACGGTGTGAGTATATGTTGTTGTAGCGCTCGAAAACACCTGGTCCAATGCGCCGCTGGACAAGGTAATATTCGACAAGTTTGCATTATTACTTTGTGCGCGAGTAATCGTTACCTGGTATACCTTGACCGTAGAGCCATCCTCGGCGGTTACCGTTACGTCAATGATATTTGCGCCGACGAGCAAGGGGACGCTGACGGTTGTCCCGGAGCTTGGCGCGTAACTCTCCACCGTCATAGTTGCATTGGTATCCGCCAAGGTCGCTATAACATCAACATTAGTGACCGCGTTTGATACCGATTGCGTATAAGCCAAGGTTGCAGAATCAAATGCCGGACTAATAGCGCCAGTACTCAGGACTAATGCACTGAGGTCCGCATTGTTATTTCCTGCTCGGGTAATGGTCATGGTATACGTCTTTAACGTACCATCTTGAGCCTTGGCAATCACATTAATAACATTTACACCTACGGCAAGCACAACAGTCTTTGTGCCACCTGAGGTCACCGCAAATCCATTTACTGTCACCGACGCATTGGCATCCGCAAGCGTTGGCGTAATATCCACACTTGTTGTTGCAAACGCGACCGACTGCGTATATGAAGTTGTGGCAGAGTCAAACGACGGACTAAATCCGCCGGTTGACGCAAGCAATGAACTCAAATCCGCATTACTACTACCCTGGCGAGAAACGACAATTGTGTATGTACTGGTCGAGTTATCCTGTGCAATCACCAATACGGTTACGATGTTTTCTCCGACGTTCAAGGCGATTGGCGCACTGGTGCTGCCGGAAGTCAGCGAAATGTCATTCACTCTGACTTTGGCGTTCGCATCGTTGACTGTTGGTGTTACAGTCAGCGATGTTGTGGCATTGCTAACCACATGTGTATACGAGAGCGTCGAGCTGTTGAATATTGGCGTTAAGCCTCCAGTGCTGAACGTCAGCGTTGACAGGCTCGAGTCGCTACTGCCAAGACGATTTACCACAATAGTATATGTTTTGATATTTCCCGCCTGGGCTTTTACTGGCACGGAAATGACATTTGAACCGATACTTAAGGGAATGCTGGTACTCGAAGTCCCCGAAGTTACGCCACTGCCGTTAACCTCCACAACGGCATTGGAATCACTGGCTGTCGGCGTTACTGTTAATGATGATGTCGCATTGGTGACTGTCTGTGTATAGTTGAGACTCAGCGGCGCAAAGGAAGTATCCAGTGAACCGGAAGATAAGCTGAGATCCGCAAGCGTGGCATCGCTACTTTGAGATGCCAAATCTCGATTGATCACGATAAAGTAATTTTTTATTGATCCATTCTGCGCTACCACGGTGACATTAACGGTATTCTGTCCTTCTGCAAGGCTGATTGGCGTACTGGCAGCGCCAGAAGGAACGCTAACATTATTGACCTTCAATGCTGCTGCACTATCAGCGACGCTGGCGGTTACTGTTGTCGAATTGACCGCGTTCAATACCGTTTGGGTATAGGCTAGCGTGCCTGGATCAAACGCCTGATCGAATGCGCCAGAAGACAGACTCAGCGCGGAAAGATCGGCATTGCTACTTCCTTCTCTCGTGACAACAATACTATACGTTTTAACGGTTTTGTCCTGAGCCAATACTTGTACATTGAAAATGTTATCACCCACATTTAACGCCAGGGAAGTGCTTGCCACACCTGAGGAAATGCTGCTGCCATTTATTGATAGAGTCGCGTCCGCATGTGCAGAAATCGCTGTAATCGCTACACTTGCTTCGCTATTGCTAACAGTCTGTGTGTATGTCGTCGTGGCGGAACTGAAAATCGGTGAAATTGCCCCAGTAGAAAGGTTTAGGTCTGACAGATCCGCATTTGCGCTGGCCAATCGCTTAATAACTAATACATAGTTTAAGGTATCGTTACCACTTGCGCTGACGGATATTGTAAAAAGGTTGTCACCAACTGCCAGATTCTGTGCTGTACTGGCTACCCCAGATAATATCGTCGCACCATTAAGACTTATGAACGCATTGCTGTTCATCGCAGTTGCGGTAATGCTGGTACTGCTTACACTATTGGCCACAGTACTGGAGTAATACGTCAGGTTGGAGCTGAAAGTTTGATCTAAACTTCCGGCTGAATGCGACAGGCTCATCAGATAGGCCGAGTTGGCAGGATCCTTCGCTCGGACTACCACGATACGATAGATTTTTTGTTGCACCCTATCGCTAGCGGTCACCGCAACATTGATAATATTGCTGCCTTCTATCAATGATACCGGCGCGCTTTCAACTCCACTCTGAGACACTACCCCGTTGATGGTCAATGATGCTTCCGGGTCTTCCGTGTTTGCCGTCAACATCATCTCCATAACATCCGACGTAACGCTTGCGCTGTATTCGGTTGTTGCGGTGTTAAATGAGGGAGACAACTCTCCAGTGCTCAGTGACAGAGAGGTCAAATTGACATTGGCCACTGTTTCACGAGTTATCGTCAGGTTATAACTACGTAACACGGCATTTTTCTTTTTCAGCGTTATGCTGACTACATTATCGCCTTCAGCCAGCGATACCGTATTGCCGTTTTCCAAATCAGCAGCATTCCCGTTTATGTGCACATCAATAACGGCGCCCGACGGTAGAAAAGGTGTAATCGAAATACTGTCCGCGCTGTTTGGCAATGTGGATTTGTAGGAGAATACGAGTGAATTAAATTCCGGCGACAACTCACCACGAGATAGTTGTATTCCCGCCAGAGTGGGAATAACGTCAGGCTTTAGCTGAGGAATTTCAGTAGCAGTAAATGTGTCGCCGTCGCAACCGGCTATTACAACCGTCACAATCGACACAAACAAGAACTGTTTTAAAAACCTTATCAAAGTCATTTTCTCGGACGAATACTACTTATGTGCACTGACTATCCATCGTCCATTTCTTTGTGTGTTTTTAGACGTTAAGGGTCGTTTCCCGACAGCAATTTCGCCCTCTTTTCACACAACAATACAAATTTACATTTTGATTTACTTTTCATAGTTCGTTTGTAGTAACCAATACCACTTATGAGTTAGTTACTTTTTACAATGCGATACAAATACAAGACCCTCTTATTGAACTTTTTTTTTTCAACTGACGTTAAAAGTCTAGGAAAACTCTTATATGTTCTATGTGATCATCGAGAAGTGAAATGATCAGATATCGTGAAAGGCCGAATTAGTTATTTTAGGAAAAGCAATAATAGAATTGTGTTATGTATTGTATAGGTCGCACTAATAAAAATACGCGATGGAGATTGCTGTCATCAATCTGCCTGTGGATCGCGCTCGCGCCTTGTACCTTGGTTTTGGCGGCGGATGAAGACGTAACGCAAAACCCGACTGAAATCCAAACTAGTTCTAAATCTAATGCTGACACAGATAGTAAAACGTCGGAAACGACCGCAGTAAAAAAGAAAGAAATAGATCCATTCTTAAAAAAGGTAATGAAGAGTTGTCAGGGTGTAGCTATCGGTGAGCAGGTAGAGATTGACGGCATGGCGGTAACCTGCGAGAAGAAACATCAGTCCGTCGAATTTGTGGATTTTTCCAAGGCTGAACAGATGGACGGTAATGAGCTGGTCGGGTTTGCCTTGTTTAACGAGCGCTATCTACAGGGGCTGTACTTCTCACTCGCTGCCGGCTATAGCAATTATGCGTCTATGACCAGCTACGCTGATCAGGCTCGCCTTGAAGACAACTATTTGGCGAATGGGCTCAGTGGTGAAATTACACCCCATCCCCACGGCTATGGTCTGCATTTCAATTTGGGTTTGATGGCTCATCCACTATTTATGCTAGAGGCGGGTTACACATTGCTTGGTTCTGTGGGATTTAGCGCTGCACTGTCAGACGGAAATGTGAACTATAGCGATGAGATTATCGGCAACATGCATTCCCTGGATGTAAATTTTCTGGGGCGTTTCCCGCTGGCCAATTTCATGAACTTTCCCAGTGCGTCAAAAATGCACGCGTTGACAATACTTGGCGTACATCAGTGGTCTCGTACCATGACCAGCACCTTTACAACGCCTGCCGAAGTCACTTCCAAGGTAACAGCAAGTAGTGGCTTTGGAGCGTGTCTCGGTCTCGGTGTTCAATACAAACACAACGATCAATTCTCCGCACGTGGACTGTGGCAGTACAAGTTAATCGGCAATGAAGGGGTGGGATCACTGATGTTGACACTCATCATGCACAACCATAGCCGTTATGGCATGGCCATACAAAACAAAATCGTTGAACCTATTGCCGGCATGTTCAAGTAGGGACAGCAGAAACTTTCTTATTTTCCGCCTTTTTTCTCTTTTTTGTATTTTACCTGATCTCCTGGAAAGATCAGATTTGGGTTGCTTATTTTATTCCAATGCACAAGATCAGGGTAGCGATAAGGATTATTGAGATACCGACCAGCGAGTGCCCATAGGGTATCACCATCGCTTATCGTATGTATGCCCCATACAGGAGAAGGTTGTGGTTGCAAGGGCTCCAGAGGTGTTGGCGAACTGCTTAACACTGGTGTGCTCGCAACTTCTATTGCCTCATCCTGCATAGCGACTTCGACATCGGCTTCTATCGCTGGAGGTTCGCTTTCCTCGGTGGCTTCAATTGCGGCAACTTCTTCTACTTCAACAGAAGCAGTGCTTTCTTTCGCCTCAACAACGTCTTCTACAGGCGCCATTGAATCTCCGTCACCGGCATTCGCTAGCGTTTCCGATGATTCTTCTACTGGTGTAAGCGGTTGCAGATCTTCATCTATAGCTGGTTCTTCTACGCTTTCCTGAATTGCGACAGGCGCAACATGTGTAACATCTTCAGCACTTTCGTTACTAAAAATGACGTAACCGGCAATCGCTGCTACCAGCACCAGTGCTGAGGCACTGGCAACAAAACGTACCGGTGGGAATATTGACCTTGGTACAGCAACTCTGTCGTGAGCTTCACTATCAGTGGTCCTTACGGGATCTGGCGCGTATGCTGGCGCACGTATATGATCCTCATCGAGCACGGAATTCTTTGCCGAAACCGGCGATTTAAAATCGAAGGTTTCGCGTTCCAGTGAAAATGTGACATCGCTTTTTGCTTCAGTCCCAATATCGGTATCAAACTCAGCTTCGGTTTCGTTTTCAACTCGCGTTTCAACTGAGACAGGCGTCTGATTGAAATCCTTGCTCGCCGTTTGAGACTCAGAAAATGACGAAGACGCTAGCAGTGAGTCTTCATCAGCGACGTCTTCCTGCGTCGCAACAAATAACGCAGATTCACCAGAATCTTGCGCGGCGTATTCTTCTTCGTGTTCGAAGTCCTCATCTTGCGCGGCTTGAGATATCGCAGAAATAGAAAATTCAGACACTTCTTCTACAGATTCGTCGAACGACATGGGCTCTGTCTGACCGTCCAGGGCATCTAAAGCCTCATGGAACTGCGTGTCAGTAATGGCTGAGGTATTCAGGCCAGTTACTGGGGCATGCAAAGCCGTTGTGTGCGGAATCGCCGCATTGTTTTGATCAGTCTCGTCCGTGGCCACCTGGTCGACTACGGTAGTAGCAGCCTCGGTGACCGACGCTTGTGCCTCAACTGTTTCACTAAGGTTCTCACGCTCTGGATCTGGATGCGCGTTCTGTATGTCGTCAATCGGAATTGCTTGTACGGAAGGATCAACAGTAGCAGCCTCAGTAGTTGACACCATTTCAGCGACACTGCTATCCACGTGTACTTCTTCTGCATCGGTCTCAGTAAAGGTACGTTCCGACAATGCAACGATGTCAGCACTTTGATGGGCCTGTTCTTCCCCAGCGTTTTCGTCAAGCCAGGCAGATAATGGACGTGCATCTTTCATCGCATACAAGGCGTCAAAATCGGTATGCAAAACGATATGCTCGTTCCAGATCAGCGTTTTATCAAATACATTGCCATCACTATACATTGGCGGCGCAGCGAGATTGTCTTCATAACCTGAGGTAATCTCTTCAATTTCATCGGCCCAGAACCCGGTCAAACCGTGCCGGGTATATGCCATGATAATTCGGCCGCTTTCTTCATTATCATGGTCGGGCAAGCCAAACTTGGCCCGCAGCTTTACGACCGAGACGGTATGTGTACGGTATTTGAAAACGCCGGCGATATCCTCTGATTGACCAGGGAAATAAGTGAATTTTTGAGGGACAACGATAGAATCCACGTCGTGCACGCGTGCGCAACAAAGCACGGGGCCAACACGGAAAATTAGCAATGGTTCCTGTTCTGCAATAGCTCTCATCGTTTTACATAGTTATAGTTTTGGGTTTCTCAACACCACTATCGGCTATATCTGCCAATAATTAATGGAGAATAGATGGTTAGAATTGAATCTTAAGACGTAACTCACAGATTTTCGGCGTCTAGTTGCGAGGATTGTGATATTTGATGATGTCATGAGCCCATTCAAGCACTGTACGCACCCGGGGTGAGATCAACTGTTTGGCCTGTTCAAAGCTAACCCAGCGAAATTCTTCGTGTTCTGCGTGTCCAAGGGCCGGGTTAATGGGTAAATCCACTTTGTCAGTCAGTGTTTCAGCGATATAGTAGCGAGCGACCTTCCCCCTACCATAGGGGCCTGTTTCTTTGTACTGCTCCGTCCAATGAAATTGCAATTCCTGGAGTGTGGTTTCCTCCCACACCTCCCGTATTGCGGCCTCAATTGGAGACTCTCCTGCCTCGACCATACCCTTGGGAAAATCCCAGTGTTGAAAGGCGCGCAGCAACAGATAACGGTACTCACCGTCAACATTGTGAACCACAACAACGCCCGCCGATAAAATATGCATTACCTATACGCCTGTTTGCCCTTTAATTCACATCGGCGCCAGACAACACAACTTAATCAACGTCCTTCGCAAGGTTAAGTGCTGCCTGGCTGAATCCGATATCTGTTTGCTGATAGTCAACTGATATATATCCTTACAATGGCGAGAGAAAAAACTGAATTTAAATTGCATCGCGCGCTACTCATTGCCGCCTTGAGTATTGCTTTTACGCTCGCGAGCTACTATTCAGGCCTACTCAATCTGCCTGAAGGCTGGAGTTATGATTTGCGCATGACATATACGCAAAAAGGAACTCAACTTGATGACAGAGTCGCTGTTGTGCTCATAGACGATGCATCATTGAATGCGCTCGATGATGTCGCTGGTCGTTGGCCATGGCCACGATCGATACATGCCGATTTAATCGATTTCCTGTCATTGGGTAATCCACGTGCGGTCCTATTTGATATTACGTTTTTTGAAAAAGCCCTGTTCAACCCTAAAGTGGAAGATATCAATCCACACGATCAGCGTCTGGTACTGACGACGCATATTCTACCAAACGTCTACCACGCGATGCGTCTGGTTGTAGATAAGGAAGATGATGTCAACAAAGGTTTGCTCAACCAGGATATCCCTCCGTCATTTGCGCAACGTTTGTCCCTTGAAAATCGCTATCAAAGTCAGTTCGATGTGACCAATTTAAATATCGATATTAAAACACCCTCCAATAATGTTTTCTATTTGCCGTTTCCAGAACTCGCAGATGCCGCTAACGGTATCGGTGTCGTTGACATGAATAGCGAAAATGACGGTGTTTACCGTACCGCAAGACTGTTTCACCGTTATGGTGAACAAATCTATCCAGCGCTTTCTGTCACAAGTGTAGTCGATCAGATACTACCACCCAACATTGTACGTCGTGGTGGAAATATTCACTTTGGCGATCTAAAGATTCCAGTAGATGAAAGAGAACACATGTGGGTGAAATTTTATGAAAACTATCCTGCTTATTCCTACTCGGGTCTTATTGCATCGCAGTTTCAGATTCAGAATGGTGATCTCGAAAATTTAATGGTTGACCCTGCGCTCTTTGAAGACAAAATAGTATTCGTTGGTGCAAGCGCGGCGGGTCTGGAAGACTTAAAACACACCCCTATAGACGCACGTTTGCCCGGTGTGATGATACATGCGTCCATCGCCAGTAGTATTTTGAATCAGGATTTCCTGACGCCACCCAATCGCATTTTTACATTGCTACTGGTTATTCTTCTCGCCATTCTGACGAGCATAGGCTCGCTTATGCCGCGTAGTAGCTGGGCGAAGAATGCAAACCCTGCCTGGATATTGCTTGGATTTGGTTCAGCTGCCTATTTTGCGTTTCAACATGGATGGGTACTGGAGATGGCAGCGCCGTCAACTGCCATTGTTGCCGCATGGGTTTTGGCATTCTCTGTTCTGGTGTTTACTGAGGGCAAGGAAAAACGCCGGTTCAAACGCATGATGTCGCAATACCTTTCACCTGCGGTGCTACAAACTGTTGTCAGCAATCACGAGGAATTTGCCAAAGCCGAAGTCGGAACGCGGGAAAATATTTCGATTCTTTTTTCTGACATACGCAGTTTCACCAATATGTCGGAACAACTCGCGCCAGAAAAAGTAGTGGAGATGCTTAATCACTACTTTTCTTCTATGACAGACGCAATCTTTACCTATGAAGGCACAATAGACAAATTCATTGGCGATGCCATTATGGCTTTTTGGGGCGCGCCGATTAAAGTCGAAAATCATGCGGATCGTGCAACCCTGGCTGCTGTTGACATGCTGTATCGTCTGCAGGAGGTCAATAAATGGCTGCAGGCCAATCAGTATCCCTCCATCGCAATTGGTGTTGGAATTCATACCGGCGACGCCATACTTGGCAACATTGGCTCTGAGAACAAGCTCGACTACACCATCATCGGTGATAACGTTAACCTCGCCTCACGTATCGAAGGTCTAACCAAAACTTACCATAGTCAAATTCTCATTACCGAAGACACCTACCAACGACTGAGCGTCGACATGCCGTGTCAAATGTTAGACCTGGTAAAGGTAAAGGGAAAACAACATCCAATTCGCATCTATCGTCCGTTGGCTCACCCAGAGCGCAGCTCGACTGAACATCTCAAGCAGGCCAAACTCGCCGCAGAAGCCTCTGAAAACGCCTTCGCGGCCTACCTCAAACGCGATTGGGAGAAAGCCAAAGCCATCTGGTCGCAATTCTCAGATGATCCTGTGAGCGAAGAATTGGTAAAAAGATGTAATTGGCTGCGAAAAAATCCACCCGGAGATGATTGGGACGGCTCCCACACAATGACCACTAAATGATTGTCTTGTTGGAAGTTTTAGAATCGTACTAAAAATCGGTCCGGTTTATGCTCTTTAAGAGATAAAGATTTTGTCGTTTTATCCGATCACTTCTATCAGATGCAAAGACAATCTGTGGGGGAAGATACAATGAGGAAACAATTACTACTAGCAGCTGCACTCATGATGGCAGGTGGAATGGCTCAGGCAGAAGAGAGCTTTCTTTACATATTGAGTGCCAGAGCGAAGCTGTTTGCCGAACCTTCGTTTCAGTCTAAATCACTTGAAAAGATTTCAAAGGGACAGAAGGTTGTGTCACTTCAAAAAACCAATAACTGGTTTAAAGTGAAATATCGCGATCAAGTCGGCTGGTTATCACGTTTATCTGTGTCACCACACCCACCTATGAAGCGCGTGAGCCTGCTCGCTAAAGGTGACGACAATCTGATTCAACAATCCCGTATGCGCTCTTCAGCCGTTTCAACCACTGCGGCGGTTCGTGGATTACGTGATGATGGAAGCCGTGCTCGTGTGTCTGACAAGAATGTCGCCAATTTCACTGCACTTACTCGCGTCGAAACCAGTGACATTACAGACCATGACGTAGAGCTATTCCTGGCCGAGTTAAATTAAATTGATCATTTTGCGAAGGGACTCGCATGAACCATCCACGCCGCCTGAGTTTCTCGCTACTGATACTGCTTAGCACACTGTTGTGCTATGTATTTTCATTGAGCCGAGCCGAGGCCAGTGACTTTCGTTCACGCGCACACCACAAAGCATTTGATGAAAGCACGCAAAGCGACGTCGTCGCAGAAATTGAATTCGGACAAACCATTGCCGCTCGCTTGCTTGGCGGCATTTCCCTAAACGACAATTACAATCTTACGCACTACGTATCTCTGGTAGGCAAAAGCCTGGCACGTAACTGTGGACGCCCCGAATTAGAATTTCACTTCGGTGTTCTCGATATGGAAAAAGTCAATGCCTACTCTACACCCGGTGGATACATATTTGTCAGTCTTGGCGCAATTAAGCTAATGAAGGACGAGTCTGAGTTAGCGGCAGTTCTTGCGCACGAAATTGCGCATATTACACAGAAACACATTGTCAATGAATTCAACATAAAAGGGAAAGACGACTCCACTGTCAGTGGCGTTACACGCATTATAGGTGGCTCCAGTGACTCTGCCCGCGTGGCATTCTTTCAGGCAGTAGACAAGGCGATGGAGCTACTTCTGGAAAAAGGATTTAAACATAGCGATGAGCTTGAGTCAGACCAGGTAGCGACATTACTACTGGCACAGACCGGATACGATCCATCTGCATTAAAGCGATTTTTACAGCGTGAAATACAGGCTAGCGAACAAAACAGTGCATTGCGATCAAGCACACACCCTCCGACAACTGAACGCCTGGATGCACTAAACGCCGTACTTGAAAGCGAAGGTTTAAACGATATAGAACTCGCGCGTGGCGCGAAAAGGTTCCAACAATATGTTGCGCGGTAAATATTTTCGTCAGCTATTGATTGTTCTGTCCATACAGTTTTTAAGCCCGGGTATGACCTGGTCTAACGAATTCCACTACAACAATATGCTGATCGGAGATCGCGCCTCCGGTTTAGGTGGAGCCTATATCGCAATATCCGATGACCCGTCTGGTTTGTATTACAATCCATCTGGCATCGTCTATAGCAATAGCAGCAATCTATCTGCGAGCATGAACGCCTATCACATTACCCGCACCGCCTATCAAGGCGTATTGGGCGGCTCCGACTGGGTTCGTACTTCGACTATGTTAGTTCCTAATTTTTTTGGCGTTACACAACCGTTTGCGGGTGGAACCCTGGGTTTTTCCTACGCGGTAATAGACTCCGCATTGGAAGATCAGGACCAGACATTTTTAAACATTCCCGGTGTAAACGACAAATTCACGATAAATTTTAACAATCAGGATCAAACCTATGTGGTCGGCCCATCTTACGCCAGGTTTATCACCAAAAATCTTTCCTTAGGCATGACAATTTATGCCTATGCACGAGAACAGGAGCAAATTTTCAATCAGATATTCGAATTTACAGATGCAAACGAATTTCACTGGGAAAATGGTTATTTCGCCACGGAAGAATATGGTTATAAACCTATAATTGGAATCATGTATACGCCTCTAGACAAAGTCAGTCTGGGACTCACTTTTTCCGCGACATCCTTAGTCCATTCATCATTAAAAAGACAAGACTCCTGCGCGAGCACTTATCAAGGTCTCACTGATAGCGAAAGTTGTGCAAAGGGTGTCTTAATCCGTCAAAAAGGTGCCTACACATCGGATCGAATGTTTCCGTTCGAAGTTGGACTGGGAGGAACGTGGTTTGTCAATAGCGCACTATTACTCACGGGCAGCATCAACTACTATTCTCCCATCAATTACGCCAAACCCACGATAAATTTCGCCGGAGGTATGGAGCTCTATCTAAACGATACACTCGCTGTACGCCTCGGTACCTATACAAACTTCGCCAATACACCAGAAATGAACGTTCCAGGCGCATACTACTTTCAGGAACACATCGATATGTATGGGGGTAGTATGAGTGTAAGCAGCTTTACCCGCTCATCCTCACTTACTATCGGCCTAAACGGCTCTATAGGCAAAGGTATGGCTCAGATTATCGGCAGTAGTACGGATGTTCAGCCTGTAAGCAGTGTCAGTCTGACAGCGTTTATGTCTGCCGGATACTCTTACTAATCACCATATTTCATACGGCGAATTTGACGTCGCCCTTTTTTATCCGGTCGTCCCTCGCTCTGTAAACCCATACGCGTGTATTTTTGATGTTGCTGCAGCGCTTCGCGTTTAACACGACTTTCTTCTGTTTCCTCATACATGGTTAACGCGACGCTCGCCGGTCCACGTTTTTCCAGTAGGCGTTTCACCGTTACAATGGTGACAAATTCACCTTGCGTAATCTCCAGCTTGGCGCCCAGCCCGACTTTCTTGCTCGGTTTCACGCGATCGCCATCCACATGCACCTTACCGCCACTGATGGCTTCAGTCGCCAGAGAACGTGTCTTGTAGAAACGCGCCGCCCACAACCATTTATCCAGACGGACGGGTTCTGATGAGTCTTGAAATTGCATATCTTTTCTACTAGTCGAATTTTCGCCGCTCTAGGCCTGTGCTACCATACAGGCAGTTTGAATACCTCATGGTTGATCGCATGGCAAAAGAGATAGAACGTAAATTTACCGTAATCCATGATGGCTGGAAAGCACAGGCCACTGCTTCGTCCCGTTTCCGTCAGGGTTATATGGGAAACGATGACAAGGCCTCGATACGTGTGCGCCTCGAAAATGACCGCGCGTTTCTGAATATCAAGAGCGCCACGCTTGGAATTCAGCGACACGAATACGAATATGAAATTCCCGTATCGGATGCCGAGGAGATGTTAGATCAATTGTGTCGCAAACCCCTTATCGAGAAGGTCCGACACTTTGTCGAATTTGAAGGTAACACATGGGAAGTGGATGTATTTGAGGGTGACAATGCAGGATTGGTCGTTGCCGAGATAGAATTAGAAGATGAACAGGAAACGTTTTCTGTACCCGATTGGGCAGGTGAAGATGTCTCGCACGATACTCGTTACTACAATGTTTGTTTGGTCAAACATCCCTATAAGGACTGGTCGTGACTATACAATGCTTGAGAGAATTGTCGGTTGATTGTTTACACGATAAGCGCAAATTACCGAACCATCGCCACTACCCGTTTGACGTCAATAAACCCCAACCTGTGCAACGCCATCTCCGTCTTTCACGAAGACGTTTTGCGGGAAAGCAGTGGTGGAAGTGATGTATCGCATCGAAGTTGACGTTCCCAATCAAACACTCACACTTTTCTTGAACGAGTCGGTTCACAAAACATTTCGAATCGCTACAGGTAAAAAAGGCGTGGGCGAAAAATTCGGTAGTGAACAAACCCCTCGCGGCCGACATATCATACGCGCAAAAGTAGGCGCCGGGGCCGCGCCTAATACGGTATTCGTTGGACGTCGTCCGACCGGGGAAATATATACGCCATCCATGCGCGAACTCCATCCAAAACGCGACTGGATCTTAACGCGTATTATGTGGCTTAGCGGTCTGGAACCTGGATTTAATCGCCTGGGTGACGTTGATACCATGCGTCGCTATGTCTATATACACGGTTGTCCAGATGAGGATGAGATGGGTATTCCCTCCTCTCACGGTTGCGTCAAAATGCGTAATAAAGACGTGATCACATTGTTTGATACCGTTCCAGCGGGAACACCGGTCCTTATCAAAGACGGCGAATTGGTGAAATAAAAAAGGGTGGCGCGAGCCACCCTTTTCTCAATACTTTCTATTACTGCAATACACCTTCAGCTTCAAGACGAATGGAGACATGATCGCCAATCGCTGGTACACCGTACTTGATGCCGAAATCAGAACGCATAACGCTTGTTGTTGCGTTAAAGCCACAGGTTTCTTTCTTGTTGAACGGGTGTGGACCACAATGGATCGCATCGACGTCCAGAGTCACGTCTTTAGTTACACCCATGATGGTAAGTTTACCATTCACTGTTGCCTTGTCTTTTCCACTAAATTTTACTGAGGTTGATTTAAAAGTGATCTCAGGGAATTCACCAACATTGAAAAAATCCGGTGAGCGCAGGTGGTCATCACGCTTTTTGAAACCGGTAAAAATAGAATCTGCCTTGATAGTGACCTGTACGGAGCCAGTGCCCTTATCCTGGTCCATTTCGAAACTTCCTGCTGTTTCCAGAAACGTTCCATTCATGGTAGAAAATCCCAAGTGATTAATGGTGAAGTTCGGATAGGTATGGGTCGGATCTAACTGATAAGACGCCGCCATAGATGCTACGGGAAGTGTCGCCAACAAAAAGCCCAATATGGTTTTACGCATTACATTCTCCTTAGATATAGTTTCAACAAATAGAAAATACTTTTTAAAATGGCACCGACCCTGCCGCCTTCCAGCTAAGTCCAATTGCGACCAGCGCAGGGACCATACAAAAACCGAACCATATAACCGCTCTCAACCATGGCGCCTGATCATTCGCCAATCCTATGCGCGCAAGTATTGGTATTGTGGCCAACACAATTAAGACATACCAAGGCATACTGGCGTAGATCACCGCCGCGACACCAATCAGTGATATAACAACTCCGGCAAACAATAGTTCAATAAATCTGGCATTACTATTGTGATGACTTAACAGTAGAGTACTAATCACAGCCAAGCCGCCTACTCCGATAGAAATCCCCATTTGTCCTAAAAAAGCAGAGGCACCCAACAGTGCAGCTCCACCAACGCCAAATCCTGCGGCAGACAAAGCTGACATGCCCGCTAGTGAACTGACTTGTTTTAACGACACAAAACCTAGCGTCATCCATAAACTGAATACCACCATACCTCCCCCAATAGATATCATAGGCAAGGTTTCCTGGCGCATCAGGTATGGCCACAACAACCATAAGGGCGCGGCAACGCCAAAAACGACCGCCACTCCCCTATGTATGCGCTTAGCTGGATGCAAATATTCCAGGGCAATACCAACAAAAGGCGCGAAGATGGCGAGCAGTACAATTTTTCGAGTAGACGTCAGCGGGTCAAATTGAATACCGGTAGTTAAAGCAACCATAGACAGCAAGGCGATCAAGACGGCAAATCCATATAGCCGCCAAATGCGCACTAACAGTAAAGATGTCATAAAGGCGGCAATAAAGGGAATTATCCCCCCCTGCGCTGCCGGGTTATTGAGTATGTCTTCCATTTTGCGGTAATCCGCACGATGCTCCCGTCGTTATTAATGCCGTGAGGCATTTAAAGCGTGGTGGACACTGTGTAGTCAAAATTTCCGTAACGCATATTTGGTTAGTCATGCATTTTCCCACTATGTTATTATTTCTACAAGCCGAAATAATCCATACTTGAAGTCGTTTATGTCTAAAAAATTACTTGTAAGCAGTAGCGTTTTTTTTCTGACATTCCTGTCTTCCGCTCATGCCACAAACACTTCCTCCAGAGGATTGCTGGATATCTACCAACTCGCACTTAGTAATGACGCTACCTACGCTGCGGAAAGATTTGACGCGGATGCGCTACATGCTAGTGGGAGTCTTTATAACTCCCAATTACTCCCTGACGTCAGACTATCGGCAAATTACGCCTACAACCGCAACCAGGTGGATTATGCTCCGGGTTCCAGCCTGAGTGACTTTGAACGGGACTTCAAAAGCCGAGGCGCGACTCTGCAACTGCGCCAGCCCGTTTTACGAGTGGACCGATACTTTGGCTATCGCCGTGATGCTATCAACCAGCAGTTGAGTGAGCTAAACCTGAAGCTCGCGGAACAAAACCTTATACTGCGAATCGCCAGTATTTACTTCGAAAATTTGCGTGAAACTGAGAATCTGTCCGTAGCCGTTGCACGCAAGAATGCCTTTCTCAGGAGTCTCGATAAAGCGAATCTCAGCTTTCAGTTGGGAACGAATACGATTACAGACAAACTGGAAGCCCAGGCCAGATTTGATTTGGCCAGTTCGGACGAAATTGAAGCACGAAGTCGCTTGTCGTCTGCAAGGGAAAACATGCGTTTGATTACGGGTAGCGTCTATACTCCCTTTCCGCTTCGCGAAGACAATGTATTGCCCAAATTGGACAACGACAATATCAACGGCTGGAAGACGAAATCGGAAAGTAATAATGCCGATTTACGAAAATCCATGCTGTCTTTGCAACAGGCAAGTCAACACGTCAATGCGGTTCGGTCAGAGTTTCTGCCACAGCTCGAATTGGTCGGCGCGTTGTCATATTACGAAGGACTTTCATTTGGAAGTGATCAGACACGTAACGAGGCGTCCGCTACTCTTCAATTCGAGATGCCCATATTTTCCGGGGGTGCTACCTCCAGCAAGCTGCGTCAGGCTGTGGCCCAACGGGAACGCCAACGCTTTCTGCAAGAACAAATGGCGCGCGATGTCGAAATCAGGACTCAAACCACCTATCTCAGCGTTATAGATGGCTATGCGCGTCTGGATGCGCTGTCCCAGGCGGTGAAGTCATCCCAAAGCGCAATGGAAGCCACGCAAAAAGGCCTTGAGGTCGGCATCCGCACTAATCTGGATTTACTCAATGCTCAGCAGCAGTATTTTGAAACCAAACGCGACTATATTAATCAACGTTTCAAGTATCTGTATGCATTGTTAGAGCTGAAGGCAATTGCCGGAGAACTCGACCTGGAGGACTTGAAAAAACTGGATCGACTCTTCGGCCCGGCCGATACATAACCAGGTATCCACCATACCAAAACAAATATTGTCATCCGTCACAAGTGGGAAGAACACGATGCCAACAACAAAAGCAGGCAGATTACTGCCAGTCTTTGCCGCGGCAATTTATTGCGCCTCGTCTATGGCCGCTACCATTGGCGGTAGCCAAACGGATTATTCAACCATTGTCCTCACCGCCGAAAGCGGCAGCGTCTATTTCGTCGGCAGTACCTATTCAACGGATTTGATCGAGTCACGACCATCTAAAACAACGCAAGACAGCGATGTCTTCGTCATAAAATGGGATAACGATACACAGCAAGCGAAAAGCATTTTCTTCATTGCAGGAAGTGGGCAGGATATCGCTCGCGGCGCAGTGGTGGACGCTAGTGGCGATATTTATATCGCAATTGAAACGAATTCCAGCGACTTACCTGTCACAGAAGACGCCTATCCCTATCAGGGGGACTGGGACGGCTACATAACCAAAATCACTCCCACTGGAAACATTCTTACAGCCGCCTATCTAGGCGGCAGTGGTACAGATTACGCGCACGCCATTGCTGTTGACAGCCTGTCCAATATCTATGTTGTAGGAGAAACCCGCTCAACGGATTTCCCAACCACCTCTAACGCACTAACCGCATCTTGCTCAGAGGTTGGCATCTGTAATAATGCGAATGGCTTTTTGAGTAAAATCGATAACAAGCTCGGGCAGTTTTCACTGGTATACAGCAGCTATTTTGGCGGCCAATCATACGACAGCATCCACACCATCGCCTTAGACTATTTAGGTCGCGTACACCTCGGAGGAGAAACTGATTCCAATGATCTCCCTTTAAGTTTTCCCAGCTACGACCGGCTTCAGGGTGAGTATGATGGGTTTATCGCCTTATTCGATCTTGGCGGAGAAGACAACGGCCTGGTTTACAGTAGTTATCTGGGCGGCAGCGGTTACGACAGCGTGCGCCGTATTAGTGTAAGTGATATCGGCCAAACCATTGCTACCGGCGAAACCGGTTCTGCAGATTTTCCTGTTTCAGGATCTCCTATTGCTAAGTTTTGCGCGATGGAGAAATTGGCCTGCAATACGCCCGATCGCAGCCACACTGACATCTTCATTACGATGATAGACCATGTCGACCACCAACAACCTTACTACTCTACGCTTTACGGGGGCAGTTCAGACGAAGCCCCAACACATATTGCGTGGTTTAAAGACCAAATTTATGTCTCTGGAATTACCTTTTCTGATGACTTTGCTACCTCGCTCAAGGCAACACTGAGTAAACGTGAATGTGGTGATCAATGCGCTCAGAAGTCGAGTGGCTTCATCATGCGACTTGATCCAAACAAATCAGGCCGGGGTGCGCTGACGTATTCTTCCTATCTTAGTGGATACACAAACACCAGCAAGATTACGTTCGGCGTCAGAAATGAACAGCTTATATTGCTTGGTGAAGCTCTCTCAGGATCAAATAACACCGAAGTGCTTTACTCAACTACTACCGATGATTTCCCCGCTGACCAGCTAGCCAGCCCTAAACCCAAACGCTGGTGGTGTTGCAGCATAGAGTTTCCTAGCATGCTACTCGGTATTTTTCTCATGACCCTATTGCGTTTTATTGGTCGTCATAAGTTATTTTTAGTTGCCAAGCGCTAAGTACCCGTCTATTTTCATATACATAATAGTAATAATCATTGGCGTGGGAAGGGTGCCAGGACATGATAACGTGCTTAATAACATCAATACTCCGCCCCCTTCAGAATCAGAAATATCCAATTTAGGGCCAGGTTGCTACGTAAAAATCGTAGACGGCGACAGGACATATTGGACTGAAATTATCAAACTGGAAGAAAACCGTATTACTGCTGTAGTACACAATGAACTGAGTGAAACACCAAAATGCCAGTCATGTGTCTCATCACACGCTGCGGTAGTTTATGGCAAGCAGAATATCGTTGAGCTTGGTTGCGATAATTACTGCTGGTGTTAAATCCTTTTCGGTTCAGGCGACATCGTCGCCTGGGCTGGGTCGGTAACGCTCGCGTAGAAATTCGCCGAATGTTCGACATGCATCATTGGTGGTAAATACCCCGGCCAATCTGCCGTTTCTTGTCACCAATACTGAGCCGATATGTGAATGCGCCATGTGCATCAGCACATTATCGAGCGGCTCATTGATATCGACGATATATGGATTCTTGATATACAAATCGGTTACGGTCTGCTGCTTCGCCGCTTCGATTTCGTTTTCCTGGTAATGCAAAAACTTTTCTATGTCTTTTCTGGTAATCACACCAACGAGTTCATTTTCATTTTTAATCGGCAGGTGATGAATCCCCTTTTCCTTCATTAGCAGTAGCGCCTGCTGTACGGTGGTATCGTTTGATATCCAGTACGGAAAAGATGTCATTACCTGTTTTATGCTGGGAATTCCGTTTCGCATGGTTCTCCGAATCTACTCGTGACCTTCAGAAGGCCTAACTATGCCATTTTCTAGCCAGGAAATTTGCCCTTTATATCAGGGTTATGAGGTAAAGCTCCAAAACCGCCCAGCCGATAAAGAAGTGTAAATAGCGAGGGGAAAAATTTCCATGCCATTTGATTCTGTCAGAAACTATTATGAAACACTGGTTTTTGAAGAGGTAAAACGCCAGTCTGGGAAACTGCGTGACGACAGTGTGCTTTCGGACATCGCCTGTGTCGCACTCAATCACCTGCCGCCTCGCTATTTTCGACACGAAGTGGACTTCTTTTTTTATCTATCCCCAGAAGAACGAAATGAAACATTGCACAAAGTTCAAACTGCGGTTGCAAACGCGATAGAGTTCATCAAAAACGCCAGAAAATAAGAATATTGGAAGATCAGGGGCTCGCCAAACCACTCTCAATCTGCGCTATCAACTGTCGATTTAACTCTCTTTGCTGCATATCGCTGCCGGCAAAACTGTCTGAACGCCGAGCCAGTTGAATGGCTTTGGTATAATTCCCTTTTTCATACTGCAACTGCGCCAGTTGATACCATAAATAGGCATTTTGAGGCTGTATGCGAATCGCTCGCTCGACTATTGAGATAGCCTTGTCTATGTCACCTTGACGCTCCGCAGTTTGCGCGTCTCGAACTAGCTTACGTATGCTGTCGTCCGGCCGACCTTGAGACGAGTCTCTATCCGATTCCCGTTTGAATTGCGTAAAGGCATCCTTTTGCGTGGGTGCGTGCTGTGGTGTAACTTCTTCCGTGGACTTTTCCGGTAATCCGGCACAAGACGTCAGTAAAACAAATAACACAACGACTATTAAAAAAGCTTTTGTATCCAACTTCTGGTCCTATCAATTATATTGCCTTTTAAACAGGCTGATTCCTCAAGATTTACACTACCCTTCACTACTGGAATATCCACCCCGTAATAACAACTGGATTTTAGTCGTTTGCCGTCTTCGGGATCAAACGTAACAAACTCAATATTGAGTGGGGCTTCCAATTGTAGTGGTGTTTTTTCCAACTGACTCATGATACCACCCCACAGCCTCATTGCGCCTGTGGAGCCACTAAATGGGGTCGATTGAAAATCGTCCCGCCCGAGCCACACAACACCAACAAACTCATTGCCATATCCAGCAAACCAGCTATCCCTTTTATCATTCGTTGTACCGGTTTTCCCTGCGACATTCAGATCACTGCTGACAATCTTATTCAGCGCCGAAGCGGTACCTGTCTTTACGACGTTTTGCAGCGCAACATGCATCATAAATGCTTGCTCGTCTGCAACCACCTTTTTGGTTTCTATATCGTAACGACTTAGCGGTCTGCCGTCGCCGGTAGTCACCGAACGAATAGCTCGCAGAGGCGTTAGATACCCGCTATCAGCCAAAGTTTGAAACAATTGCGCCACCTGCATAGGTGACAAGTCTATTGCTCCCAATAAATTCGCTGGATAGGAATCCAGTGGCTGACTGATACCCATTCGATGCAAGGTCTCATTAATCGAATCCACTCCCAATTCCAATCCGAGTTTTACTGCAGCGAGATTGTATGATTGGGCTAATGCCGCATACATTGGTATTGATCCGTGCGACACATTGTCATAGTTTTTTGGCGCCCAGATGGTTTCCCTGTCCATCTGTACTTCTACCGGTGCATCTTCCAGCATGCTTGCAAGATGGTATTTCTCCGGGGTCTCAAGCGCATGCAAATAGATCACTGGCTTAACAAGCGAGCCAATTGAGCGATCAATCGCGACCGCTCTATTTAATCCCGCAAAACCGGAACGACTGCCGCCAATAACTGCCTGTATTTCAGCGGAATGTCGACGACTAATTACCGCCGCAGTTTCCAGTTCACCGCTCTTTAACTGATAGATGCGCTCTAGTGCCGTCACATCGCGATTAAAGCTGGCCTCTGCACGTCGCTGAACAAGCGGGTCCAGAGTCGTAAAAATTCTTAGACCTTCAGAATGCAAATCTTTCTCGTCATAATCTCTTACCAATTGACGTTTCACTACATCGATAAACGCAGGAAACGGTGTAACGCCGCTTGGTTTTTCCTCGGTCACGCCCAGTGGCAAAGACTGCAAGAGTTTTAGTCGATTTTTTTCCAGCGGTTTGTTAGCGTACAGCGTTTGCAATATGAGATTGCGGCGTTCCAGAGCGCGTTGGGAATGACGTCGAGGATCGTAAAAAGAGGCACCTTTTACCAAGGCGACGAGCAAGGCTATCTCTTGTTCGCCAAGATCCGTAAGAGATTTTGAAAAATAGAACTGACTGGCCAGTCCAAAACCATGTATCGATCGACTTCCCTCTTGCCCGAGATATATCTCGTTAATATAGGCTTCTAGAATTTCATCTTTTTCATAATGCAGCTCCAGTAGCAATGACATAAAAGCTTCATTGATCTTTCGAAAATACGATTTGGTGCTCGAAAGATAGAAGTTCTTCACCAATTGTTGTGTGATAGTGCTTCCACCCTGGACCTTCTCCCCAGCTTGTATGTTTACCCACAATGCCCGCAAGATAGATTTGATCGAGATTCCATTGTGTTCATAGAATGACTTGTCCTCCACCAACAACAATGTCTGCTTTAGCGACTCCGGTACTTCCTTGAGTGACACCAATACGCGATCTTCTTTTTGACGGGGATAAATAGCGCCGATAAACATCGGCTCAAGTCGCAAAATATCGATATTCTCATCGGTTTGCAGATCGACAATATGACTTATCTGTTCGTCATTGAGTACTACGCGAACTTTACGCTTCGGTTCATCACCATCCCAGAAACTGAATTTGCGCAAATAGATATCCAAAAAATTTTGAGATACTGCAAATTCCCCCGGATTTCGCATATAGGAAACGCGTTTGTAGCTCAGCAGCGACAATTCCGAAACAATGTCAGCAGCGTCTATCTTCTGTTGTGAATAGAGCTCTAGCGGGCGCGCATATACGCGAGACGGCACTTGCCAGCGTGATCCCTCAAAATGGGACGTAATCAGAAAATCGAGAACAGCGAAGTAAATTACCGTGAGTATCGCGGACGCCAGCAAAGCAATTCGAATGATTCTACGTCGACGCTGTTGGCGGGTTCGTGCTGAATAAGCGGCCAATTCTGTTACAATCTCTTTCGGACAATTTGAAAAAACATTATATTAAACATCGCAATCCTTTTACGATATCCTTTTTCACCGACTTTGGAGAGTGAATAAATACCATGAACCGACGACTATTACTCGTTTTCATCGCCCTTATTAGTTTCAGCATGCCTTTATTCGCCGAAGACAAGGTGCCTCGCGTTAAACTCAAGACCAATGTGGGGGATATTCTACTCGAACTCAATCCCGCTAAAGCCCCAGTCAGCGTTGAAAACTTTCTCGAATACGTCCGTAGCGGTTTCTACGACGGGACTATTTTTCATCGCGTCATATCAAATTTCATGATCCAGGGTGGTGGCTTTACCGAAAAATTTGTCCAAAAAGACGTGCGCGCCCCTATAAAAAATGAGGCTAATAACGGGCTGCGTAATAATCGCGGCACGATTGCAATGGCGCGTACTGCAGACCCCCAATCGGCCACAGCGCAATTTTTCATCAACGTGGTCAATAACAACTTTCTCGACTTTCGTGCCCAGACATCCCGTGGCTGGGGATATGCGGTATTTGGCAAAGTCGTCGAAGGCATGGACGTTGTGGACAAGATACGCCGCAGCCGCACTGGGCCGGGCGGACAATTTGGCAAGGACGTTCCTGTAGAGGCCGTCATTATTGAAAAAGCGACCATAGTCGACTAACCGTATCGTGGCTACCTATATCATTGCTGATCTACATTTGTCGGTGGACACGCCTGAACGCGTGTCCGCTTTTGTCAAATTTCTCTCCGATATCGCCGACGACGCAGAAGCACTCTATATTCTCGGGGATTTTTTCGAGGTATGGCTGGGAGACGACGCTATTCCACCGCAAATCTCTCCCCTTCTTGGTCAGATTAAGAATCTTTCAGCGTGTATTCCCGTTTATTTTCAGGCGGGAAATCGAGATTTTCTCGTCGGTGAAAGGTTCCTGGATATGATAGGCGCAAAAGCCTTATCAGAAACGGAAGTCATCATGTTGTATGGGAAAGAAGTCTTATTGCTTCATGGTGACTTGTTGTGCACAGATGATCTGGACTATATGGCATTTCGCCAGCAAGTCCGCAATCCGCAATGGATAGCGGAATTTTTGCAACGCGAGATTGCTGAACGCATCGCCATGGCAACACAGGCCCGCGCCCAAAGTCGCATGCAAAATGCTGAAAAATCTACAGAAATCATGGACGCCAATACCACTACGGTGCTTTCTTACTTGAAACAATCTGGGGTTCAACGCATGATACACGGCCATACCCATCGTCCTGCCATACACGAATTCAAGCTGGACGAAGGTTTGGGAATGCGCGCCGTTGTTGGCGATTGGCTGGACAAACCCAGTTACATACGCCTTACCCAAGAGGCGATCGAACTTCATGATCCCCGTCTCGACACCCTGCAATGCGCTGTGGCATGGTAATCCCGAGAAAAATGCAGTAAATTCCCGGTGAGCTTAACCAGAGAAAACGTTTAACAATGAAGACACATGTGGTGGCCCTTAGCGACGTCGGACGACTTCGAGATGATAACGAAGATGAGTTCCTGGTTCGAAGCGACCTTAAACTTTTTGCCGTTGCTGACGGCGTTGGCGGAGCGGCAGCCGGAGAGGTCGCCAGTCATATTTTCGTAAAATGCTGCGAGACCGAGTTTCTCAAAGTACAGGATTGCGAAGTAGACTACCGGCAAACCGTTAGTGATTGTTTCGAGAACGCCAATCGACATATTGCAAAATACGGAACAATTAACCCCGATGCCGCAGGCATGGGCTGTACCGCCGAAGTACTCACCTTTGACAAGGGAAATTTTGTCATAGGACATGTAGGCGATAGTCGCAGCTACCTGTTTCGCGACGTTCAGCTCAGGCGTGTTACCCGAGATCATTCGGTCATGCAGGAGCGAATTGATATGGGATTACCGACGGATGAGCAGACACCACTGCCAAGCAATGCAATCTATCTCGCCGTCGGCCATATGAATGACACCCCGGCTGATATCTATGTCGAACCTGTGTATGCGGGTGATCTGTTTCTGATGTGTTCTGACGGACTGACCGATATGGTTAGCGAAGCAGATATTGCCTCAATTCTGCTCCATGGTGAGTCTGACCTGCAGCAAACCCTGCAAAACCTGGTCGCTGCGGCAAATAATGGCGGTGGTAGAGACAATATTACCGTGGTATTGGTAAAGGTGATCTCGGTCTAATAAAACAAACTTAGAAGTTAACCCTAAGCCCGATATTGTAGTTGTTAGTGATATATCCTAGCTCCATCACCATAGTCGATGTCTGAAAAAACCGACGATAGCGAGCAGGCAACATCGCACTCGCCCCTACATGTAATAATGCTGTCGCCAAAAAGTAGCCGTTGACCCTGGCCATACGCGGACAACTGCCTATTAGCGGATTCATCTCAACATAGCTACCATCGCCACAGTTCATGGCTATATCTCTGGTCTGTCCCCAGTCGGCAATATGCGTGACCAAATAGGCCGCTTCCCAAAGCGAATCCTGTAACTTCCAATGCGATGTCTGTTTTGTGGCTAGGATTTCAGCCGCCTGCCCTACTGACGTCGCTAAGGCAATAGACGCAATAATTGCTATACTTTTTCCCGTATGTTTGGCCACTTTTGACGCCCCGTTTCATTGTGCTTACGGGAAGGGTGTCGACAGGAAAAAATGGATAGCTAACGCCGAAAAATGCCAACCGGATCACATAATGACAAGTTGTTATCCAATGATTTCAAGGCCAAACCAAGGGAAAAGTCGCATTCTGTGGTATTTCGCCGGTGTAAAACGGAATACATCTTGAATTGATATTTCCACTTTAAAACTGTGTGGGTTAGGACGTACGGGACATATGCGCTACCTTCTGGCAATTCTGCTTTTGTCGAATCCTTTCATCGCCTTGTCATATGCCGATGAAAACTTTGCGGCAACGATACTTCGTGCAGAGATCCCCAAGATATTGAATACTGGTCAAGGCATAGTCGCCGATCTAAGAATCAGGAACGACGGAACAGAAACTCTGTCCAGCCAAAATGGGGTTGAAATGCTGTTCAATACAAATCAACGTGCCTGGCCCGATCAGGCAATAAGTCTTGGTAACTTCAAAATCAAACCGGGGCAAACGGAAAATATCAAATTACGTGTAAATGGCCCCTCAAGAAGTGGCATCTACCTGATTGACTGGCGACTTAAGCAGGAACAGAAAGAAATCTCCCCAGCAACGGCCTCAGAACAAATCGTCGTTGAAAGTGCATCAAATCAGGTCAGATTTATTTCGCAGGTCGTACCTGAAAATATGAATGCGGGTGAAAAATACATGATCATCGTGCAATTCCGCAACGATGGAAAATATGTCTGGAACAATGATGATGGTTATCGTCTAGGCATAACCGGTAGTGATGAAAAGGCTTGGGGTAATAAATTGGTTTCCATGCGCGACAATGAGGTCGTCCCTCCTGGAGAGATTGCGTCATTTCGATTCGAAATTGCTGCCCCCACAGATCCTGGTAACTATGCCTTACAATGGCGCTTAAAAAAGAATCGAAAAGACTGGATTGGTGAACCGACTCCGGTAAGCGTCGTAACGGTAACCCAAGGGACCAGAGAGCTGGACGCAGAATTTATGCACCAGGTTCTACCTAATCTGCAACACTCAACAGCACCCTTCACCATTTTTAATAGTGGCGAGATTTATCCAATCACTATCACGTTTAAAAATACCGGTAGCCAACCCTGGTTACCCGATATCTATCATCTCGAAGCACTAGACACTAAGGCGGATATTGTATGGTCAGTTTCACGTGTTGAATTGCACGACAACGAGGTGGTTCATAGTGGCCAATTGAAATCTTTTACTTTCAAAGTAATCGCTCCGTTAGATCCTGGTATCTATAACTTCCAATGGCGTTTAAAAAAGGGGAACGAAACCTGGGTTGGCCAGGCTACCGAGAATGTTGTGGTAACCGTACAACGATAAAAAAAGGCGCCTTAGGCGCCTTTTTCTTATTTGATGTCGATGAGTTCTATATCAAATACGAGAGTCTCATTTGGACCGATATTAGGTCCGGCTCCTCGCTCACCGTAACCCATACTGGCCGGAATAAAGACTTTCCATTTCGCGCCAACCTGCATGAGTTGCAATATTTCCTGCCAACCTTTGATAACGCCACTGACGGGGAATGTCGCTGGACGTCCACGTGAATATGAACTGTCGAACTCGGAACCATCTATTAATGTTCCGCGGTAATGTGCAACAACGCTATTATCTAAACCAGGTCGCTTACCGTCACCTTTCTTCTCGACGCTATATTGAACGCCGCTGGGTAACACTATTACACCATCTTTCTTTTTGTTGTCTGCGAGAAACTTTTCACCTTTCTTGAGGTTTTCATCGGCAACCTTCTTCATGTGGTTGGCCTGTTCCTGCTGAAGTTTCTGTATCGCCTGTATCATCTCATCGCGGGTCATTTTTGGTTGTTTGTCACCTAAGATATCTTTCACCGCGCCAACAAAAACACCGGGGTCGATGTCAATTCCATTTGCCTTGTATTGCTCTGCAACCTGAACACCCAAGGTGTAACTCAATCGTTCTTTATCTGTTTTGAGCCCGGCAGCAAACGCTACGGATGAAATGCCAAATAAGCACACCAGGCAAAAAATTCTCAAACCCATCATTATTTCCTTTGTGATTGTGTATCAATCTAAAATTGGTCAGCCATTAGATCATGGATAAGTAAAAAAATCCATGCCATGTGTAGGAGACAGCCCAAGCTTGCAAAGGTGCCCGAAAAGTTATTATGGACCTCTTTTGGTTGTGGGAGGAGCTAGCATTCGTCAATAATCAGGCAGTTTTCCGTTGCATAAATACCGGTAGTAATTCGAAGTAATCATTTCTAGCCAACTCGATAGCATCATCCATTAAACGTTCGGTAACGCCACAGAACTGCATTGCACGCGCAAGTTCTTCTGTTTGCCCGTCTTCTCCTATGCCAGGCAAACCCGCAATGGCGCTGGCATGATCGGCCAATAACAACAAAGACGCTTCCAATCGCTGGTCACCCGCTCGCACAGGATGGTGTTGATACCGGATAACGGTAGACAATCGCGCGGGGTACAGCCAACGATTCATAATTTCTAAGGAAATCTCCGTATGATCAATACCGAAAACCAAACGCTCTATTTCATAAAATGGTTCTTGCTGATTCATCGCGCGGTTTAACATGACCTTGAAAAGTTCTGGAATCTTTTGCGCGAAAACGATGCGGCCGAATTCATGTAAAACGCCGGCGACAAAAAGACGGTCACGCCCCAACACTGGCGTGCTAATCATACCCGCAAGTCGCTTTGCCATCAGACCTACAAACAATGAGTGTTTCCAATAGTTATCGAGGTCTATGAGCGTTGGCTGGCTTTGTTCCGTGGCAGCGCGTAAGGCGACCATTAACAACATATCCTGCAAATCCTGCGTTCCAATAATAGTGATGGCGCGAGTTAAATTATCCACTTTTGCGGGGAAATGATAATAAGGACTATTGGCCATGCGCATCACTCTCGCCATCGTCATAGGGTCTTTGGCGATTTCGTTGGCCATGTCGATTGCAGAGAAACGTGGATTGTTTGCCATTTCATTAATCCGCAGACACACGGATGGTATATGAACAAAATCCTCAATATCTGCAGTAAATTCCCGCGCAGTAATGGGCATATTCAAATCCTTGAAGCTGTAATTTTCTTCCCGAGTCATCGACATCCCGTACACGCGTCTTTAGGTTCACTTTCGGCAGAATTCCTTTGCGAAAGGATATGTTATAGATATAGTCAAAAAATTTATTAAGATACAGTTCGCACATAAAATGAGATTGATTTGCTAAAACTTTGGCTTCATTGGACGAATAAGGTTGTGAGACACCCGGAAAAGTGTGAAATGAACATAGCGAACGTCAGTTCTAGTTATTTGCAGACCACCCATCAGGGGCATTCAGCTCCGGGGCTGCAACCCAATGCGACGCCTGTAGCGCAGGCGGAGTCGCTGACGCGCATTAATTCCACGCAAAATACCGCCAATAGCGAAAACAAACCCAACACACAACAACAGGATCAGCAGAACGCCGGGATTGGCGAACTACTTAGCCAGAAAGCCCAACTCGGACGAAATACAAAGGACTACAAGCAAAGAGACGAACAGCGCAAGGATGAAAACAAGGGCACGCTCGCACAGGAACAAAGTGAAAAACCCGTAGACAACCCCGCCGGACTTGATGAAGACGATCTTGAAGAAGTAAAGGAACTCGCAAGTCGAGACCGTGAAGTCCGTGCGCATGAAGCCGCGCATCTGGCTGCTGCAGGGCAATATGCCAAAGGCGGTATCAACCTTGAAACTAAGCGCGGCCCTGATGGTAAAAGTTATGCCGTCGGCGGTCATGTAAGCATTGATACCAGCCCAGTACCCAATGACCCTGAAGCTACTCTACGTAAAGCACAGAAAATCCGCGCCGCAGCTATTGCCCCTGCTGAACCTTCCGGTCAGGACCGGTCTGTGGCCATCGAAGCCGCACGTAT
Organism: Gammaproteobacteria bacterium; assembly: GCA_029881255.1. Taxonomy (NCBI): domain Bacteria; kingdom Pseudomonadati; phylum Pseudomonadota; class Gammaproteobacteria; species Gammaproteobacteria bacterium. Next base: position 230,611 of record JAOUMY010000004.1, on the reverse strand, counting down.
GGCTTCTGAAGCGCGTATGGAGATCACTAAGGAAAAGCAAGAAGAAATCAAGCAGACACTGGAATCAAAAGACAAAACTACTGAAGAAGCCTCAACACCTACTGGCTCTGAACAAGCACGTTCACGATTTGCCCAGGCCTATGAAAACGTCGCAGGCATTGGGCAGTTTGATACCGAGGAAACGCGCTTCAGAGCAACCGCCTAGGACTGAAGCGGTAACGACATATCCCTATTCCGCATAAAATCCGCTGTTCTGAAAAAGGCATCTTTCAGATGCGCTTTTAAATCTTCGTTCTCAATCTGTTCGTCGATGGCCTGATTCATACACATCAACCACTGATCACGCTCCTCCTTTCCAATGGAAAAAGGCAAATGTCTCGCACGCAAACGCGGATGCCCATATTTCTTTACGAACAGCGGTGGCCCACCCAACCAGCCCGATAGAAATTCAAACAACTTCTCTCTGGCAGAGGCCAAATCTTCAGCATGCATTTTACGTATGCCAAAGGTTTCCGGCTGCTCATCCATTAACTGATAAAAGCGATCCACCAGGCGACGTACGGCTGGTTCACCGCCCAGGAGTTCATAGGGATTGGAATCTGGTGTTAACATGGTCATGTATTGTAACACCCACACTGCTTATACGGCATTAAATTCATTTTTCCTTGTCATTAATGCATTATGAGTCAATTCAGATGCAAAAGACGGTTAAAGCTAGTGATGAACTGTAGCCGGTGGAGCTGCGTTGATTGTGATTGTCTGACGACTCACCGATCCAATAAAGTCGGTAACGATTACTGCCACCGTTCCTGCAGCGTTCGCGGTCAATAAACCAGTTCCATTTATACTTGCCAGTGCCACATTGCCAACACCCCAGGAATAGGGCCTAACTCCACCGCTAGCACTAAATTGCAGCGTCGCCCCAACATTGACCGTATTTGCCGGGGAATTGATAACCAGCGGAGTGGTATTTGCTGCCACAGTAATCTGTGCCGACTGTGGCGTACCTAAAGCATCTGTGGCAGTAATTGTCACCGAGCCCGCGGCGATTCCAGTAACTATCCCGCCACCATCTACTGTAGCGACAGATGTATTCGAACTTGTCCATGAATACGGGGAAGTACCACCACTAACATTGAGTTGTAGCGAACCTCCAACGCGTATGCTGCTGGTAACCGGGTCCAAAGCCATCGGGCTGACGACCACGGTAAGACGGTTGGCAACACTATTACCGGATGCATCGCTTGCTGTGAGACTAAAACTGCCCTGTGCCGCTGGTGTTACGGTTACTGTCTCATTTTGTGCGCCAGTGATGGAAATCTCGGCGACGCCAGTATTACTGGTGCTCCAGTTGTACGGACCTACTCCACCGTTTACGGTAAACGTCGCCACTTCAGTCAGCTGTAAACTGGTTTTATTAACCGGCCTAATCAATAAATTTGTAACCGTAACATTCACTGGCGCGCTGGTACTACCTGACGAATCTGTAGCCGTTATGCTAGTGCTGCCTACAGCTAATCCCTGGAACTGGCCACTAAGCGCATCTATGGTTCCGACAATGGAATTCCCTACCGACCACGTATAAGGCGCCTGTCCACCGGAAACCGTAAATCGGAAACTCCCTCCAATCGGTACTTCCGCATTTTGTGGAGAAACTCTGACCACGCTCGGATTGACTGGTGCTGGATTAGGCGTTGGTGCGGGCACAGGATTGATCGGTATAGGACCGGATTGAGGCACACTGTTTACCGCATTGAATACATTCAGACGCCCACCACTGCCCACGACGTTGCTCAGCGCAGGTTTAGTGTCGACTGTGTTTAATATTGCGCTGCGTACCTGGGCGATAGAAAGCGTAGGATTCTGTGAATATAGGAGTGAGATCGCACCTGTAACATAGGGCGCAGACATGGAAGTCCCTGTCATAAACTGATAGCCGTTATTATTGGTGCGTATAACCGTACTGACGATGCCCATTCCGGGGGCGACCAGGTCGACAGTGCGTGTACCAAAATTTGAAAAAGTGGTGATCTGATCATTCTGATCGGAGGCGCCAACCGAAATGATATTAGGCAAATTATACGTACTAGGATAATAGCCACTGGTATCGCTGTTTACGCCATCGTTGCCGGCAGCGGCTACGAACACATGCCCCGCACTATTGGCCGCTTGAATTGCATCATACAAGGCCTGACTGAAATTCGTCCCACCCCAGCTATTGTTCGATACCTTGGCACCGTTGGCCACAGCGTACTCAATAGCACGTATTGCTGACGCAGTAGTGCCTATGCCCTGGTTATCCATAAACTTTAGTGGCATTATGCGCGCGCGCCAATTGACCCCGGCGACACCAATACCATTATTGCCTCTCGCAGCGATGATACCCGCGACATGTGTTCCATGATTATGGTTATCCATAGGATTATTATTATTTAGCGCGAAATCCCAGCCGCGTACATCGTCGACAAAACCGTTGCCATCGTCATCCCGGTTGTTACCCGGAATCTCTCCTGGATTGGTCCAGATATTATTAACCAGATCGGGATGGTTATAGTCCACTCCAGTGTCGATAACCGCGACAACGACATCATTACCGGTCTGGATATCCCAGGCCTCCGGCGCGTCGATGTCTGCGTCAGCAACTCCCCCATTTTGACCGGTATTGTGCAGACCGTATTGCCGTGCAAAGCGCGGATCGTTGGGAAGCACGTTTATCGAATAAATATAATTCGGTTCTGCGAATGCCACAGTTGGGTCTTTAGCCAATTCACTCAGCGTTTCATTGAGTGTATATCCCGGTTGCACGCTTGCCAGCGTTAAACCCGGTACAAGCGAAAAACGAGAGCGTTCCGTCAAACCGGCCGCCTGCACTGAGCGTGCGCGGCTGCTTGTTCCCGTGGAATGGGTAAATTTGATGAGTATACCGTCGGCGGCAGGAGTTTCAGCTTGATCACTATGGTGATATACCGGCAAGGGTTCCGAACACGCGCCGACCACGGCAAGCAATGCCACGACGCATAAGCGTTTAAGCCTTACCATTGCCTGGCAAGCCATTGTTGAATGCGTTTGTCCCATCCCCATCTGCCTGTAACTTGTTTTTTTTCGTGATGACAGACTGCGACATCACGAATGGACTCAGTTTCTGTTGAAAAAGTTTTTATTGTGAGAGATTTCCAGATATTGACAATCAGTGTCGAATGACGCCGGATATCGATATGGCTATAAAACGAATACAGGGATTGCTATCAGATTCGCTTCCGTGCGTTGCAACGACTTTATTATGCGCGAGAGCTTACCATGTCTTTTTTACTCAGTCACACACAAACGCCAGGAATTCGGAATGGCGCAAAGAATTTTGCCCATAACCCCAATCTTTTTCACTATTTAGCGACTCGGTTCTACCCGCATCGGGTTAAAATTGCTACTATTGCGGCTTCATTCGTGCATACCCGTAAGCTGGACTTTGGCAGTTCGAATGGGCAATATTGCTAATAGATTATATTTCTTCTTTATCAGCAAGTTGTCACTTTTATATAGAGTGAGTCTCAAGCATTCTTCAGATTTTGAGTACTCTACCGTTATTATTAGTTGGACAAACCGAAAAAGTCATTACTGTTAATGGGCGTTTATTCAACCGACAAACTGATAACTGAGGCGCGCCGCCTGGCTGCGGAGTATCGCCGTGCCACTGGAAAGCCTTTGGGTATTAGCAGTGAAATTGCCGAGTTCGATGCCGCCAAACTACTCGACCTGGAAATCTGCGACCAGAAAACGGGTGGTTACGACGCGATTGGTCGGGGAAAGCGCCAGGGAAAGAAAGTTCAGATCAAGGGACGCGCAGTTTTTGATGAAAAGAAGTCTGGACAGCGCGTAGGACAATTAAAACTGGATCAGGACTGGGACAGTATCGTACTGGTCATCATGGACGAAGAATATGAGCCGGTAGAAATTTTCGAATGTGCTCGTAGCGTTGTCGAAAAATCTCTTGATGAAAGCAAGAGTAGCAAGCGCAATAAGCGTGGCGCGATGTCGCTCGCCAAGTTCAAGATTGTTTCCGACCTTGTATGGACTAAAGAAGAAGGCTTGATAGAGGGTGGGAACTGGGAAAAAGAAGCCTCTGTATAATCCGCCCTGTCTGTTGCTAACCCTGATAACCATACTGCTGGACGAAAAACATTATTCATGACGGAACTGAGTGACATTTTAGGGCCAGAGGGTAAACTCTCACACAATATTTCCGGATTTAGTTTTCGGCCACAGCAAATGGAAATGGCGCAGAAGATCCAGGATGCCCTCGCCGACCGCAGTACTCTCATCGTCGAAGCGGGTACGGGAACCGGAAAAACCTTTGCTTATCTTACGCCCGCGCTTTTATCTGGTAATAGAATTCTGATATCCACCGGTACCAAAACACTTCAAGACCAGTTATTCAACCGCGACATACCTAAACTTTGCGAGGCGCTTGGCGTTAGCCCACGCGTCGCTTTGCTCAAAGGTCGACAAAATTATCTCTGTCTGCACAGAATGGACAAAACGCTTGCTCAAGGACGATTGAGTTTTCGAGAACACATTAATCAATTACATGAAGTCCGTGAATGGTCGTATCAAACTCGGCACGGCGATATTAGCGAACTACATCAAGTACCAGAAACATCATCACTGTGGCAACAACTGACGTCTACCAGCGATAACTGTCTAGGCAGCGATTGTCTCTACGCCGAAAAGTGCTATGTCAATCTTGCGCGCGCCAACGCGCATAAAGCCGATGTCATTGTCTGCAATCATCACCTGTTCTTTTCTGATATGGCCTTATTGCGTGAAGGCATAGACGATTTACTACCTACCGTGGATGCCTATATTTTCGATGAAGCTCATCAATTAGCGGAGATAGCCCATCAGTTCCTGGGGTTCAATTTCAGCAGCGCTCAAATACGCAATTTGATCAGCGATGTGACCACCGCTATTAGCGAACATGCCAGTGATATGTTAACCGAGTTCAATGAATTTCATCAGGACTTGACCAGGCAAATGCTGGACATGCAAAAGGCTTTTGAAGCCCTGCCCTCACGTGGCGCCTGGACCGAATTCTATCATCTACCATCCGTCAGCCAGGCGATCACCAATCTGGTCAATCGACTTGCGGTATATTGCGGACATCTCGAGGAAACCTCAGTACGCAGTACGGAGTTGAATAATTGCTTTGAACGCTGTGAAAAACTTTGCATCGCCCTGGCGGAGATGACAACAATTAATCCGGCGTTTATCCAATGGTACGAAGTAAGAAAACAGAGCATCAGTTTCCACAATACGCCGCTTGAGATTGCGACCCCGTTTCATGAACGCATGAGCAACTCTCGTCAAGCCTGGATATTTACCTCGGCGACGATTAGCGTCAACGACGATTTTTCCTACTTCCGTAAGCGGCTGGGAATCAAGGAATCAGAAAATGCCTGTTGGGACAGTCCTTTTGATTATCCGAATAACAGTTTGCTCTATTTGCCCGAGAATTTACCGGAACCTAGTCACCCCTATTTTGGCGAAGCCGTCATTAATGCTGTGATTCCTGTTCTGGAGGAAACACAAGGAAAGGCATTCATTCTGTTCACCAGTCTGGCAGCGTTAAATGCTGCCGCGGAACAGTTGAAGGAAACCGATTACGAATTGTTTGTTCAAGGTACGCTCCCCAAATCTCATCTCCTCGAAGCATTCATTCGTAGCAAAAAAGGCGTGTTATTAGGTAGTGCGAGTTTTTGGGAAGGTGTTGACGTCAAAGGGGAAGCATTGTCACTGGTGGTAATAGATAAATTGCCCTTTGCCTCCCCCGCAGACCCCATTATCAAAGCAAAAATCGCTAACATCCGTGAAAAAGGTGGAGAACCCTTTTGGCAGTATCAACTCCCCCATGCGGTAATCAGTTTAAAGCAAGGTATTGGCCGATTAATACGCGACGAAAGTGATCGCGGTATACTCATGGTTTGCGATCCAAGGCTCAGTAGCAAGGGGTATGGCAAAATGTTTCTCGACAGCCTGCCAAAAATGCCCGTTACACGACGTCTCAGTGAGGTAAAACAATTTTGGAGCAAAATACGCGAACATGAAGACGCTGTGTATTGATACCAGTAGCGCGAGTTGTTCTGTCGCTCTAGCCATAGATAAAGACGTGTTTGCGCTTTTCGATGACAAACCACAGGCCCATTCGGAAAATGTACTTTCCATGTGCGAGTCTGTTATCGCTCAGGCTGGAATATCCCGTACCGAACTCGATCTTCTTGCCGTTACACGCGGGCCAGGTTCTTTCACAGGCGTACGTATAGGCGTCAGTGTTGCACAAGGCATTGCCTACGCGCTGGATATACCCGTTGCGCCTTTGTCTTCGCTCGCAGTGTTGGCTCAACATACGTGGCTAATGCATCAATCCGAAAATATCTTCTGCCTTCAGGATGCGCGCATGAATGAAATCTATTATGGCGCGTACGAAATCGTTAACGGTATCGCACAGGCTGTGATCGAAGAAGGAATTGACGCGCCCGCCGACATTTGTCCCTCTGAAAATAGGGATTGGGTTTCGGTAGGAACGGCTTGGGCGGAATATACGCAAGAACTTGCGAAATTACACGGAAAATTCTCCCATATATTTACCGACGTAGTCGTAGACGCACGTGCAATGCCTGCACTCGCGTTAGACTACCACCTTAAGGGTCATACTGTTTCTGCTACGTCGCTTGAGCCTGTATATCTACGTAATAAGGTTGCTGAAAAACAGCATGAACGTGGCTAAACGAAATACATATTTAGTGATTACGCTCCTATTTTTGCTCTTCTTCCAGGCATGTACCTATATACCAAAACCGAAGGACTTTCGCGTAGGCAAGCGTCTGGACTTGAAAACTGTTACCGCGATACTTGAGTCACCTCGTCGGGAAAAACGATTGCGATTCGCCAATCTCTCCGGACTCGATCTATCCGGCCTTGATTTTAGTCGGATGGATTTGAGCGGCGCCTATCTCTATGCCACTAATTTCGAAAACACAAACTTATCTCACTGTATTTTGAATGCAGTAGATCTATCCTATGCAACATTTCGCAATGCGAATTTGAGCGAGGCCACTTTGCGTAGCGCAAATATGACCCAAACTCGCTTCATAGACACCAATGCCCACTTAGCCGACATGAAAAATGCGACATTGCGTTACGCCTTCATCATTAATTCAAACTTTGAAAGCGTCAATCTCGATAGTGCAAAACTGGAAATGATCACCATATCCGATTCAAATCTGGTAGGAGCTCATATGTTGGCTACCAGTTTTGACGGGGCCTTAATTGAAAAATCCAATTTCCGTTTTTCCAGCATACACCGGTCAGACTTAACTCGAATTCAATTTCACGAGTCCGTCTTTCAAGGAGCCAGTCTTTCGGGGAGTAATTTATCCCGTAGTGATTTCCGTAACTCCGATCTAGCCGACGTTGATCTTTCACACGCGGTGGCAAAAGAGGCCAATTTTACCCACTCGAATCTTACCGGTGCGATCATGGAAAACACCAATTTCACGGCATCTGTTTTTTCCAGTGCACAGCTTATACAAGCAAATCTAAGAAACGCCATATTTACTGAAGGTGTTTTTGAACAAACCAATCTCAACTTCGCCGACTTGACTGGGGCGCGAATGGCAAAAATTAGAGCGCCTAGAACCAATTTCGAAAACGCGATACTATCGCAAACCGATTTAAGTCGCGCAATACTCGACGAATCACGATTTGACAATGCCATTTTATTTGCATCCAGCTTCAAGAAAGCCTATTTGGAAGGGGCAAGTTTCAAAAAGGCCGACCTCCGGCAGTCTGACTTTACCGGAGCAGATCTCGATGATGCTGATTTTACAGATGCGCAGAACCTGGATTTAGCCACGGGTTTGCAAAAATGAAATTTTTTCATGTCTTAATACTTTTTATTACCCTGACAGGCTTTCAGGCTTGCAGCCACACGAACACTATTTATGAAAGTAGACGATATTCAGCCGTATCCAATGATGAACTCAATTTACGCATAAAACAGACTGAAACATCGCGTGAATTTCATGGCATTAGAGTCGAACAGGCAAAGCTTCAAAATCTACAGATCCAGAACATAAATTTCGAACATTGTAGTTTAGTCGAAGCCGACTTCTCCAACACTTATATCGAAGAAGTCAGCTTCAAAGCATGTGATCTAAGAAATGCCGACTTTAGTGGGGCACGTTTATACAACGTGGACTTTAGTAAGGCCATCATGCAAGGGGCGCGTTTTACAGATTCTTCTATAGAGAAAACGAATTTCCAGGACTCTGATAGTAGAGAAACTGTTTTCGCAAATAGCCAAATAAAAAAAACGGACTTTTCCGGTAGCATTCTGGCAGACTCAAACTTAAGCGGCGCTACGATCAGCAATTCAAAACTGGACAATGTCAATCTTTCCTATGCAATCCTTGACCAGGCCAGATTCAGTGAAAATGACATTCGGTTTTCTAATTTGCTAGGAACATCTGCTGTCGGCAGCACACACTACAAAAGCATTTTATTTAAAAGCAATGCGAGTTGGTCAAAATTCACCAATAGTCTCTGGCAAGAAAGCAATCTCCAAGTTTCAGACTTTAGTGATTCGAATTTTGATAACGCAAGTTTCTTGGAAACAAATGCGATTGCCGCACGATTTTCAAAGAGTTCACTAAAAAACGTGTCCGTCGTTAAAAGCGTGTTTCGTGAAGTGCGCATGGATGAAACCAGACTCGAACACGCCCGTTTCAGTGATACGGACCTCGAACTGAGTAACTTTGAGTGGAGTAATGCGGATGATTCGCAGTTTGAGCACTGCAACCTAACCAAAGCCATACTCGTCCGCGCCAGTTTTCGTCGATCAAATTTTAATCAGTGCAAATTCCACTGGGCAAGAGCAATAATGGTCAACTTTTCCGACGCCACGATTCAAGAGAGTGATATACATAAAGCCGATTTTAGAGGGGGAAAAATATCGGCGGGCACTTTCACCAAAACAACAAACCTAGACACTGCGTTATTCTAAAAGGCTTTTCATCAGCCATATAAAATAATTGACATGGTTACCGCCTATTTTCTGGACTTTGGCTATTGATGATCTATATTTTATTTTGAGAGCTATCTGTCAAGGAGGCCATTCGCTCTCAAGGGTTACATAGTCGTTTCTACTGGAGGATACGAGCCACGCCCGACAATGCCCGGTTTATATGACCGAATTCCACAAAAGAGTGATTGTATTGGGCGGGCTCGCATTCTCCGTTAAATGCTGAGAAAACATATTCAACTATGTCGATATCTTCCATCAATGCGCATGGACAGGTTGGTTTACGCGCAGTAAACCGACGCGTCGACTCACATCCTCAGACTCATAATAGACAAACTCGTGTTTCATCTGAACAGACGAAAGCTCACGCAGATCGTGAGAAAAATGCGTTACTCCAGGCCTCGTCGGTAAAACAAAGCAGAAGTGATAACACGTTTAACTTGGATTTTTTTGTTGCCGATGTTGAGCGACTGAAACAAGGCAACAACCGTGCAATGCATACCTATTCACAAATCGACAATTATGAAAAACAGCAACAGCTTAGGCGCACATTCGGGGTCGATGTTTACGTGTAAACACCTTTGACACTTCTATCTGAATTGTTTTAGTGTATGGGTTTATCCAGAATCACGAAACGATAGGAAAAGGCATGATCTTTATCAACATCATGATATTCTGAAAAGCTTTCTTGCCACTCGCGCTGATCAAAATCTGGAAAATATGCATCAGCGTCAAATAGACCATCGACATAGGTTAGATAGAGCCGATTACAAACGGGAAGGAGTTGCTTGTAAAATTCCGCGCCACCAATAACCATCACTTCCTCCGCCGACTGCGCAGCGGCAAGCGCGGCATCAATAGAATGAACCACTTCAGCTCCCTCAGCCGCATAGTGCTGATCACGCGTAACCACTATATTTAGGCGATTCGGTAAGGGTTTTGCGCCAAAGGACTCAAAGGTTTTGCGCCCCATAATAATTGGTTTACCTCTTGTCTTACCGACAAACCAACGCATGTCATTGGGAAGTCGCCACAACAAGGCATTGTCCTTACCAATCTCGCGGTTTCGCCCCATTGCCGCTATAAGAGAAATAATCATTAGATTGCTACCGGTGCTTTTATTGGCGCGTCGCACTGATAGTTCGACAACTCAATATCATCGAATGTAAAGGAAAAAATATCCTTCACTTGCGGATTGAGACGAAGTGTTGGCAGTGCATGTGGCGTTCTAGACAATTGCTCATGAACCTGTTCGAAATGGTTAGAATAGATATGCGCATCACCCAGGGTGTGAATAAAATCTCCCACTTCCAGATCGCAAACCTGCGCCAACATGTGTGTAAGCAACGCGTATGACGCAATATTAAAAGGAACACCGAGAAACAAATCCGCACTACGCTGATAAAGCTGACAGGAAAGTCGACCTTCCGCAACATAGAACTGGAAAAAGGCATGACATGGGGCGAGCGCCATACGACCTTCTGCGACATTGGCCTGGGGGCTTATCGTTTCGTCCGGCAAGCCGCTGACGTTCCACGCCGAAACAATAATACGTCGACTATCGGGATTGGCTTTCAACTGATCGACGACTTGTGATATCTGATCGATAGAACTACCGTCGGGTCTCGGCCAGGAACGCCATTGATATCCATATAATGGCCCCAAATCACCGTTCGCATCGGCCCACTCATCCCAGATGCTGACCTTGTTCTCATGCAAATATGCGATATTCGTTTCACCTTTTAAAAACCACAATAATTCGTGAATTATGGAGCGTAAATGCAGTTTTTTCGTGGTAACAAGAGGAAAGCCGTCGCGCAAATCGTAACGTGACTGGTGGCCAAATACGCTAATGGTACCCGTTCCGGTTCTGTCCTCTTTTCTGACACCCTCATCCAATACGTGTCTGAGTAATTCCAGATATTGTTTCATCTACTACCTTTCAAAAATTATCGCCTTTGTAAAAACACAGTCACCCAGAATTGCTGTCTGCGATATCAGCGAACAGCAGATTTCGCCGGGCGATAGGCCAGCCAGAACAGTATAACGCCAATGACCCACATCGGCACAGATAACAACTGCCCCATGGTAAACCAATCAAACGCAATATAACCAATATGTGCATCAGGCTCTCGAAATCCCTCATTAAAAATGCGAAAGCCACCCATACCGATCAAAAACACGCCGGACACCGCCATACTCGGGCGCCGCTGTAGCGTAAACCACCACAACAGGGCAAACAAAACCAGCCCCTCCAATAGCGCCTGGTATAGCATGGATGGGTGACGGGGCAATTGGTCAACATGGGGAAAAACCATCGCCCAGGGCAATTCAGCCGGTGCCACCCTGCCCCACAATTCTCCGTTGATAAAATTACCTATTCGCCCTGCGAAATAACCTAAGGGCACCAAGGGAGCGACAAAGTCGGCAACTGTGAAAAACGATTTATTGTTGCGTCGCGCGAACAACAACATGGCGATAATTACGCCAAGCAATCCCCCGTGAAATGACATCCCACCCTGCCAAACTTGGAGCATCGTGACAGGATTGCTAATGAATGAGGACAGATCAAAGAACAAAATATAACCAATACGTCCACCCAGGATGACACCAAGCATGCCGTAAAAGATTAAATCATTAACCTGTTGTCCTGTCCAAACGGAATACGGGCGCCGAGCATAAAACAATCCTAATCGCCAGGCGGCTAAAAAACCCAACACATACATAATTCCATACCAGTGTATAGCCACTGGGCCCAGTTCCAGAGCAACAGGATTTATATTGGGAAAGACCAGCATAGTAAATTCAATTTACCTTGGCTTGTTCGAATGATTATTTAAATAACACGACAGAAAATAGTTTTGATATAGCGTGTTTCGGCGATTGCTGGATGCACAGGATGATCTGGCGCCTGGTCTCCGCGTGAAAGAATTTGCAGGCGTCGGCGTTGGCGACGCGCCGCACGCAGAATAATCCGCTGTAACGACTCTTCTTCAAGATGATGGGAACAGGATGCGCTAATTAACATACCCCCTGGCACGATTAAATCCATAGCCAAATTATTGAGCTGCTGGTAAGCCTTTTCTCCTGCCTCTTTATCTTTTTTCCGTTTAATAAATGCCGGTGGATCCACTACAACAATGTCAAAGCGCCTATTTTCCGCCTTGAGTTTTTTTAACGCATCGAAGGCATCATCGCAAACGGTTTCGACTCTGTCTTGAACATTATTCAATTCGGCGTTCTTATGAACATAGGCAATAGCAGTGGTTGAAGAATCAACACAACATACACTTTTGGCGCCTGCCTGGGCCGCAGCGATGCCCCAACCTCCCATATAGGAAAACACATCGAGAACATGTTTATCTCTGGCAATTCGTTGTAAAGAACGACGATTTTCCCGGTGATCGTAAAACCAGCCAGTTTTTTGCCCTTCACCGAGAGGAATTTCGAAACGCGTTTCATTTTCGATGATAATAGTGGACTCACCTTGTCCTAACAGCCATTCACTTTCTGCCTCCAGGCCTTCGTGTATGCGTGCGGAATTATCATTACGCAATAATATGCCCTTAGGTTGAAATACTTTCTGCAATACTTCTACTAGTGTATCTCGAAATGCCATCATGCCCTGGGTATTGATTTGCAATACCAGATAGTCACCATAGCGGTCAATAATTACCCCTGGTAGATAGTCACCTTCGGAATGTATTAGGCGATAACAGTTCTGTTGGTAATATTGGCTCCTCAAAGCAAGCGCATCGAGGATGCGCCTTTCAAACCAGGCCGCATCAGGCGTTACATTCGGCTCATCATCTATAATACGCGCCGAAATCAACGTATTCGGATTTATATAGGCAGTACCCATCGATTTTCCATCAACGCGTACCACATTAACGAGTTCGCCTGGTTCAAATGATTTTAGTGGCGATTTAGCAACATCGACTTCATTGCTATAAACCCACAAGTGTCCAACCTGTAGGCGACGCTCCTGACTTTTCTTCAGCTGCAAATTTTTTAGCGCCACGTGCGATACACCTGTTCGTTATGATCTTCAGTTTGTTTGGAAAAATTGCTTTCTACAGTGTGCGAAACTATCCGAGCTAGGCCGCGCTACTAAAAAGCCGAAAGAAATTATCACTGCTGCACTGCGCGATAGCGTCAGAAGATTCACCGCGCAACTGCGCAATAAAATCCACCACATGTTTCACGTAAGCCGGTTCATTTTGTTTTCCACGATGCGGTACTGGAGCAAGATACGGGCTATCGGTTTCAACTAACATGCGATCGATCGGCACGCGACGCGCCACCTCTTGTAGCTCTGTGGCAGATTTAAACGTCACGATTCCGGAAAAGGAAATATAGAAACCCATGTCCATCGCCGCCTTTGCGGTATCCCAATCTTCAGCGAAACAATGCATTACACCACCGGCATCAATAGCCTGCTCGGATTGCATCATCGAGATAGTGTCCTGTTTCGCTTCGCGTGTGTGTATGATCAGGGGTTTGCCCGATTGCTTAGATGCTTCAATATGACGTGCAAAGCGTTCGCGCTGCCAATCGAGATCACCCTGGCTACGAAAGTAATCCAGCCCGGTCTCACCGATAGCGACTATTTCATCCGCTTTGGCTTCGTTTACCAGTTCCTCTACCGTAGGCTCTTTGCCATCTTTATGATTCGGGTGCACGCCGACGGAAGCATAAACTTGCGGAAAGTGTTGTGCCAACGATTTCACCATTGGGAAGTTCTCCCAATCAATACACACGCAAAGAAAACGGGAGACTCCGGACGCCTGCGCCCGTTGAAGATACTCTTCAACTCCAGAGAGGTTTTGTCCCCCTTCCAGACAATCCAGATGACAATGAGAATCGACAATCATATTGACTCAGTTCCAATAATTTACATGGTATCGGTTTGGCGATCGGATTCGATCGTTCCTGCGAGAATGGTTTCTATGCGCGTGCGTGCCGTTCCATTATCGAGAAATTGCACACCGATACCGGGTTTGCGCTTGTTCTGCGCGCCGACGGGTGTAATCCACACCACTTTGCACGGGATGGGTAATTCATCCTGAACATCCCATAACGTCAAGACCACAAAGACTTCATCACCCAACTCGAAAGATTTACTCGACGGTATAAATAGTCCACCGTTTTTCACGAATGGCATATATGCGGTATAGAGACCGGACTTTTCCTTGTAACTCAGGTTGACTATGCTGCCGGAACGGGGTGGTTTAGTAGATGAACTCATTGTGTATTCACCAAATGTTTTTTGTTTCTGCCCAAGTCAACCCAGTTGAACAACAATTCTTCGAATAACAACTCGCGATTCATATTTCCCTGTGCGAAGCGGGAAGCGTTTTGCACCTGCGCGAGATAAGACAACAGACTCTGCAATGACATCGAAGCACATAGCTGGCGAAAGGCCTGTGCGAAATCAGGATTATTAACAGCCGGGGGGTATTCCGCAACTTTGAGGCGTGCCATATCGAATACAAAACTCCGCATCCATGCCAGTGGAATTTGCGTATCCAGTTTTGTCCAACGCTTTACGACTGCGAGCACATCGGCTTTCTTTGCCAGTAATGCCTGTAAATCATCATATATCATCGTCCGCTGAGACATTGTTTCTACATCGGCCAATTCCACTGCTCTTAGCGGTGCCCCCTGCGCTAACTGTAAAAATAACTCGGCCTGCGCCTCTTTTTCGAGGCGCGCTGCCAGCCACGGGCGGCTAATGTCAGCATCCGGAACGCTAAACGTTATTTGCTGACAACGGCTTTTTATCGTTGGCAGTAAACGGCTGCCATGACAGGTAGACAGAATCAACATAGACGCCGGGGGTGGCTCTTCAAGAGACTTCAACAGACTATTTGCAGCATTAGCATTCATCCGATCGGCCGCCTTGATAATGGCTATCTTGCGCGCTGCCTGATGAGGTTTGAGGCTAAGGTATTCGATCAGAGACCGAATCTGATCTACCTGTATCGTCTGGCTGGCGCCAATCGGCTCCACAATTAAGATATCGGGATGCGTTTTCGCATCGAACAACTGGCAGGACGGACAATGTCCGCAACCGGGATATTCGATAGCCTCGTTCTGTTGGCACAACAGGAATCGCGCACTGGCCTGTGCGAAATCCTCTTTACCAATTCCGGCCGGGCCAGAAAAAAGATAGGCATGGGCCAACCCACCCATACGTTGGGTCTGTACTAATTGTTGCCATTGGGTTTGCAACCAGGGATAGATCATTACTCGGCCAACTCCTTTGTGAGTACCTGAGCAAGCTGGGATTGCACCTCTTCAAGTGGTCGACTGGCATCGATGATGCGATATCGCTCAGGCGCCTGTCTGGCGCGTTCAAGATATGCCTCGCGCACACGTTGAAAAAAGGCCTGCTCCTCGCGCTCGAAACGATCCAGCTCGCCCCGCTCACCCGCTCGCGCCATCCCTGTTTCTACAGGCAGATCCAAAAGCAAGGTGAGATCTGGCGCAAGCCCTTGTTGTACCCAGGCCTCTAATGCGGCAATGCGCCCATAGTCCATCCCCCGACCACCACCTTGATAGGCATAGGTCGCGTCAGTAAAGCGGTCACACAAAACCCATTGGCCAGCAGCTACCGCTGGACGTATCAATTCTTCGAGATGTTGGGCACGGGCGGCAAACATGAGCAATAGCTCGGTATTGTCAGTCATTTCCTGATTGGCTTTATCAAGCAATAACTCGCGTATCTTTTCAGATAAACGGGTACCGCCAGGTTCACGCGTGACAAGCAGATCAATGCCTTTATCTTCAAGGAATTGCTGAACAAATGCCATATTTGTAGACTTGCCGGCGCCCTCGCCGCCTTCCATTGTTATAAACTTACCACTCACTTTTTAATTCTCTGTTGGTGTACTGCGATAGTCGCGTTTGCGGTTGCGTATCTGGTAACGAACGACAGCTTTATTGTGTTCCTCAATGGTACTGGAAAAGAAATGGCTACCGTCGCCCTTGGCTACAAAATACAAGGCATCCCCTTCTTCTGGATTCAGCGCTGCCACTATTGCATCACGACCTGGCATGGCAATAGGCGTCGGCGGCAATCCACTACGGGTGTAGGTATTATACGGAGTATCGCGCTTCAGGTCGCTGCGCCTTATGTTTCCTTCGTAGCTATCCCCCATGCCGTATATAACCGTAGGGTCGGTTTGCAGGCGCATACGTTTCTGTAGACGTCGAACAAATACACCGGCGATAGCGGCTCGCTCGGTCTCTACCGAAGTCTCCTTCTCCACGATAGAGGCCATCGTCAGTGCATCATAGGCCGATTGGTATGGCAAACCAAGTTGGCGTTGTTCCCAGGCCTGCGACAAAACCTCCTCCATTGCCTTATGCGCACGTTTGAGGAAATCTACATCCATGGTACCAACAGGGAAATGATAGGTATCGGGTAAGAACCGCCCTTCTGGGTGCTCACCGGTAAAACCTACTTGGGACATGATTTGTTCTGGAGACAATCCCGACAGCGTCTGGCGAATCTTTGGATGCGCTGAAATTTCAGACATCATTTGCTTAAATGTCCAACCCTCAACCAGCGTCAAGGCATATTGCTTGACCTTGCCGGCGACAAACATATCCAGCATCCCACCAATCGTCATACCTACTTCTAATTGGTATTCTCCAGCTTTTACTTCACGCGATTTGCCTTGAATACGCGCCAACCAGCGCAACTTTCTGGCGCTTTCGATTATGCCCTGCTTTTTTAAATCGTTTGCGACACTGATGAGCCCGCTACCCGCAGGAATGACAAACATCACCGTGGATTCACTCAACTCTAACGCGTCCGAGCTATAGCTGTTGACGCTATACCACATGCCGCCCCCCAGCAGACTGAGAAACAACGCGAATCCGCCGAGTAACTTGGCGATCAGATCTTTTCTTTGAAGTAGTTGCATATCAAACGATTGATTTTTTGATATTCCCTACCCGGTGCAGAATAATCTCGCAGGCCAATAATTCGACTCACCGGGCGCATACCCATCAGGCTATTGGTCAGAAATACGGCATCCGCAGAAATGAGAGCTTCCTTGTTCACGGTACTGATTTCACACCTCAAACCCTGTTGCTGAGCAATCTCCATAAGCAATTGCCGCATAATACCGGTAACCCCGCTTCTATCCAATTTAGGAGTAAGCAGAAGTCCCTGATGTAAGAGAAAAATATTGCTGCTTATCCCTTCAATGACCATGCCATCCACGTCCAGCATAATGCCCTCATGGATTTCGGGATCATCCCACTCGCGTCTCGCAAGGACCTGCTCAAGTCGGTTGAGGTGTTTGATCCCTGCGAGGGTCTTATTCTGGGACAAAGGCATTCGACAAATACGCGCTGTGAATTCTCGGGGGTAGACTGGTAATTCAGAATAATACATCACGCGTTTCGAATGACTGTCTTGCGGACAGCGATACCCACGCCGACTGTCCCCCCGGTTGACGATAAGCTTTAATACGCCATTTGTATGTAAGGAGGCGACACAGTTAACTTCACGTCTCAGTATGTCTTCGTCTGGCATCGCAATGCCCAACCGCTCACAACCAGCCGATAGCCGTTGGATATGTCGATCCAGCAGCGGCACGTCGGCATCGACGATACGCATGGTTTCAAACAGACCATCACCAAACTGTAATCCCCGGTCAAACACTGAGACTTGTTCACAGGGTATACCGTCAACCCAGGTGTTCATCGAGCACCTTTATCATTCCTTTGGCCTTGGCTCGCGTTTCTTCCAACTCCCTTTCAAGATTAGAGTCCACCACTATCCCCCCCCCGGCACGAAAGTTAAGAACGCCACTTGCAGATAGCGTCATCGTACGAATGAGGATATTAAGATCCATATCACCGTTGCGATTGATGTAGCCAACCGAACCGGTGTACGCTCCACGTCGAGTCTGTTCAAGTTCTGCAATAATTTCCATACATCGCACCTTGGGACAACCAGTGATAGTGCCGCCAGGAAAAACGGCTGCAATGACCTCACCCGGTGAAGTGTTCGGCTTCAAACGACCACGCACATTGGACACAATGTGATGAACATGGGCGTAACTTTCCAGTGTCATGAGTTCATTGACCTCGACGCTTCCAGGCACACAAACACGCCCAAGGTCGTTTCTTTCCAGATCGATTAACATGACGTGCTCAGCCCTTTCCTTGGGATGTGATATCAATTCAGCAAGTCTTTGCGCTTCATCGTCGCCTTCCCGGCGCGGCCGCGTACCGGCAATAGGGCGTGTTTCGACCATGCCGTCATTTACGCTCAACAAACGCTCCGGGGAAGAACTGATTATGTAATGATTCTTCCAGTTCAGTAACGCGGCGAAAGGCGACGGATTACTTTTGCGTAGTCGTCTATACACCTGCGTCGCAGCGTCACGCTCAGCTAGTTCAACCTGCCACAGCCGTGACAAATTCACTTGAAACACGTCGCCATCGACGATGTATTGATGAATCTTTGCTAGCTGCTCCTGATATCGCTGCGAGTCTTCCTCCACCAGCGACCCAAAATTCAGCAACATACATGGAAAGTCTGGTGTATCTACGGCTGATTGTAAATCTGCGAGAATTTCTGCGAGGAGTTCACTATGACCACCCTCCAATACCACAACTGCCCTGTCATGCAGATGATCCTTTATCACTGCTGCCGGTACGCGTGTCATTGCCGCAATGGGTAAATCACTACCCTTTAGCGGAAGATCGAGAACCGGTTCTATTTGTTGCGCGAGTTCGTAAGAAAGAAAAACAAACCACCCACCACGAAAAGGCAGCCCACTTTCATCTTTGTCATAAATCCGTTCAAACGAAAATACATTATCGAGTTTTTGCAGAAAATCATCTTGATTGATTTGATTAACATCAATTTGAAAACTCTCTTGCGGACAAGCGAACAAAATATCGTAACGACCTTGTGGGCCATGCGCTACGCTCTCGAGTAGACAAGGGTATTTGTGCGGATGCCGTTCATGCAAAGCGAGCAAGTCGACATCGTAAGAAATGCTATGTTGTATGATCGAAGACAACGGCAGGCCTTCAGAAAAAAAACGACAGACAGCTTAAACTGCCTGTCGTCAGTCGTCTTAGATTTTACTTAGAACAATCGTACCGTTGGTGCCGCCAAAACCAAAGGAATTGGAAAGCGCAACGTTGATTGTCATTTCGCGAGCGGTACCTGCTACAAAATCCAGATCACACTCAGGGTCCTGATTAAATATATTGATCGTCGGTGGAGCTACCTGGTCACGTATTGCCAGCGCGGTGAAGATCGCCTCTATACCACCGGCAGCACCAAGCATGTGTCCGGTCATCGACTTAGTCGAGCTCACAGCGAGCTTATAAGCATAATCACCAAACTGTGATTTGACCGCCATAGTTTCTGCCCTATCTCCAGCTGGAGTTGAGGTACCGTGGGCATTGATATATTGCACATCTACGCCATTGATACGTGCATCGTTTAATGCGTTTTCCATACAACGACGTGCACCGTCACCGCCTTCTGATGGCGACGTCATGTGATAAGCATCACCACTGCGACCATATCCGATGACTTCCGCATAAATATTCGCACCACGTTTTTTCGCGTGCTCGTATTCTTCAAGAACGACGACACCTGCACCATCACTCAATACGAAGCCATCACGGTCGACGTCCCACGGACGACTGGCCGTTTGCGGATCATCGTTACGTGAAGATAAAGCTCGTGCTGCAGCAAAACCACCGAGACCAGTAATACTGGTCGCCATTTCGGCGCCACCAGCAACCATCACATCGGCATCGCCATAAGCAATAATTCGTGCGGCCTCACCGATACTGTGCGTACCTGTAGTACAGGCAGTTACGATCGCAATATTAGGACCCTTCAATCCGTACATAATGGATAGATTGCCAGAAATCATATTGATAATATTGCTGGGTACAAAGAAAGGCGAAATTTTGCGAGGTCCACCTTTCAACCAGGCAGCGTAACCGTTTTCGATGCCACCAAGTCCACCGATACCTGAACCAATTGCAACACCTATGCGTTCAGCATTTGCATCGGTAACTTCCAGTCCCGAATCCTTGATTGCCTCTGATGCCGCTGCGATACCGTAATGAATAAATGGATCCATCTTTTTGGCGTCTTTTTTCGGTATATAGTCTTCGACATTGAAGCCCCAAACCGAACCACCAAAGCGGGTAGCAAAATCAGATACATCAAAGTGTTCGAGAGGCCTGATACCACTTTTACCTGCAAGCACCGCATCCCAGTTGTCTTTTACGTTTAGACCCAAAGGGGAAACCGTACCTAAACCTGTAATGACGATTCTTCTATCTCCGCGCAAAACATTTTCCTCAACTAATGAATGTTCATTGAATAGAAAAGGCCGTATCCTGCAAAGGAACGGCCTTTATATCAAACATTGGTTAGCAGAATAAAAGGTTGTTAACCGATATTTGCATTGATGTAGTCGACAGCCTGTTGAACTGTGCCAATCTTTTCGGCTTCTTCATCAGGAATTTCGCATTCAAATTCTTCTTCCAGAGCCATTACCAATTCTACAGTGTCCAGAGAGTCGGCACCGAGATCGTCAACGAAAGATGCTTCATTAGTGACTTCCTCTTCCTTAACACCAAGCTGCTCAACGACGATCTTTTTAACTCGTTCTTCGACGCTGCTCATGATAAACAATTCCTCCAGTAGGTTATTTGCAACAAAGTTGGGCGTATTGTAGTGAAATCTATCTGGCAGTACCAGTAAATTTTGCCCTACTACGCCTCTCCTAAAATCCATTTTGTGTCACTCTATGACAACATTCCAATTTTGCAAAGTCTTTTATCAAATTCCAACTTGCAAAACTTCAAAATCTGGCCGCCATTTTTACAGTGATAACAAATTTTTGGCGGTAAATTTTAAAGTATCGGTTTATGCCATATACATGCCACCATTTACGTGTATGGTTTCACCAGTGATATATCCCGCACCAGCTGATGCTAAAAAGGCAACAGTTGCAGCAATGTCTTCAACTTGACCCAATCGCTTCATGGGTATCTGTGTCATTAATGTGTCGCGTTGATCTTCAGGCAAAGCCTTGGTCATATCGGTTTCGATAAAACCCGGCGCAATCACGTTCACACTAATGTTACGCGCAGCCACTTCACGTGCCAAAGACTTACTAAATCCCATAATGCCCGCTTTGGCAGCCGCATAATTTGTTTGGCCTGCGTTACCCATTGCACCAACAACAGAAGCGATGCTGATTATGCGTCCGGTACGCGCCTTCATCATGCCTTTCAGACATGCCTTAGACATACGAAACACAGAAGTCAGATTTGTATTAATTACCGAATTCCATTCATCCATCGACATGCGCATGCTGAGATTGTCTTTTGTTATCCCAGCATTATTAACTAAAATTGTTGGCGCCCCTTTTTCCGCGGTAATATCTTTTATAAATTGGTTAACTGCATCGTCATCCGATACATCCAATTTTTTTCCAACGCCATTAATTCCTGCTTCGTTCATATAAGCACTAATAGCTTCAGCGCCGCTGTCGCTGGTCGCTGTACCAATAACAAACGCGCCTTGCTGTCCCAGTGTCAGCGCAATGGCTTTACCAATTCCCCGACTTGCGCCTGTTACTACTGCAATCTGATTATCGAGTGACATTCGCGTCTCCTTTTAGTTTCCCAAGCATTTATCTAACGAGCCTTGATCAATCAAGGGAATTGCCGCCATTTGACGATCTATCCGTTTATTTAATCCCGCAAGTACTTTACCAGGACCACATTCTACTATTTCAGTCACGCCTTGTTTTGCGAGTAATTGTATGGTTTCCACCCAACGAACGGGAGAATATAACTGTCTACGCAAGGCATCTTTGATTTTTTCCACATCCGAATACGATGCCACGTCAGCATTATGAATTACGCTAATTGCGGGACTATTGATATCTATTTTGCCTAGCTCTGCAAACAGGCGATCTGCTGCAGGTGCCATAAGATCGCAATGCGACGGAACGCTGACAGGTAAAATAATAGCGCGTTTCGCGCCTTTCTCCGTCGCTGCAGTAACTGCACGCTCGACCGCGCCGCGCGTTCCAGCGACAACGACTTGTCCTGGACTATTGTAATTGACCGGCTGTAAAACTTCGCCTTGTGACACTGCATCACAAACCGTTTGTACAATTTCGTCGTCCAGACCCAAGATAGCTGCCATCGCGCCGGTTCCAGCGGGCACTGCTTCCTGCATAAATTGGCCACGTTTTACGACCAATGGTAACGCTTGTGCGAAGGACATAGCGCCTGCGCAAACCAGGGCCGTATATTCGCCGAGACTGTGGCCGGCCATAAATACAGGGTCTGCCCCCCCGGCCTGTTTGAAAGCACGCCAGCTCGCAACCCCTGCCGTCAGCATGGCAGGCTGTGTATTATCGGTTTGATTAAGCTTTTCTTCGGGACCGTTTTGCGTGAGGCTCCAGAGATCGAAGCCCAGAATATCTGACGCCTCTTCAAACGTTTCCTTGATGACAGGCTGCTCGTCTGCGAAAGCCTTCATCATGCCCACAGATTGCGAACCCTGGCCTGGAAATACAAAAGCCTGAGACATAGGAATTTCCTCTTAGTACTTAGCTAAAACAGAACCCCAGGTAAAACCGCCACCAAAAGCTTCCATGAGTAGCATTTCACCCTTCTTGATACGACCGTCTCTAATGGCGCAGTCCAAAGCCAGAGGAATAGAAGCGGCTGAGGTATTACCATGCTTGTCAACAGTCGTCACCACGCGCTCCATAGGCATGCGCAGCTTTTTTGCAGTCGCCGTTATGATTCGTATATTGGCCTGGTGCGGCACCAGCCAATCTATATCGGACTTTTTGAGATTGTTATATTCGAGAGTTTCATCAACAATAGCACCCAATGTATTGACTGCCATCTTAAAAACCTCATTTCCTTTCATAGTCACTAATGCCTGTTCTGCACCCAGTGATTTTGGACTTTCGGAAATGCCGCCAGTTGTAGTCAACAACTCTTTATACTGGCCATCCGCATGGAGATGTGTAGACAAAATCCCTGGTTCACTGCTCGCACTCAAAACCACCGCGCCTGCGCCATCACCAAACAAAACACAGGTGCCGCGATCGGTCCAGTCCACGATCTTAGACAGAGTTTCCGCACCAATAACCAATGCGCAACGTGCTGAGCCCGTTTTAATAAACTTGTCCGCCACGCTCAGTGCATACACAAACCCTGTACACACGGCTTGCACATCGAACGCGGCGCAACCGTGAATATCGAGCCGCTCCTGAATCAGGCAAGCGGTACTTGGGAAAATTCTATCTGGTGTAGTAGTGGCAACGATAATGAGATCAATATCGTTATTACTAACCCCGGCCGATTGCAAGGCCAGTTGCGCAGCCTTGGTCCCGAGATCAGCGGTTGTTTCGTTTGCTTCGGCAATATGTCTTTCTACTATACCGGTTCGCTCAACAATCCAATCATGGTTGGTATCAACCAGTTTTTCTAGATCGTAATTTGTTAAGGTTTTTTCCGGTAAATAACTGCCACTGCCTATGATTCGTGAATAGATCAAACTGCTTGCCTTTCAACAACCATGGATTCCAGTTCCTTTGCAATACGTTGAGGCACATCTTTATCTACTTCTTTTATTGCTACGTCGATTGCGTTAGCAAAGGCCTTTGCATCAGTATTGCCGTGACTCTTCACAACAATGCCTTGTAGACCTACCAGGCTCGCGCCATTATAACGACCCGGGTCAATTCTGTTTCCGAAAGCCCTCAAAACCGGCTTTGCTACAACGGCAGATAGTTTGCCACGTAGGCTACTGGTGAAGGCTTCTTTCAAAAACTGCTTAACCATTCTCGCGATGCCTTCGCTTGTTTTAAGCGCCACATTTCCAACGAAACCATCACTTACGACGACATCAACAGTACCTTTATAGATGTCATCGCCTTCAACAAAACCATAATAGTTGATATCGCTTTGTTCCAAAAGCTTTGCAGCTTCTTTTATGTATTCGCTGCCCTTTATTTCCTCTTCACCGATGTTCAACAGACCGACTGTCGGCCTATCGATACCATCAACAGCAGAGGCAAGAATAGAACCCATCAATCCAAACTGAAACAGCGCTTCTGGACCGGAATCGATATTGGCCCCCAAATCCAGCATATGACAATGACCACGCATGGTGGGTAAAGCCGTACAAATTGCCGGCCGGTCTATCCCGGGCAGCATTTTTAGCACAAATCGAGCCGTCGCCATCAATGCGCCAGTATTTCCTGCACTCACGCACGCCTGCGCCTCGCCCTTCTTTACAAGGTCGATAGCAACACGCATAGAGGAGTCTTTTTTAGACCGCAGCGCAACAGATGGTAATTCATCCATTGCGACTACTTGGGTACAGTGGTGAATAGATAAGCTGTCAGACTCTTTGGCACCCAAATTACTCAATTCTTTTCTGATCGTGCTTTGATCACCAACGAGAATCAAGTGAACGTTTCGATGCCTTTTCAGCAATTCTACAGCAGCCGCAACTACAACGGGGGCGCCGTGGTCACCCCCCATTGCATCAAGTGCTATACGTAGACTCAAGGAATTATCCTTTAATTTTCGTCTACAAATACTTCTTGCTTAGGCTTGACGATCTGGCGACCACGATAGAAGCCGTCGGCAGACATATGGTGACGCAAATGAGATTCGCCAGTTTTGGAGTCAATAGAGTACGCCGCCGGCTTTAGACCATCATGCGCACGACGCATACCACGCTTAGAGCGGGTTTTACGATTTTGCTGTACAGCCATGTTTTTTACCTCAAGTTAATTTCGAAAATCTAATGTGTCTTTAACTTCTCAAGCTCAGCGAAGGGATTAACACTTCGAACCGGCTTATTCTCTACGAACACTGCCTGCTCTACTGCCAAAGCAGGTTCGCATTGTGTTTGTTCGTGCATGGGTATCATCGGTATCATCAACAACAATTCGTCCTCAATGATATCCTTCACCTTCATCGGCTCTGGTTCAACAACCAACGGCTCAAAACCCGACAATAACCCGTCGATCTCGGCTTCGTCGCGAATTAGCCCTAGCCGTAAATCCCCGTTTACCTCAAATTCCATGGCTTGCATACAACGCTGGCAGATTAAAACCAGTTTTCCGCTGACCTTGCCTTCCACGACCGGTTTGCCCTGAATACGGTCGAAAGACAACTCAACCGCGAGCTCGCCTTCCCGATTGGCCAGCTTGTCAGTGATACGATCAAATTCCGCAACGCGCAATAATCCACTGATACGCATAGCATTTTGCGCATACTTCAGTGGATCAATCATTATAGGCAAACGTCGCGACATTTGGGCGGCAATAATAGTCTGCAAGTTGGCTTCTGTCAAAAAAACTGTTTGATTTTTAGCATTTTTTTGCTGAATCGTCTCAAATCACATGCAAATCTTGACATCAAAGACATGATTCTATAGAAATCCCAATAACTTAGCACCTCTCAAGGCCAAGAGTTACAAAATGTAAACGGCCTCAGATTTGCTAGTATGGAGCCCATATCCACTTGTAAGGACAACACTTTGATCAAGAAGATCCTTATCGCCAATCGTGGCGAAATTGCCGTACGAATCGTGCGCGCTTGCGCTGAGATGGGTATCAAGTCTGTTGCTATATACGCAGAGCCCGACCGCCACGCTTTGCACGTTAAAAAGGCCGATGAAGCCTATAACATCGGACCGGACTCTATCTCCGGATACTTAAATGTTCACCGTATTGTCAATCTAGCCGTCGCCACTGGCTGTGACGCACTCCACCCGGGATATGGATTTCTATCAGAAAACCCAGATTTATCAGCCGCCTGCAAGAAAAGAGGCATTAAATTCATCGGCCCTAGCGCCGAAGTCATACACCGCATGGGGGACAAAACCGAGGCGCGTAAAGCCATGATCGCTGCTGGTGTTCCGGTAACGCCTGGCTCAGAAGACAATCTGGACAATCTGGATCAGGCAATCAAGCTGGCCAAAAAAATCGGTTACCCGGTGATGCTTAAAGCGACCTCTGGTGGCGGTGGCAGAGGTATTCGTCGCTGCGAAAATGAAAGCGAATTGAAAAAGAACTATGACAGGGTCATTTCCGAAGCAACCAAGGCTTTCGGCAGTGCCAATGTATTTATGGAAAAGTGTATTGTGAACCCCAAGCACATTGAAGTGCAGGTGCTGGCCGATTCTCATGGCAATGCTATCCACTTATTCGAGCGGGACTGTTCTGTACAGCGTCGTCATCAGAAGTTGGTCGAGATCGCTCCTTCCCCACAGTTGAGCGATGAACAACGGGAAATGCTCGGCAATTATGCAGTCACCGCTGCGAAGACAGTCGGTTACGAGAATGCTGGTACAGTCGAATTTCTGTTAGACAAAAACGAAAATTTCTACTTCATGGAAATGAACACTCGACTGCAAGTCGAGCATTGTGTCACCGAAGAAATCACCGGCGTTGATATCGTCCAACAACAAATACGCATCGCCAATGGCGAGAAACTTGGCTACACCCAGGAGCAAATAACCCGTCGCGGATTTGCGATTGAGTTTCGCATCAATGCGGAAGACCCAAAAAATGATTTTCTCCCCAGTTTCGGACGCGTAACGCGTTACTTCGCTCCGGGTGGACCCGGTATACGCACGGATAGCGCTATTTATAGCGGCTATACCATACCGCCCTATTACGATTCCATGTGCGTAAAACTCACGGTTTGGGCACTCACATGGGAGGAAGTATTGCGCCGTGCAGAACGTGCTTTGCAAGATATTAGTGTACACGGAATCAAAACAACGATTCCCTACCAGTTACAGATACTCAAAACCGAGGAATTCAAAAAAGGCGTGATCGATACCGGTTTCGTGGAGTCTCATCCCGAATTAAATGATTACTCGACGCGTCGACCACCTCGCGAATTGGCAGCTGTGATTGCGGCAGCAATCGCTGCACACCACCGGCTTTAGTCAGGAGACGATCCCACATGTCAAAAGTACAAATTACGGAAACCATATTACGTGATGCCCATCAGTCGTTACTTGCCACACGCATGCGTACGGAAGATATGATTCCAATCTGCAAGAAGCTTGATCAAGTGGGGTTCTGGTCATTGGAAGCGTGGGGTGGTGCCACTTTCGATGCCTGCGTAAGATTCCTCAGAGAGGACCCCTGGGATCGTTTGCGTGATTTGCGTAAGGCTTTACCTAATACACGCATACAGATGTTATTGCGAGGACAAAACCTGCTTGGCTATCGTCACTATGCCGATGATGTCGTTGAAAACTTTGTCAAGAAATCTGCCGATAATGGCGTGGATGTGTTTCGCATATTCGATGCGCTCAATGATATACGCAATCTTTCCACTGCCATAAAGGCGGTTAAAGCTGCTGGCAAACATGCGCAAGGGGCAATCTCATACACGACCAGCCCTGTGCACACTAATGAGGCCTTCGTCTCATTAGCAAAAGAAATGGTCAATCTGGGTTGTGACAGTATCGCTATTAAAGATATGGCAGGATTGTTAACGCCACATGCGACAGAAGAACTGGTTACAGCATTAAAGAAAACGGTGAACGTACCATTGCAGATACACTCGCATGCGACTTCTGGTTTGGCTTCAATCTGCCAATACAAAGCCGTTGAATGTGGCGCAACTCACATCGACACGGCGATTTCGTCTTTCTCTGGAGGCGCCAGCCATCCCGCCACGGAAAGCCAGGTAGCCGCATTTCGCGATACACCATACGATACCGGTCTTAACCTCGAACTACTTCAGGAGATTGGTTTTTATTTCCGAGAAGTGCGCAAAAAATACCATCAGTTTGAAAGCGAGTTCACCGGACTAGATACCCGTGTGCAAGTCAATCAAGTGCCTGGTGGAATGATTTCCAATCTGACTAATCAATTAAAGGAACAAGGCGAACTCAGACTCATCAATGACGTATTGGAAGAAATTCCGCGCGTACGGGAAGATCTCGGTTATCCGCCTTTGGTAACGCCGACTTCACAAATAGTAGGCACGCAAGCGGTCATGAATGTGTTGACCGGTGAGCGTTACAAAAACATCACAAACGAAGTGAAATTATATTTATTGGGCAAGTACGGTAAGGCCCCTGCGCCGGTCAATAAGCTGATCCAGGAACAGGCTGTTGGCAAGGAAAAAGTCGTTGACTGTAGGCCTGCAGATTTAATTCCTGCTGAGATGGACAAATTGCGCCAAGATATTGGAGCACTTGCAAAGACCGAGGAAGACGTTCTTACCTATGCCATGTTTCCAGACCTCGCGCGTGACTATTTAGAACAACGGAAAGCAGGCACTTTAAAGCCTGAGGCGCTAGAACCACCTGAGTCTGAAAACGTCGCCGTTTGCGGCCTCGCACCGACAGAATTTAATGTCACCATGCATGGAGAAACATATAACATCAAGATGACTGGTGCCGGTCATAAGTACCAGGCACAGCGCCCATTTTACATGCGGGTTGATGGCGTGCCCGAGGAAATCCTGGTGGAAACCCTGTCTGAGATTCAGACCGGCGGTATCGCTGGCGCAGCTACTGGTATAACCACAACATTGAATGCTCCGGGCAGTTCCCGTCGCCGCGCCAGCTCACCTGGTGACGTCACAACTTCCATGCCGGGCACTATTGTAGATGTCATGGTAGCGGTCGGTGATTCAGTCAAAGCGGGAGACCCGCTGTTTATTACCGAAGCTATGAAAATGGAAACCGAAGTCCAGGCGCCGATAAATGGAAAGGTCAAAGCCATCCATATAGCAAAGGGCGATGCAGTAAATCCTGACGAAACATTGATTGAGATCGAATAGAATGGCGCGAAGATTGGTCCTGGGTTCTTCTTCTCCTTATCGGCGAGAATTACTCCAGCGACTACATCTTGAATTCGAATGCTGTTCGCCAGATATCGATGAAACACCGAAAGAAGATGAAACACCACAACAACTGGTGGAACGCCTGTCCATTGCAAAGGCCAGGGCCGTCGCCAACCAGTTTCCGGGTGCGCTGATTATTGCAGGAGACCAGGTCGCGGTGTGCAATGGTCAGATTTTGGGTAAGCCGGGAAGTATCGAAAATGCCAGGCGCCAATTGACGCTCATTTCCGGACAAGACGTCGTGTTTGAAACTGGGTTATGTGTTTTCGATGACGAAACCAAACATTTTGAATTTGGACTCTTTCCCACACGGGTGTCTTTTAGGACATTGACTTCGTCACAGATCGATAATTACCTAAACAGAGAACCCGCTCTAAATTGTGCAGGATCTTTCAAATCCGAAGCCTATGGCATAGCTCTCACCAGCGCCATTCATAGCGATGATCCTACTGCGCTGATTGGTCTGCCTTTAATACACTTGACGCGAATTTTAGGAAATTTCAATGTAGCCGTTTTGTAAACGCCGCTCTAAAAGCTGTTCCCCCCCTCCCTTTTTTTATCTGGCATTTTTCGCACACGAACCTGAATCACTGATAAACTTAATTGTCAAAAAGAACACAATAAGCGCATGGCGATTAAACTCAGAGAGCAACTACCATGAAACTGTCCTGTCGCACCTACTTTACAGCATTTCTAATCCTGCTAACTATAACGTTAAGCCTACCCGTAACTGCTCAATCTATTACCGGGTTTGGCTATAGCGAGACCAAAGGTGGTACCGCTATCAACCGTGAACTTGCCACGGCAGCTGCTAATGCAATGCTTAGCGACCAGGCCAAGGTGGCTCAATTTGTTTATCAGAGAAAGTCTAACGAATTAAACTTTACCCAACAGCTGCGAGCTGAAATCAGCCAGGTAAAGAAGCTTAGAACTGAAACTATCGGTCAACACGGCGTGGCCATATGGTTACAGGCAAGCGTCTCCTTACCAAAATATCCAGAGGAGCGTTGCCAATTTATAAAAAGAAATCTGACCCAGACACAAAGTAGCCAAGATATATTTGCCTCATTGTGGCGCGAGACGATTCCAAAACTCATAAAACGTGAAACGCGTACGCACCAGAAAGTCCAGGGCATCAGTTATGCTCGCGAACTCGAAGTAAACAAATCCATGTTTGGCGGTTTTCAGCTTAAAACACAATTGTGCGTCGCAAAAATCAGTTCTGAATAGAATATCGGGTTTGCATTTCCCCCGTCACACTCGCCGTTTAGTGTCTCTTTTTAGGAAACCCAGCCGCCAACGTCGCTGTACTAATTCGGAACTGATTGCCTCACCAGGATAGTTCATCAATTCATAGCATGGTCGGCTTTAGAGTTCTGTACTGAAACAAATTTAATCATTGCGACAGTATGTATGATTAGGTATAAAAACTACGATCACAATCCTGCAGGAATCACTCAGTGTTCATCAGCGTATTGGAATTATTCAAACCGGGAATAGGCCCTTCAAGCTCACATACTATGGGCCCCATGAATGCCGCTGCCGCATTCATTACACAATGTAAGCTTGCCGTCGATCACTTACCACAGACGGAATCATTATCACTGCGCTGTACCCTAAAAGGATCGCTTGCCTATACAGGCAAAGGCCATGGCAGTGATAAAGCGATAATATTCGGCGTACATGGTTACTTGCCTGAGACGCTGGCAGGACAAAACATTCAGGATATATACGATACACTTGCTCAACATACCTCTGTTTCGCTTTCAAAAACACATTCAATACATTTTGAGCCCCAAAGCCAAATTATATTTGATACTGGGCCGACACTCCCCCAACATCCTAATGGTTTGATATTTGAATTATTGTCTGCAGAGGAGAAAACGCTGATTAGCCAGACCTATTTTTCCATTGGTGGCGGTTTCATTAAAACCCTGGAGGAAATTGACAATATCCAGGCACCGCTTAGCTATCATACCGAACCGCTCTCTCCATTTGGCTTTGATTCAGCGAACAGCATGTTGAAAATGGCAAAAGACAGCGGAAAAACCATTGCCCAAATGAAATGGGAAAATGAACTCGCCCGATTAAATTCGGACACGGTTTCGCGTGGGCTTGATCGCATTTGGAATACCATGCACACCTGCATGTTAAATGGTTTACGCCATCGAGAGAACTTACCAGGT
Source organism: Gammaproteobacteria bacterium (assembly GCA_029881255.1). NCBI lineage: Bacteria > Pseudomonadati > Pseudomonadota > Gammaproteobacteria > Gammaproteobacteria bacterium. Next base: position 199,420 of record JAOUMY010000004.1, on the reverse strand, counting down.
GGCCTCAATTTAGAACGACGCGCCGCGCGACTTCATGAACAGTTGCTATCCTCACCTAAACAAGCGGAAAACGCTGACTGGCTATGCGCCTATGCCATGGCAGTAAATGAAGAAAATGCCGCAGGCAATACTGTGGTAACCGCACCGACAAATGGTGCAGCTGGGGTAATTCCTGCAATTTTGTATTACGAACTCAAACACCATCATATCCAACAAAGACAAATTCACGAATTTCTTCTTACTGCCGCTGCAATCGGTGGCATTATCAAACACCGAAGCTCTATATCTGGAGCCGAAGTTGGATGTCAGGGAGAGATTGGCTCTGCAGCAGCAATGGCCGCCGCAGGCTTGTGCGCTATTCGAGGTGGCAACCCAGAGCAAATAGAAAACGCGGCAGAAATTGCGCTTGAACATCATCTTGGAATGACTTGCGACCCCGTACAGGGATTAGTGCAGATCCCCTGTATTGAGCGCAATGGTTTTGGTGCAGTAAAGGCTTATACTGCAGCTTCCCTGGCATTGCATAGTGATGGACGTCACTTTGTGTCACTCGACAATTGCATAGCAGCCATGAAACAAACCGGTTTGGAAATGTCTCACAAATTCAAAGAGACCTCTCTTGGCGGCCTAGCGGTTAGCATAACCGAATGTTGAAACATTCCTGTCTTTAACGCACCGTTCCGTACGCCTTGTCCACATTGCCCAAAGGCGCGGTAAGCCCGGCAATTTGGCAACCTTGATTCAACGGACCGCCAGGGAACATTTGCAGCAAATAACGAGCGCCTCCCTTGAAATGAAAACGCTCATCCAGAGCATCTAGTAGCTCTCTAACCCGAATTCGCTCATGACTAGCGTAGAATTCCTGCAGTGCACGCACAATTTCCCAATGCCCCTCGCTCATCTCCAATGCAAGATTCCTCGCCACTTCTATCGCTTGATCGCGATCCCAATCGGGTGGCGCATGAGGGAAGTCGGGATTAGTATTAAAAATAAACCCTGGCTTTACAACTTCATAATCTCTGTTTTGCATAAAGGTTTCCTTTGTCACTACAAAACATCATTGATTAAAAATATGATTTGTTCAAATCCAATATTATTCGTTTAACTGCCTACTAAATTTAAGTGTAGCAGTTATTTTCTAAAGCATAGTCGAAACACATGCCTGATTTGTGGCCTGGGCCACACGATCGTTGCTTATCTCGATAAGAATTTTCAATTGATGAAAACGACTATATTTCGCCAGCCCAAATACGGAAAGGAATTAATAGAATTCAAGCAAGCGTTGAAAGACAAAAGCAGTGAACTTGTCAGTTCACAATTGACATGCAGTGAATTGCGTGTGGGCGATCTGTCGCCAACACATTATGACATTTTGCGCAGAGGATGCTTAGGTCTCCTCTGCGCGACCTGTTTAGTTAAGCTCAAAACCCTTGTTCAAAACAGAGTAAAGCATTTGTGATACCGTCACGCCGATACGCTCAGCAAAACGATCGATATAACTGGGTCTTACCGTATAATCCACGATTTTTTCTTCCCCAATAATTTCTCTCGCGACCTGACTGGTACTTCCCAAACCGTCGATCAAACCCAAATCAATTGATTGTTCGCCAGACCAGATGAGCCCACTGAATATTCTTGAGTCATCCTTGATGCGTTCGCCTCTCCCTTTTTTGACCGCGGTGATGAATTGCTCATGGACATTGGCAAGCATTTTTTCCATATGGTCTTTATGACTTTTTTGCAATGGTGAGAACGGATCGAGGAATGCCTTGTTTTCTCCCGCAGTGAGCACACGTCTCTCAATGCCGAGCTTTTTCATGGCCTCTACGAAACCGTATCCACCGGTAATCACGCCAATAGACCCCACCATGCTGGCTTTGTCTGCATAGATTTCATCGGCGGCCGCCGCGATGTAATAAGCTCCCGATGCCGCCATATCCGTAACGACCGCATAGAGCGGCTTATTCGGATATTCTTTGCGCAGTCTGACAATTTCGTCATACACGTAGCCGGATTGGACCGGACTACCACCAGGACTATTTATGCGCAAAATCACGCCATGTGAATTTTTGTTTTTAAATGCCGCGCGAAGACCGCTAACAATATTGTCCGCACTGGCAAATTGATCGTCGCTGATCACCCCTTTAATCTCTATCACTGCAGTATGCGGGGCCAGGTTAATTTCACCGGTCTCTGACGGAGAAAAGAGAAATAACAAACTAAACAGATATACAAACAACAACGACTTGAAAAAAACGCCCCAGCGACGATTCCGTCTTTGCTCGTTTAACGAGGCAAATGCCAGTCTATTGATCAAATCTTGTTGCCAGTTGTTTGATCTCTCGCCTTCCGCCGAGAGTTCATCAACGTTAGATGATGTTGTTGCCTTTACCTCAGGTGAGGACTCCCGCGTCCAGGGATCCGCTGATTCAAGGCTATCGCTGGCAACAGGGGTATCTTCCTGTTTCATCGAATTTTTATCCACATTGGAATCGTCGCCATCAATTTGCGTTTGATCATCTTTTTTATCATTCATACTCTATCCTTTACGCAGCAACCAATCCGATACTTCACGGGTATGCTCCAGTATATCAACAGGCTTACAATCACGCAGTCGTTCCTCCGGATGTGCGCCGCATTTTACACCTAAACCATGCACACCGGCATTGTTTGCCATTTGCAAATCAAATTCCGTATCGCCTATCATCAACGCTTCGTCACGCTCTACACCAAGCATATCGATAGCATCCAGCAACATTTGCGGATGCGGTTTCGACTGTGCCTCATCGATACATCGCGTAACATGAAAAACCTTGTTTAGTCTCGTTCGTTCAAGCGACTCATCCAGTCCCCGCCTGCCTTTACTGGTTGCCACCCCCAACAGATATCCCTGGCTCTCTAGGTCAATCAGCATGTCGTAAATACCCTCAAACAGTTCCGACTGAACCTTTTCCGGATGAAAGTAGTAATGTCGATAGCGTTCGATGATAGCGTTTATCCCCTCGTCACTTTGAACGCCTGGAAAAATGGCTCTTACAGCGAATTGCATACCGATCCCGATGATTTTATGTATCTCCTCGGTTGGCGGAACCGCGAGTTTCAAATCCTTTGCTGCAGACTGGAAGCAGTAGACAATTTCCGCCTGGGAATCCATCAAGGTACCATCCCAATCAAACACCAACATTTTGTAAGGCAAATTCACTCTTTCTCCAGTGTGGCAATAGCCGCTTGAAAAGCATTGTCCAATGGGGCGACGATGTCGATAACCTTATCTTTTCCCGGAATTGAAAATTGAAGCCGTCGCGCGTGAAGACAAAGTCTTTTGATTCCTTTCGTGCGACTTTGCTGATTGTACTGCTCGTCTCCGTATTTTTCGTCACCAATGATGGGGTGACCAATATGGGCACAGTGTACCCTTATTTGGTGGGTCCGTCCGGTTAGCAATTCAAGTGAAAGCAGGCTTGCATGGTGAAATAGCCTTTCCACTTTCACCAGCGTCGTCGCCGATTTTCCTTCACGATCCACTTTGACAAAGCGCTCACCGTTTTTCGCGACAAATTTCTTTAACGGCACGTCGACTTTGTCGATAGCTCTTTCCAAACGACCTACCACCAAGGCCTGATAGTGTTTTTTCATGGCCCCACTTCGAATTTGCTCATGAAGTGACTTCAAAATACTGGCCTTTTTCGCCAATAGCAGACACCCTGATGTATCACGGTCTAATCTGTGTACAAGCTCCAGTCGCTTGGCTTTAGGAAAAAGAACACGCATACCCTCGATCACCCCGAAATCCACACCACTGCCACCATGTACCGCAATTCCAGCAGGCTTATTCAAGACAATAACATCGCCATCTTCATATAAAATACTGTTCTCAAGTCGACGCAATACCGGATTGTCTGGAGACGGGCCAGTATTTGCAGCGCTGGTCCTGACCGGGGGAATTCTTACCTGATCACCAGTATTGAGTCGATACTCAGGCTTTACCCGCCCTTTGTTGACACGCACTTCACCCTTACGGAGTATGCGGTATATATAAGTTTTGGGAACGCCTTTTAACAGGGTAGTCAGAAAATTATCAATTCTCTGTCCCTGATGCTGGTCGTCGATAGATACTATTCGAACACTGAATGTGTCTGGTTTGGTGGATTTATTCATCGGCTATTCAATATGTTAGTAAACGATAGAGTGGTATTTTTGCGATTACGCTAAAATTTTCGAGTCTATGCTTGTGTATTGGCTGAAAAAAACGTATATAGGGGGACTGACGCCAAGTCTGCCAATGCGTAAACCTCGCGCAGGCGAAGGCCGTAAAGGCCCACATTGTAACAGAAAAATTTGGAATACGATTTCACACCTCTACGAAAGAGGGCGTAAAAATATTTACGGTGTTCCCCTTAAGGGGAAGGCCAACCGGTTGAAACGTTACTTAACCGCAGCAAACGAAAAAACATAACACCCCCCTCCAAGCGGGTGACAATGGGGATGCAGAACAACACAGTGTTGGTACTCCGAAGTGGAGACCAGTGGCGAAGTAAAAAAGGTATAACATCGCTACCAAAACACCGGTTGTCGTAGCATCTCTCGCTCTGCGTTTAAGTACTAGAGCAATGAGAAAGTTATATGAAGAGAATGCTGTTTAACGCAACTCAAAAAGAAGAGTTGCGCGTGGCCCTTGTAGATGGCCAAAAACTCTACGACCTGGATATCGAAACTACCACTCGCGAACAAAAAAAGTCGAATATATACAAAGGACGGATTACTCGCATTGAGCCCAGTCTTGAAGCGGCTTTCGTCGACTACGGTGCTGAACGTCACGGTTTTTTGCCACTCAAAGAAGTCTCCAGACACTATTTCAAAACTCCCTTAGAAGGCGGCTCACGCCCAAATATTAAGGAAGTGCTTGAAGAAGGTCAGGAGCTTGTCATTCAAGTTGATAAGGAAGAGCGTGGCAATAAAGGCGCTGCACTCACCACATTTATCAGTCTGGCGGGTCGCTACCTGGTACTAATGCCAAATAATCCTCGTGCCGGTGGCGTTTCAAGACGTATTGAAGGTGCTGACCGCAATGAGATTCGTGAATCCATGTCGCAGCTTGAAATACCCGAGAACATGGGGCTTATCGTACGTACGGCCGGCGTTGGCAAAAGTCCGGAAGAGTTGCAATGGGATTTAGATTATCTGCTACAACTTTGGTCTGCAATTGAAAAAGCCGCGCAAGAACGTTCCGCTCCTTTTCTGATTTATCAGGAAAGCAATATCATAATTCGCGCGATTCGCGACTATCTGCGCAAAGACATCAGCGAAATTCTGATCGATCATAAACCTACATTTGAACAAGCCAAAGAGTTTATGGCTCAGGTAATGCCTCATAATCTCTCGAAGATTCAGCTTTATGATGATCCTATACCGCTTTTTACCCGTTATCAGATCGAAAGCCAGATAGAAACAGCTTTTAGGCGAGAAGTGCAACTGCCCTCTGGTGGTTCACTGGTCATCGATCATACCGAGGCCTTACTCTCTATCGATATCAACTCCGCCAGGGCCACCAAAGGTGGAGACATCGAAGAAACTGCCTTGAACACCAACCTGGAAGCGGCTGATGAAATTGCTCGCCAGCTTCGTTTACGTGATCTCGGTGGGCTTATCGTTATCGACTTTATCGATATGACACCGGTCAAAAATCAACGTGAGGTCGAAAATCGACTACGTGAAGCGCTCAGCATGGACCGTGCACGTGTACAGGTAGGACGAATCTCTCGCTTTGGTTTATTGGAAATGTCTCGACAAAGAGTTCGTCCGTCTTTGGGCGAGCACAGTCAGATCACCTGCCCAAGATGCACTGGACAAGGCAAAATACGCAGCGTGGAATCGCTGGCCTTGTCGATTTTGCGCATCATTGAAGAAGATGCCATGAAGGAAAACACCGCGAAAATCCTGGCCAAGTTACCTCTGGATATCGCTACGTATCTTCTCAATGAAAAACGGCCTCACATCAGTGACATCGAAGCAAGACAGCAGGTATCAGTACTCTTAGTGCCAACACCTGCGCTAGAGTCTCCTCACTACGATATTGAACGCATTCGCATCTCTGAGGTGGATTCAAATCAGGAGATTAAGAGCGCGTCTTACGAGTTGATCAAGGAAAAAGAAACACCCTTGATGGAAAGCAAACAAGCTGAACGTACACAGACTCGAAGTGAACCAGTCGTCAAGAGCATTCAACCTGCAACACCAAAGCCGCCAGCAGCGGAAGCCAAGAGCAAGGGCCTGATTGGACGTTTCATTAGTGCTCTTTTTGGTGGTGAAAAAGATAGCGCAGACTCTCGAGACAACAAATCTGATAGCAAACAAGGAAAACGTCGCAACAACCGTGGTAATAGACCGCAGGGTGGACAACCTGCAGAACGAGGTGGCAATAGTCAGCGTCGTGGCGGAAACAACAGCAGTGGTGGTCGTCGCAACAGACGCCGTCATAGTGGCAATCGCAACAAACGTGATACTCAAGGACAGAAACCTACACCAGATGACGAGAAAACCCGTCAAAACAGAACCCAGGAAACGGATCAAAAAAAAACTAAGCCCAATGGCAGTCCGGGAAATGTAGTGGAAATGTCCAAAGGTTCGAGCAATAACAATGAAAAGCCAAGTTCGGTAGCAGAAAAAAGCTCACCAGCTGAAATCACTACCATAGAAAATCAATAGCATTATTCCGCAACAGGCTCAGTTTGGGCTTGTTGCGGCTTCAGTTTTTCAGAAATGCCTCGATACCAGATTTTAATTCTTCGAAATTCTCAGCGGCCAATTTAAATTCTTGGCTTTTTATCGACGTTTCCAAATCACGTGCCTGCTGGAGCAACTCCGCTAAACCGAAGTATCCGATGGAGCCCAACAAACGGTGGGCAGATTCAAAGGCCTTTTCCGAATCCTCTAATTTCAGAAGCTGTGCGATTTCTTCAAGGTTAGAGCGAAGTTCCTGCGCAAGCCTATCTTGCAACTCTGGGGGAACCTTGACGATATCGCCGACTGGAATTGCTGTTTGCTCTGATTTGTGTTCCTGCGCGCTCTCCTTGCGCTCATTATGCAGTAACCAGCTGTCCAACACGTCTAATAGCTTTGCTTCGGAGATAGGTTTGAGCAAGTATCCGTCCAAACCAGCAAATTTCAAATTTTTTCGATCTTTTATAAACACATCAGCGGTCAAGGCGATAATAGGAATTGAAGCGCCGCTTCCACCCAAACTTCGGATCTGTCGTGTTGCCTCCAAACCATCCATTAGTGGCATATGGATATCCATAAGAATCATGTCGACATCATTCTGTAGAAAGCTCTCAATCGCCTCTCGTCCATTTGTCGATTCAAGCGTCTGTATTCCCATCTGGTTAAGCAACTTGCATATGAGCAATTTGTTAAAGCTATTATCCTCTGCTACCAGAATGCGCTTGCCCTTAAATACACCGCGACGACTGGCTAAAGATTCGGGATTTTCCTCAAACGAACTAACAGGATGATGTCCGGCGCCAAATAACTGCAAGATAGAACTCACCATTACGGCAGTACGCGCTGGTTTCGAAATCACATCAATCAACTTGTCTTTACTGATAACTTTACCGACATCTATATCGTCACGCCCAAATAACAGTAAGGTTGGCCCGACATAACTCTGTCGTAATTCCGATACCTCTTGGTTTACATAGTCCTCATTCGTCTTATTGTATGAGAAAGCCATTATTATCAGATCAAGCGCCTGAGAACTGGTAAGCACCGTTGATGCAGCGTCAAGACCGCCAAAAGCAAAAACTTCCGCGCGTGCTCTAACAAATATATTCCTAAGCGCACGGCGCGAAATCGGATTCTCTTCGATGATTAAAACGCGCTTATCTCTAACAAAATCACCCATCAGATCTTTGATGTTCTGTGCCTGTCTTTGTAACGGTAAGGTAAACCAAAACGATGCACCTTTCCCTTTTTCGCTTTCTATTCCTATTTCGCCATTCATTTGCTCGACCAGACGTTTGGCAATAGCGAGCCCAAGCCCCGTACCACCAAACCGACGAGTGATACTGGTATCCACTTGCGCAAAGGTCTTAAACAGTCGCTCCTGTTCAATCTGGCTGATTCCTATTCCTGTATCAGTCACTGAGAAACGGAAAATTCTCTCATTTTCACTTTGCTCAACATCTTCGACCCTGACCGAGACAGTCCCTTCCTCCGTAAATTTAATTGCATTACTGATAAGGTTAGACAAAACCTGACTAACTCTTGTTGAATCACCAAAAACGCCGAGTTCCACCGCAGAATGTATATCCAGTACAAGCTCTAGCCCTTTCTCATATGCGGTACGACTATGCATTAACACGACATCTTCAACCAAACCTCTCAGATTGAAAGGCTTGTCTTCCAACACCAATGTTCCATACTCAATTTTTGAAATATTGAGAATATCATCAATAATGCTTAACAATTGCTTGCTCGCTTGTCTCGCCATACGAATATATTCTTTTCTTTCTTCCTCATCCTTAGACTGTTCAAGCAATCGCGTAAATCCAATTACTGCGTTAACAGGTGTACGAATTTCATGACTCATTTTTGCAAGAAACTCTAGCTTTGCCTGGCCAGCGGAAACTGCCTGCCTTCTAGCCTCGTCCAACTCGGAGTTCTTCTCCTCAAGCTCGGAAACTATCGTGCGCAGTTCTGACGTCGCGGTGGCAACCTCAGACTGTAGACCAACCTGAGAGTCCTGTAGGGTCTGAGCCATTTCATTGAATCCGGCCGCCAAGGTACCAAGCTCTCCTCCATAGTGGCCCTCTACACGTATATCGAAAACACCTTTTTGAAGATTCTTAACTGCGCGAGTAAGCTTAATGATCGGATTTGCTACAGTACCACCGATGCGTAGTGCAAAAATTGCACTCATTAACATTCCTGAAAACATTATCAACAACGAGTTCAACAACACAGTGCGTTCCCTTTGTCGAGTTGATTCCATACTTATTTCTACGTGTACACTACCTACGATCTTTGGTCGCCGACTATCGCCACTTCCACCAATCATAGGCATATCAACGTCAGACGCCTCCAACACACTTTCAATAACCGTTTTTTTAAAAACCAATATATTTTCCTCTTCAATTGCATTTGAGTTGGATTTTTCATTGGAAACGTCAACTACGGTTTCTGAAGCTGCGTTATTGATGACGATACGAGTAACATCCGGCTCCTGGAGCCAATGTCTGGCAATATTGTCCAGCATCGCTCTATTGTCTACAAACAAACCAAATTCAACAGAGGAAGAAAGATGTTGTGCAAGCGCCTTTCCGCGGTCATGCAAAACATTATTCATATCGTCAATCCGACTGGAGGTGATGTAATAGCCTAATATAAAGGTTATAGTTACAATTGGCGTGATTGCCAAAATCAGCAATCGGTTTTGTATTCCTAAATCCCTAGCCCACCCGAACATCACTTTTTGCCCCTCATTATATCTAATAAGGAGCCTTCGTCTGGCTTTCTAATTTTCAAACTCTTGTAAATAGCGTCATTGTATTCAACTGAGAATTCTTTTGGATCATAGCTTTGCCCTTGTTTATCCGAAGATAAGCGAATATTGTTCGTAAAAATATCAGCGGCTTGCAGCAATATCTGCTCTGGAGTCGAATAGATTGCCGATATTGCCCCTGCACGAATGAACGCAGGTGAAAACCCCACCACTGGGACACGTTGTTGATATGCCATATACAAAAGCCATTTTGCATTTCTTGGAGAATATGCTACTGAATCGGGAATCGCTACGACGGGGACTTTTTGCACAAGGAATTTTTTAAGTTCCTGAGCCGAGTTGGACTCATCCTTTATTACGCTAAAGTACGCTTTTACATTTTTCTGTTCGAGGACAGCCTCTATTGCTTGACGCAAATGAATGGATGATGGACCAAGCAAGAATCCCAGTTCGCCAGGTGAATTCAGACTACGTATCGCAAAATCGACAACACGCTCGATAGGTTGATCAAGTGTTATTGCGTCTAAATATAAGTTTGGGTATTTTTTCTTAACAAAGCCATATGTTGAACGAGTAACAAACAGCGCCAATATGTTGCTATCCGCGGAAGACAAAGAAGCGACTTTTAATGTCGCATCGGTACCAATTGTCAGTATTCGCGTTTCAGAATCTAACTTATACAACGAAGGCGAGAAATTATCATAATAGATTTTGTATACCTCAAATCCCTTGAATGTTCCATTCTGTTCAAAAAACTCGAGACTCTTTGCATATAAAGCGTTATTGTCGTAAACGAGAAGCAGACGTTTATTTTTATCTGAAGCGATGCAAGGTAACGTAAAGATAGCAAACAATGTGCAGAACAACAGGGAGTGACGATAGTAAGTTATCGTGAATTCAATGAATGAGGAAAAGTAGGCGCCTATTCTCATTTTAATATTCAACTTTAGGCACTGTCAGGATACCATCCGATGAATTGACACACTGATAGCGTGTGCGTTAAACCTTGTTCATCTGTATCTACCCGCCTCAGGCAAAACCTGTATTTAATCTTCTCTTATACCCATCTTTTTTGCTTCGATTACTGCCTGAGTACGATTCGACACATTTAGTGCTTTAAATATAGCTGTCACATGAATTTTGACAGTGTATTCCGACAAGCCCAAGGTCTTGGCTATTTCTTTGTTGGTTAAACCGGTTATTAGCAATTTGAGAACATCATACTGTCGACCAGTCAAGTTAGGCATTTCCTTGCTGACTTCGGAATTGAGTCCAGGAAAACCGGGCGATGGCTTGTCGTTTGCCAACAAACTCGCCGGTGGAATGTACACTCCCCCTGACAACACAAGTTGAAGTGCACTTATCATGATATCTTTGGACAAAGATTTTGGGACGTATCCGCTGGCGCCAATATCAATTGCGCGACGCATATGATTTGAACTTTCAGACGCCGACAGGACAACAACAGGCACCTCTGGCAATATCCTGCTGATGTTTTCTAAAAGCTGAAATCCATCTGTGTCAGGCATAAATAAGTCCATAAGAATAATATCCATATCCTTATGTTTGCTGAGCAATTCCATCAGTTGAACACCATCATCCGCCTCGAGTACCTCGACGCCCTGCCAAACCGTTTTTAGGGTATGAGTGATCCCGTCTCGAACCAGCACATGATCATCTGCGACTGCAACTTTCATCTATATCCCCGAATCCTGCGGACATTGGCAAGCTATCTGAGAACCCAGACAAAACTCAGATGCCAATCAAATTCCTATACAAATAGTCAACTAATAACCTGCAATTTTTCAATACTATACACTAGTCCTGCCATTTATAAACAGTGGTTATTTCGTTTCCTTCCTCATTTACCAAAACCTCTGCAGCCAATGATTTCAGTAGTGTTAAGCCGCGGCCGCGAACTTCAATCCCTGATTCATTTCCTGCACTTATTTCATGTTTTATATAGCCTTTCCCGGAGTCAGTCACAGTAATTAGCAGGCTTCCTGACTTGCCCGTATATTCAACCTGAACCCTGACTTTTATCCATCCTTCAGTCAGTGCCTGCAGTCTTTCTTTGCGGTCATTGTAGTACTGACTAAAGCTTTCTTCGTCAGTTTTTGTATCGGAAGACAGCTGCAAAATACCATGCTCCAAGGCATTGTTATACATTTCCGAAAAAAGTACGAATAAATATTCGGACCCAGATATCTTTCCCGTTACTGCAGTCACTGTATCAAGCAACATGGGAATAGGATCGAAAAAACGTAAAGTTTCATCTTTGAATAGAAATTCCAGTTCACAATTCTTATTGTCTACACTTTCTTCTTTCTGCTTTGGTTGTTTATCCTGTCCATGAAAAAGTTTTCCGATATCACAGTCAACCTCTACTAGAGTGACATCGTCTGTATGACTTTCACCATTTCTAAATTTTTCGTGTTCGTCTACTATATTTTGAATTATAAATCCTTCACCATCTGCATTTTCAATTGCCTGGTAAAGCCGATCAATACCAAACATAATGCCATTTCTATTTTCTGACTCTGTCACGCCATCACTATAGACCAGCAATCTGTCACTATTCTTCACTGAAGCGTACTCGACCGAGCTGTCAAAATTTGCCGGCGTTAATACCCCGAGAGGCAAATGTTTTGATGGATATGTTTGTTTTATTTTGTGATTCTTATTGTCGATAACCAGTATGTCAGGCATTCCTCCGTTCCAAATGGTTATTCGTTTGGCAGAAGAATCTATTTGCAAAATAGCCGCAGCCAGGAAACGCCCTTTTGGTAAAAATGTTGTGATTTTACGGTTGATCTCGCTGACAATCTGCGAAGCTTCCCACCCTTTTGCACTCATAGTATAGAAAATTTCTGCTACAGGTATAGCACCAATCGCCGCAGCCAATCCATGTCCAGTAAAGTCGCCTACGAGAATATTTACCCCTTGCCCCGGATTTCTAGATGTCAATACGATATCACCATTAAAGGATTCGGCTGATTTTCGATATGTATTAATAATCGATACATCATCATCTCCCCTACCCATGATGTTGGCAAAAATTCTCTCTGCAACCTCCTGTTCACGGATGATCCGTTCCTTATATAAGGCAAGCTCATGACGTTGTTGATGAACGGTTTCGTTAAGCAGCCGTATTCGGTTCATCGCCTTTATCTTTGCGACTAACACGGTACGGTTTATGGGTTTCGCAAGATAGTCATCACCGCCATGTTCGAGACAGTTGACCAATGCGTCGTCTCCACCCATGGCGGTTAGAAAAATTATAGGGACAAAATGCTCTTTGGACTCTTCCTTTATTTTTCGAGTAGCGATATACCCATCCATGATCGGCATCATAACATCCATGAGAATCAAATCCGGCCGTTCATAACGAAAAGCCTCTATCGCTTCCATGCCGTTTTCAGCCATTACTATTTCATGCTGCTCCTTCTGAAGAATACCTTTCAGAACGAGACGGTTAGTAGCGTCATCGTCGACTACCAGTATTTTCATCCCTTAGCTCGCAACGGCCTTTTAGCGAATTTCGAACAATTTCTGAAAATTGGCAATACTGAGAATTTTATGAATCTCTGGCTTGCACCCGCTAATCGTTATTGAAGCGCTATCACCACCGGCATGCTCTCTTAATAGCAACAGCATACCGAGCGCGGAACTGTCCATGTATTCAGTTCCGCTCATGTCGATATTATATCGTGCACTAGGTGCGAAATTTCTATATGACTCTCTAAAATTAGAGTGATCATTAAAGTCAAATCTCCCGGTAACTACTATGTTGACGCTACCGCCGTTTTCCTTGCTACTTACTGGCATTTCATTCTCCTGTTCTATGTTTCTGTTATACACCCGTATACAACTTAGAATTGCTTCTATCTACATACAACTGCTAAATCTAATATATGTTGAGATTATTGGGTCGAAATAGTAATTTTTTTTCTTTCATCCCAATTCATTTTCCCTAAAATAAGTCGACGTCTCCCTGCCCCATTGACTTCTGCATTACTGGATTAAATTTGTCGCTATCTCTGGACAAGCTAAACTTGTCTATTTCTCCCAATAGGGCTTTTGCTCTTAATTGCAACTCGTCGAACAGCTCGGTTTTGTCTCCCAAAATTTCGGAGGCCTCAATTGTCAGCTCCTTCATCCGCAGTAGTCGACCGGAACTATGCTCGGTTAACTGCCTAACAATGTCTTCAAACTGCAGTGCCCTAACTGCAACATTAACTTGTTCTCCAATGCTATTTGAGATACCAGAAACTTCTTGCAGGTTTTTTTCTATCGATCCATTCAGAGCTACCATATCTTCAATCATTACATCAATGTGCTGTTTGGATTCTATTGCGAATGTAACATCTTTCGAAGCGATTTTGCTGACGACACTTTGCGCTTTTTCCAGATTGTGCGTCGCTGTTTTCATTACCTCACCTATTTGTTCACTAAAATCATTGGAATTCGTTGAGAGATTTCTAACTTCATCGGCCACAACTGCAAATCCTCGCCCAGCTTCACCAGCACGAGCTGCTTCTATTGCCGCATTTAATGCCAATAGATTCGTCTGCTCAGCAATTTTTTGAATATCCTTTAACAACTCTTTTACATTGTTCATTTGCGTCGCTAGATCGCTAACGACACTCATGATTTCCATGCTGTCTCGACTCGTGCCTACTAGTTCGGACACAAAATTATCCAGTGTCGACTGTATTACCCTTGAAAACTTATGGAACTTTAATTCCGATGAAGATGATTCATCGCTTTCCTTCATGGAATGCAACAAGGAGCGCAACATATTTACCTGTTGGTGAGATTCACTATTAAGACCGGTAAAACTCGTTTGCAAATCACGAATTGCTTCATTCATTAGCTCCCTTATTCGCGACAGATCAGACGAAATACTATTGGTCTCCTTAGCCACCAGTGTTTCTAATTCGCGGTGAACGTTATCCAAGTCTGTAGAAAGTGAATTCTCGTCACTTGATACCTGTTCTCCATCATTTTCAGCAAGACTTTGCAACAAAAGACTAAAAAGCCCGGTGATCAACCAGACTCCACCCATACCCATCACTATAAACATAGAAACCATATGGTTAGAAAAGCTGGACACACCATAGGCTGCAACCAAAGTCGCAATAATTGGGAGTGCGATGTATATAGTTTTTGATTTTCCGCTCATTCTGTGCCGTAACGAAATCAGGATTTCCGTTCATGAAACTATCGACGCACTGCTTCTTTATCTTGAGCTAATCGGTAACAAAACATTAACTTAGCGTGATATTCATAAAGTGTTTACACTGAATAGACAGGTTTCCATGCCTCGCGTCTGTACGTTTAAGAACTACTTCCGTGTTTTGTGACCAATTGCGCAGCAATGATGCCTTTGTTTTCTTAAACTTACTGTCGATATAGGAGTACCTGAAAGCATAGCAAAGGCTGCCTAAGCTACTCTAATGTCAAATAGTTTTAAAAATATGATGATTTTCTTCCTGAGCTTGAGCATAGGAATTGACGTCTATGCTAGTTCAGAACCTCCATCAGACGTACACGAGGCCGTGCTTCAGGAAGCGGAGACCTTGCTACGCGGAGGACAGTCTGAAAATGCTTTCACTCTTTTGGACGAATACGCTGGACAGTTGGAAGGTATCGTGGAATATGACTATCTATACGGGTTATCTGCACTTCAGACAGGAAATCCCAGTATCGCGATATTTGCCCTGGAACGCGCATCTGCGCTTTCTCCTCGTTCAGGCACCATAATTCTAGACTTGGCACGCGCCTACTTTGATGGAAATGATCTCCCCCAAGCTCAAGCAATGTTTGAACGTGCGCGGGCATTGAATCCGCCGGCAGCCATTATGCAAATAATCGATCAATACCAGGCAGAAATAGCGATCAAATTAAGCCCTTTTTCCTTCGAATTCGATCTATTGGCAGGCTTAACTGTCGGAAACGATTCAAATGCCAACAGCGGCACGGCTGAACGGGAAGTTAAATTTCATGATGGTTTCTATACTCTAAACCCGCAATCGAGACAGTCTCCTTCTGATTTCTTTGTATATAACGGTCAGTCGTATTTTGCTATTGATTGGAAAAAACAAGTAAAGCTATTCAGCAGTGCCAGCCTGGCCTACAGCCAATTTTCGAGCGCAAAGTTTGCTGACAATGCGTCTGGAGCGCTTAAAGGAGGGCTATCCTATTCAGGATCAAGATTTTTTTCAAATAATTTAGCCACAGTCCAAATTGTACAAATGCGCAAGAGTGCGAACCAGAACACAAACAATAGTGCTAATGACGCCGAAAACAAAAACATCAAAGTCGCAACGGCATTACTAGTGAGTGATCAACAGATAAATTTTTCAGAAACCTTTGCAGCAGCTATATTTGGCTATGCGGGTCTGTCTATGTATCCCAAACTGTATGAAGTACAGGAAGGCTACTTCGGCGTTGCAGGCGCACGAAGCACATTTAGAAATGGACTCAATACGCTAAGCGTGAGTCTATCTGGTGGTCGACACGTTCCAACCAACAACGACTCACTTTTTGGCAACGTTTTTGTCAACATGGATGCAAATGTGAACAGTTATGTCGCCAAGAACGCAAAAATGTATTTAAACGGCTCTATCAAATACAGCAACTATCAAAATGACGTCGGAAACGCTTTGAGCTTTGGTGCAGAAAGAGTAGACGCACTAGCGCGAGTTTCCGCCGGTTTCACAATAAATTACTCTAAAAAATGGACTATCAGCCCTGAACTATCTCTAATAAAAACAAAATCCACTGTGGACCTTTATGAGTATGAAAAACTCAAGGTCTCCGTTTCCATTCAAACCCAAGTGTTATAGGGGGTAGTTATGGCTACCAATAAGCGTTACAAGAGAGAAAAGCCAGGACTGATGCCTCGCATCATACTGGTGTTGATGTTTGTGTTGGCTCCTATGATTGCCTATGCCGAGGCAGGAAAAATAATTTTCCTCATTGGCGACGCAACCGTATTGTCGGCGGCGCATGGCGAACAAAAAGCCAAATCTGGAATGGATCTCGAACCCGGAGATATTTTACGTACTGGCGCCAAAGGTCAGCTTCAAGTGAGAATGGCTGATGGCGGTTTGATCGCTGTACGTCCGGACTCAGAATTCAAAATCGAAGAATTTGTTTACAACCAGGATGTAGGCACAGATAAAAGCTTTTTTACTTTGCTAAAAGGCGGTTTCCGTTCTGTAACTGGCGCCATCGGCGAAGCAAACAAGCCTGCGTACAGGGTCGAAACACCTATCGCCACTATCGGGATACGTGGGACCGATTACTCAGCTCGTTTATGTGATACCAACTGCAGCCAGGCTGATGGTTTATATATAAGTGTATTAACTGGCGGCGTTGCATTATCAAACGACACCGGAGTGGTAGAGATAAATCCTGGTGATTTTGGCTATGTGCAGGACAATTTCTCTACGCCTGTTCTTCTGGATGCCGCTCCTGGCGACATACTGTTCGCCAACCAAGGTGCCACCGACAGTGCAGCACCTCTCGCTTCAACTAGCGAAACGCTGATTAGTAATGCCCAGACAGTTTCCTCGACAACAACGGACACTACTGTGGCGTCTACTAGTGTTGAAAATACCGTCACGTCTCTACAAGCTAATCTACTGAGTGTAGATATGAGCGCTGACTCAAACTCCGAGACAACGACTGATACAGTTAACTCTGTTAACTCTGTTAACGCTGTTGACTCTGTTAACTCATCAACTGTCACTGAATCACCAATTGTGTTGAATCGCACTATTGCAATGGCCGGATTTGGACAAAGTCCGAATGTGAGTCATGAATTGGCCGATAACGTGACCAGCACCACAAATGGCGAGTTGGATTCTTTTCAGATAACTAGCACTTCTGGTAGTGTTAGCCAATTCGTGCGAGATGCCAATATCGTTTCAGTGGAACGAGGCAGCACAAGTGGCGGTGAAATTAGCTGGGGACGCTGGACTGCAATGAATGTCGCTGTAAACAACACTACATCATCAACGCTAGAAGACAAGAATAGCATTCACTGGATTGCCAGTAATGTATTCGAGGACAGCATCGTGTTTGATAAGACGGCTAGTGGCAGCTACAAGATAGTCGGTGGAACTAACCCAACTGACAACATGGGCAACATCGGCACCTTAAACACTGTTAATTCAACGTTTGCGGTAAACTTTTCTAGCTCGACAGCAGACTTCGTTGCGAATGTCAGCATGGCTGATCTTGAACCTGAGAACCCAAACACAAACACTTGGGAACTTGCTTATCGCAACATGGCTATCACGAGTGATGGAAAATTTGGTGGTGAATTAAGCGATATACGATCACTAAACCATCCAGTGTATTCAAACCCCATTAACAGTGGAAGCGCCACAGGCTCGTTTGCTGGGGGATTGTCTACATCGCGTGCACCAATGGCGGCACTGGTAAGTTACTTTGCAAGAACCGACTATGAAGGTTTTGGCCCAAATAGAGTAACTCAAGAGTTCAATGGCGTCGCCGCAGCGGAGTTGGTTACACCTTAATTTTCTTAGTCAAAAACGAACAATAGAAGGCAGGGACGCCTCACACCCCTAAAATAATAAATTAATTTGTCTGTTTCTGTGAGGTAAGAATGAAACGACTGGCGCTTGCGCTTTTTCTGTTTTCAATTGGGTCTGTGGCCTACGCCGACGAGCCGCTATTGTTAAACCATCGTATCGTCGGTGTTGATTCCATCGGCGGGAAAACTCAGGTTTACGTTGAATTTACCATTCGAAATAACAGTGCTCACAACCTAAGGGAGATACAATTCTTTCCCGAAGGAATAGAGTTTTCAAACAGCAAGTCCAGGTCAACATTCTATATTAGCCACTTACAGGTAAAAGGATTCACCACAATACTTTGGACGGGCATTTCCAACCTGTCCCCCCAGTATTTCCTCCAGGACACTCCGCTGTTCTTCTTTATGGAAGCTATACATCAAAACGACCAACCGTTCCAAACCCCTGTCATCAGCAATAGTGAAGGGGTGTAAAAATGTGTCATCTATTTAGAAAAACAGGGACACTGCTCATATTAAGTATTGCAAGCTCTTCTGCATTTTCAGCAACTACCAGTGCGGTAAGCACGACATTGGCGGGAACACCTGCAACAAACGTTAGCAACTCACCTCGCTCAAACTTTGACGGAAGATACATAGTTTTTGAATCTGTTGCGAATGACATAGTGGGATCATTAAGCAGTTTCCAGCAAATTATTCGTAAAGATTTGAACACAGGCACAAGTACGCTAGTCAGTTCTACAAACGCTGGAAGCATTGCAACCGGATACAATTATCAAGCCGATATTTCAAATTCAGGACAGCGCGTCGTTTTTACATCTTATGCAAAAAATCTTACTTCCGACAACGTAGGTAGCTATACCAGTGTTTTCTTGAAAGACCTGAATACCAATCAAACTATCTGGATAAGTCGACCTGCTGGTGGCGCAAGTCCTGAAGGCTATAGTGATCAACCTGCGATATCGGGAGATGGTAATTGGGTAGCTTTTGTATCTGCCTCTGGAAATATGACTAGTGATTCGGCATATAGTGGCGCAAACGTCTATCTGCATCAGATAAGCACTCAAAAAACTTTTCTAGTCTCAAAGGGAATTAGCGGGCCTGCAAATGGTGAATCGTTAACCCCAGCCATAAGCGCCGATGGCCGATACGTCGCTTTTTCATCCAGAGCAAACAATCTCGTCACAACACCCGACACGAACGATCAATACGATATATTTCTGTATGACCATGTAACAGGTAAAACAGAACTCGTTTCAATAAACAATTATGGACAACTGGGTGACAAAAAGAGTTCATCACCTAGTATAAGTGCAGACGGTCGTTTTGTGGCATTTCACTCATTAGCAGAAAACCTTGACGTAAGTTATAACAGCTCAGGATTCCATATTTTTCTACGCGATAGAAATCAGAACAAAACCCAGCTAATAACCCAAAAAAATGGCACTATAGCCGACAGTTTAAGTTTGAACGCAAGAATTAGTGATAATGGCCGATTCATCAGCTTTATCAGTCGTGCCAGCAATTTAACGACTGACGCCAACTCTGGCTATGATCTATTGGTCTACGACAGGATTACCAAGAACTTCGAAATTCTCACTCGTAATAGTGCTGGTACACAAATCGATAGTACGGTGTCATTTTCCACTGATATTAGCGGTAATGGTCAGATCGGGGTTTTTGCCTCTGGTGCTCCGAATCTAGGCGCAAACAACATTGTCAATGTTTTTGCCCGACTTCGAGACCCAATTCCAAATATTGCACCAGTTGCCATTGCTGGAAATGACTACGCTACCGCTTGTACCGGGGAAATGACCAACCTTACGTTCAACGGATCAGCGTCTTATGATCTGGACGGCTATATTGTCGATCATCGCTGGTCTATAGATGGGCTTAATTATCAGGGTGCATCTGTTAACACTGATTTATCGGTAGGGCAATATAGTGTTGAACTATTAGTGACTGATGATGGAAACGCTACGGCGACAGATCAGATTCAAATAGACATATTTGATAACACGGCACCTTTCATTAGTGCGCAAGATATTGTGCTCGAAGCAAACAGTTCCGCGGGTGCGTTGTATACCTATTCGGCAAGTTCGTCAGACAACTGTGGAGGCTCTACCGTAAGTATCTCTCCAAATCTCAATATTTTCCCACTGGGAACAACCGAATTAACAATCTCAGCAACTGACAGCGCAAGTAATACCAGCACAGCGGTCAAAACCGTGACTGTGCTCGATCGAATTGCTCCAGTTTTTGGTCAACTCAATGAATTAGTATTCGAGGCAAAAGGTACACTTACCAGCGTATCAATACCTACGCCAGTAGTTGATGATTTCTTTCTCGATTATGTTGAAAGTGATGCGGTAGGCAGCTATGCCCTTGGAGACCACGCTATCACTTGGAGGGCACAGGATACTAGTAACAACCAGAGTACTGCTACGCAAACTTTACGTATTGTAGACACAACAGCACCAACGTTGGAACTTGGCTCGGATCTCGTGCTTGAAGCAACGTCTAGAGACGGAACAGCACATATAATTACACCCGTGTCAGTCGCCGATAGTTGCCAATGTGGCCAATTGACACTGAGTTACGCGCCAGCTCTATCTACATATCCGCTTGGTACAACATCAGTAATCGCAACGGTAAGCGACCAAAGTGGGAACACTGCCACGGACAGTATTAAGATAACCGTAGTGGACCGCGTACCGCCCACTTTTGTGGCAACACCGATGGATGTCGTGACTGAAGCCACAGCCAAGGAATCCGTTGTGGACCTTGGTACAGCGCACGCCACGGATATATTTGAAACGACGGTCAGCAATGACGCGCCTATAGCATTTCCGCTGGGTAAAACTCTCGTTACCTGGACAGCTAAAGACAGTAATGGAAATATCGCGACTCATGTGCAAACTGTTACGGTTGTGGACACTAAGCCACCTCAACTTGTCATTCCAGCAAATATCGTCGTTGAAGCTACCGGTATACTGACTACTGTCGAATTGGGCAGTGCTAATGCCGTCGACGTATTTAGTACCACGATATCGAACAATGCACCGGTTTCTTTTCCTATAGGCGAAACGCTGGTGACCTGGCAGGCAGTTGATGCAAATGGAAATAGCATCTCACTCGTACAAAAGGTTACTGTCGTCGACACGACGGCACCACAATTTGACATTATCCAGCACGATGATGTGTTATGGCCTCCTCGACATCGCCTAGTGCACGTTGCCGACGTTACCAATCTCAACGACCTTGTTGATGCTACCCCACACATGGAAATCAATATTACTAGTGAAGATACCCATCGTCATCGACACAAATTCGAAATCGAAGATTGGAAAATTGTTGAATCTAATGGCAAATGGGAAGTTTGGGTACGCGCCGAAAAGCTACGCCATGGCCATGAAAAACGTATTTACACTATCGAAGCCACGGCTACAGACAAATTCGGCAATCAATCCTCTAAGTCAGCTGATATTGTAGTTGAGCATGACAAAAAGCATGAAGGAAAAAAGAAGAATAAGAAAAAACATCATGAAAACGAGCACTCGAAACGAGACCACAGATAAATTCTTGGTCTCCTAATTTTGATTAGTTGAAATACTATAGACGAGCTAAAAACCAGCATTGAGATTTAAAAACAATTTTTTGTAATGTACTTCCTTCTAACTTGAGTGAAGTGTTCGTTTCCTCTATCATGTGGCCGGTATTTCAATCTGTATCCCTTTAATAAAACCGATGTCAAATAAATTCTGGGAAAACAAGTCTCTCGAGTCGTTTACTTCTGAGGAATGGGAGTCGCTTTGCGATCGCTGCGGCAAGTGTTGTACCTTGCGCCTGGAAGATATTGACGATGGAGCACTGTACAGTACGAATATTGTTTGCAAATATTTCGCGTTGGAACATAGTCAATGTCAGTGCTATACCCGACGCTCAGAGCTTGTTCCTGATTGTCTTACATTGACGCCAAAACTCGTGAGAGAAATAAACTGGCTACCTAGTACTTGCGCCTATTTACTCATTCGGGACGGTGTTCCGCTGCCTGACTGGCACCCCCTTATTAGTGGATCACCATTGAGTGTAGAAACCAACGGGCACAGTATCCGCGAAAAAGTAATCTCAGAATACGACGTGCACCCGGATGATATCGAAAACTTTATTCTCGACCAGAACTGGTAACCGCAGAAACAGGCTCAGCACTACTTGACTTGTCAGCCCCCGAATACGCTCGTTCCAAGCGGTAACCATGGTTATATATTCCACTAAGCTTCCAACCGTTTTCCGCGCTCAATTCCAGTTTCTTTCGCAGACGTGATATGTGGATATCCACTGTTCTCGTATTAATCTCTGGATTCCTTCCCCATACGGAATCTAGAATATGTGCTCGGGAAAGAATGCGACCGACGTTTTGGAACATAAACAAGGCCAAATCAAACTCCTTCTGGGTGAGAGGAATAACCTCACCCCTGCAGGAAAATGTGTGCGTGTTGAGATCGAGCTGATAGGGAGAACGGTCTATAACCGTTTCTTCCTGCACTTCCTGCTTCACACGCCGCCCTAACGCCGTCAACCTAGCAAGCATCTCCATCGGCTGAACCGGCTTGACCATATAGTCGTCAGCGCCTTTTTCTAGCGCCTTCACGATATCTTCCTGGGAATCATTCTGGGTAACAAAAAGGACAGGGACTTGCCAACCGATATGCTCACGTATCCATTCTAGGACTTTATCACCGGAGGTATCAGGTAGCATCCAGTCAAGCATAAACAGGTCGTATGTGTCTCGCTTTACCGCCCCCATAAATTCTTGGCCGGTCGTAAACAGGTGGGCATTGTGTCCAGCTGCTTCCATCCAAAGTTGCATCAATTGACCCAGATGTTCATCGTCTTCCAAAACGGCAATTCGCACAGTCTATCCTCTTGACCTCAGTTCATCCTTTGTAACGGCATATCTTATTCCGTCCTAGTCACAATGTTTACACATTTTACAAATGTTTACCTGGTGAGCATAGAATAGAATCTTTTAAATGCAACCCTCCAAACCACCTCAGACAATAATTTATACACCGCCAGAAACTTAGCATATTTTCCAGTAGAAAAAGAACCCTCACTTAACCCTAGACTCAAGAATTGTTGTCGATGAGAAAACATGTTGTGAAACAAAATTACATAACAGTTTTTTGCCTGATTTTTGATCAATATTCATACTACCCCAACGACACTCGATACAAACATCCAATATCCTATTGTTTTACTTATCTATTTAGTTTTCGTATAAAAAAAGCTTGCATTAAATATTAGTGATTTGGTATGGTTTTATCCGCCGAAAGGCAGCATCACGTAAGTAACGAAATTCTAGAGGGGGAATTCCGATGAATAAAGATGATCACATCATGAAGCACGACGGTCTGTATCTGGCTTATCTTGCTGTCGTAGTATTTTTGCTTGGCATGCTTGGCGTGAGCATGGGCGGCTAACAAGTCTTGGTATACCTTTGGAAGGGGGCTAACGCCCTCTTTCATTCTTCCAATCTCTGCTCTTCTATTTATTTCCATTTTAATAACGACATTTCACTCAGTAATTCTTATTAAGAATCTGCTTTTATTTCCCGCTTTAACCCATTTAATTAGTTGGGACTTTTTGGGCCATAAATTCCGCTTTATTTATACATATATATTTTTCATGGCCTTCTCTCTGTTGTTCATGTTTTTTTGCTGCTATGGTTAATGAGTCCCTGATTTTGGACGACATAATTTATGCAGCTTTGAACAGTAAAGGAGAGGTATACCACCATGGCAAAACAAAGAAGCGATATCATGTCTGATGATCCAATCGTAGTTTTATATCTCGTTGTAGTTATAACTGCGCTTACGATGATAGGCATGGCAATGGCCTAAGCCAGTACAAGTTACGTGATGCAAAAAAGCCGGGATCCCTCTCCCGGCTTTTTTCTTGTCAGCTTTACAATTCCCATCTATAAATCCTTTTTGCTTTACTCAGGTAATATAGTCCTACCTAGAAAACAAATCCTCATGGACAAACACGAAAACTCCGAATTATTACTTGATGTTAGACAAAACATTAGTTATGGTATTGAACCGTTGGATCAGACACTATATGTATGGTTCGAGAGGAGGAGAGTGTCGCCGTGTTTGTTTACAAACATAGGTTGAGATTCTCTAAACGCAGACGTCTGGGAGTCAGGCGTTGCACATTACCAGAGGAGGAGTTAACAGTGGGTAATGCAGGTGTTCCTATCATCTTTTTGGCTTTGACACTGTTACTTTTCGTTATACTGCCATTGTCGACAGTTTAACGACCGGAAATAGCTAGCTAGCTAAAACCGAGCGGGCGCATTGATCATTTGATTCATGCGCCCGTTTTTCGTGTCCTACCTATGAAGCGAGTTACAAGCCAGGTTTGTAATAAATAGCGCTTTGATTACTTCCCGCCCCTTGCGTCAAACGCTGTAAAGAACCGTCCTTTGTAGCATCAAAATAGAAAAGATCTTTAATACCACTATTGTTAAATATGCCCAACAACACGTGGGTATGGCCTAAGGTTTCAATAAAATCAAAACTTCTATCCAGGTTCGTATCTTGCGGTAACGCTCCAATTACTTTCATGGCTCCGGTGTTAGCTTCTATCACATGTAGATTTTTCGTGCCGGTATCAATATCATTTTGTACGACAACGAAATACTGTGGATCCAGAAAGAAACGCGCGGGATTCAATTCGTTACTAAAAACCACCCCAACGAGACGATGATGGTTGATAGCCGATGATTGGGTTTCCCTCTCCTCAATACGATAAAGGGTGAAATGTCTATCATTGCTAACGTAGTTGACGTAAAAATAATCCCCATGGGCATACATATCGTAAATGGCATTTGCGTTTTCGGGCCTAACTACCTCTACCGCTACACCACCTGTTTTGACAATTTTCTTCAATCTGAGTCCGTAATACCAAGATGGCGAAACCTCATAACCAAAAATCAGATAATTCTTGGCTACCAGGATCTTTCCAATACCTGCATTCTCAGAATGTAGCTTTGTTACATTACCATCCGTCATATCTAGCGCATACAAATCTGATTGAGTGGCCTGATTTTGATCATCAAAGGCTAGATCGACCGTAAAAAATAGTTGTTCACCATCGGATGTTACAAATCGACCGATGCGTCCGCCTGCTGGCGCTTTAAATGCGGTTTTGCTTCCGACGATAGTGTTAGTAATGGCATCGTATATTAAAATTTGTTCATCCACGTTGAGGATGAAATGTTTCGCATGAGTTCTTGTCAGCAACCGGACACGCGAGCCTACAGTAACGGGACTACCACTCAACACGACTTGTGAGGAAGACGAAAAGTCGATGTCATATCGACTCAGGGCGCCATTCTCGACCACTAGCCATCCACTCAGGCTTCCGCTGGCCGGGTCATGAATTGCGGTAACGATAAAATCTAGACTGTTTGGCAAACTCTTGGGCGTGACGCTATCATTATCGCTGATGTTAACCATAAACCACGCGCCCGATTTCGACGCACAATTGATGCGATCTTCACTAGTGAATACTTTTTTATACACCATTCGCGAATTATCTGGATCTGCATAGTCATTAGCTCTACGGTTATCTTCCAGACATATATTGTATCCATCGTTCTCAGAGGATAGTTGGCGTGCAACAGGTTGAGTCACCTGGTGAACCGGGAGCAAATAGAGCTTCCCCTCATTGGTGTAAACAATTTTATGAGTATGATAGTTGCTGATGCGATAATTTTCGCTACTGTACTGTCCGACTTGAAACCCATTGGGGAACACCCGTATGCTACCATCTGCGCTGGTTTCAACGTCTACTGACTTTTCGATGTTATCCAGACTTCGTGCCTTCAATTCTACCGTCGCAGTATTGTCAGCGCTGAGTCGTCTGGTGATTTTGTATGCTAGGAAATTGCTGGGATTGAGGTTCGGCTCCTCATCAGGCTTATCTACTTTGCCAGGTTGATCATCACAAGCCGATAACAGACTGACGACGACCACCAGACAGCTCATCATGTGCTTTATATTCATTAATAAATCACCCCAAATCCTCGGAACAGGCGTTTGCCGAGCTACTCCGATTTGTACCGAATACTTATATTCTTCGGCTTTCCACATCTACCCACACAAGAACCAGAAGGGTAATCCATTATTATTGTTACTGTATTAACCCCGCCCGCTTACAACACGGGCGGGGATATCTATCAGGACATCTGAACGAGTATATTGTTCAGTCGACTCACGAAACTGGCAGGATCATCAAGTTGTCCGCCCTCAGCAAGCGTGGCTTGTTCAAACAACAATGTCGACCAATTTGCAAAATCTTCCTTATTCGAGACTGAATCCAGTCGCTTGACCAGAGGATGGCTCGGGTTGATTTCGAGTATAGGCTTGGAATCCGGTATGGCCTGCCCCGCTGCCTTGAGCATGCGTTGAAGATTAGCAGCCATCTCGTCCTCATCGACGACCAGACAGGAAGGAGAATCGGTCAGACGGTGCGTCACCCTCACCTCTTTGACCTTATCTTCAAGCGCTTCCTTCATACGTCCAAGCAGGTCTTTAGCTGCTTCAGCCTCTTGTTCGCGCTTTGCCTTTTCTTCCTTATCGCCCAGTTCGTCCAGGTCTAGGTCACCCTTAGAGACGGACTGAAAGGACTTGCCATCGAATTCTGTCAGATGGCTCATCAACCACTCGTCTACACGATCAGACAAGAGCAAAACCTCTATACCGTTCTTGCGAAAGACCTCCAGATGGGGACTATTTTTCGCGGCGGCGAAACTTTCCGCCGTCACGTAGAAAATCTTCTTTTGATCCGGCTTCATACGCGAAATATAGTCTGCAAGCGAAACATTCTGCGTATTGTCATTATTGTGAGTAGATGCAAAACGCAAAAGACCGGCGATCTTTTCTTTATTGGCGTAGTCTTCGCCAGGACCTTCCTTCAGAACATTGCCAAACTGCTGCCAAATCGTGGTGTATTTTTCTGCCTCATTCTTGGCAACGCCTTCGAGCAAACCCAAAACCTTTTTAACAGAACCGGAACGCATCGAATCAATTTGTTTATTCTTCTGCAATATCTCACGTGAGACATTCAACGGCAGATCGTCTGAGTCGACTATACCGCGCACAAAACGTAGATAGTCAGGCATCAAGTGCTCGGCGTCATCCATGATAAATACGCGCTTGACGTACAGCTTCACGCCCTGGCGGCGGTCACGATCCCAAAGATCGAACGGCGCGCGCTTGGGGATATAGAACAACGACACATAGGATTGAGTACCCTCTACACGGCTATGTATATGGGCGATCGGGTCCTCAAAATCATGGGAAATGTGTTTGTAAAATTCATTGTATTCGTCGTCGCTGATGTCTTTCTTGGCGCGTGTCCAGAGAGCGGCGGCCTGATTAACACGTTCCTCACCCGCTTCATCCTCACCTTCCTTCGCCATCATGATAGGAATGGAAATATGATCTGAATACTGTCGAATAATATGACGCAGACGGTAGGATTCGGCGAATTCCTTTTCCTCTTCCTTTAGATGTAATGTGATAGTGGTACCACGTTCCTCGCGCTCGACATTCTCCAGGGTATACTGCCCATCGCCTTTAGATTCCCAACGTACTCCATGCTCAGCGCCCAGCCCACCACGTCGCGTCTCCAGTGTAACGCTGTCAGCGACGATAAATGATGAATAAAAACCAACACCGAACTGGCCTATAAGCTGAGCATCACGCGCTTTGTCTCCAGTAAGCGATTCCATAAACTTCTTGGTACCTGAGCGGGCGATGGTGCCAATATTTTCGATCACCTCTTCGCGACTCATTCCAATCCCATTGTCACGGATAGTGACTGTATTGGCTTCCTTGTCAAAGCTCACGTCAATCCTGAGTTCGCTATCGCTTTCAAATAAGGCATCGTCACCCAGGGCCTCAAAGCGCAGCTTGTCGCAGGCGTCAGAGGCATTTGAGATAAGCTCTCTCAAGAATATTTCTTTATTTGAGTAAAGCGAATGGATCATCAACTGCAGTAGCTGATTGACTTCGGTTTCAAATTGGAGGGTTTCTTTGTTTGTTTCCACGCTAGTCACGCCTATTCCTCTTAATGTTTACAATTACTTAGCCCCGAATGTGGGGACATAAAGCATAAATTCAATACCAAGTAGCGGCATTATAGAAGATATCTACCTTTGCTTCGAGCCACCCGATCGTTCTGACGTTTAATCCACTTTTCATTTTTCCTTCATAGGATAGGGACAATTTTTTCGTGGAAGCTTTGAGGCCAATGACTATGCACGATAGCCAGGTACTAAACCGAATATTTATGCTATCCGAGCGCATGATCGTCTTCGATGGCCTGGACGATGTCTTCGAACATATCGTAAAAACCGCCGTCGCCCTCACCCACGCCGAGGCGGCAACGATACGAATCTTTGATATGGACTCGGGCAACATAGAAATCGTAAAAGGTTTTGGTGTCACCGAAGGCTTTCTATCCCAACCACCCATCCGTATTGGAGAAGGTATTACTGGACGAGTCGTTCAAACCGGCAAACCGTTTTACTCGCCCGAAATTTCCATCGAACCCGCCTGCAAAAATGCCGAGCTGGCGCAATTGGAGGGTATACGTTCGATTATCTGTGTACCTATGAAGACCCGTGAAAGCGCCATTGGCAGCATTTCAGTTTACAGAAAGACCAATGAGCCTTTTGAGCAACACGAAATGCTGATACTTAGCATCTTTGCTGCCGAAGCAGTGCAGGCTGTCGAGAAGGCAAGGCTACTTCAGGAGCTACATAAACAGGCTACCTACGACCCACTCACCGGTCTGTACAATAAACGCGCCTTTATGCAGAAGCTCACGGCCGAGATGGACCGCAGTATTCGCAATAACCAGCCCTTGTCTCTGCTGTTTCTCGATCTTGATCATTTCAAGAAATTTAATGATCAACATGGTCACCTAATGGGAGACAAAATGATTCATGATTTTACTTCCATCCTGAAACAGCATTGCCGCAAGATCGATATCGTTGGACGTTTTGGTGGTGATGAATTTGTCATTTGCGCACCGCAAACTGACTACGAGGGTGCAAAAACTCTGGCGAACAAATTACTCGAAACCGTGAGAGGCCAGCGCTTCCTTAGCAGCAAACTGGATCAATATTTCCAGACGACGAGCAGTATCGGCGTCGCAGTCAGTTACCCCAACGAACCCATGGTAATTGAAGAACTCTTAGAACGCGCTGACAAAGCGCTGTATGAAAGCAAACACAAGGGACGGGATTGTTATTCCATAGCGCCGCAAACACCGGTTTCCAAGGCCATCATCTCTCAGGACTGAGACCCGCACTTTCTTATTTGCAGCCCATCCGATAATATTTGCCTTATATTCGCTCCGAATTTTTCGGAGCCAAACCCTGAGGCAAAGCCATGGCCTATATCAAATTCTTCTCAGAAATCTCAAATAAGGATGTTGCTATCGTTGGCGGCAAGAATGCCTCCCTGGGAGAGATGTATGGTGCTCTCACCCCGTTAGGCATTCGTGTACCTAATGGTTTTGCAACTACGGCAGAAGCCTTTCGCCACTATCTCACCTATAACAACCTGCATAAGCGTATATCCTCGTTACTCTCCGAACTCAAGCCCGACGATGTAGAGTCACTCGCGTCAGTCGGTGCCCAAATACGACATTGGATCACTTTAGGCGATATGCCTGATGATCTTGCAACTGAAATTCGCGACGCCTATCACCGGCTTGAAGAAGAGTATGGCCCTAACCCTGATGTAGCCGTACGCTCCTCTGCTACGGCAGAGGATTTACCAAATGCATCCTTCGCGGGACAACAGGAAACCTATCTGAACATTCGCGGCAGTTTTAATCTGATCAATACCTGCCGACAGGTATTCGCCTCTTTGTTTACCAATCGAGCCATTTCCTACCGTATACACCAGGGATTCAATCATCTCGACATTGCGCTATCTGTCGGGGTACAAAAAATGGTGCGTTCTGACAGCGGTGCATCGGGCGTCATGTTTACTTTGGACACGGAGTCCGGGTTTCGCGACGTCGTATTTATCACGGCAGCCTACGGACTTGGCGAAAATGTCGTCAAAGGTGTTGTCAATCCAGATGAATACTATGTATTTAAACCCACGTTGGAAACCCACCACCGATCAATACTCAAACGCCAATTGGGCGATAAAGCCATCAAGATGGTCTATAGCCGCGACCCGCTTGCCGGGCGTTCCACACGTAACGTCGAGGTCAGCAAGGAAGACCGTGAACGCTTTGCGATAACAGACAATGACGTTTTACAACTCGCTTTATACGGAACCTCTATTGAGAAACATTATTCTGCGCTTGCTGGCCGGGATATGCCTATGGATATCGAATGGGCCAAAGACGGTGAAAGCGGTGAGCTTTTCATTGTACAGGCAAGGCCCGAAACCGTTCAGGCCCAGGCTGACCAAAATCAGTTGAAGATATACCGACTCAAAGAAAAAAGTGATGTGTTGTGCACAGGGAAATCCGTAGGAACCGGTATTGCCAGTGGAAGCGTCCGCGTCATTTTTGATGCGGAAGACATGCACACTTTGCAGCCGGGCGAAATTCTTGTGACTGACATTACGGATCCTGACTGGGAACCAGTAATGAAAAAGGCAGCAGGCATAGTCACCAATCGAGGAGGTAGAACGTGTCACGCGGCTATTGTTGCGCGTGAACTTGGCATACCCGCCGTCGTCGGATGCGGCGATGCAACGCTTAAACTGGAAGACAGTGACGCAGTAACGATATCCTGCGCCGAGGGAGATACCGCATATATCTACGCGGGCATACTCGAATATGAAATTGAACGCCAGGATTTACGTTCTGATCGGCAAACGCGCACCAATATCATGGTCAACCTGGGTAATCCGGAATATGCCTTCGTAACTTCCCGTCTACCGGTCGCTGGTGTTGGTTTGGCGCGCCTGGAATTCATCATAAACAACACCATTCAAATTCATCCCAAAGCGCTACTCGAATACAAATCGTTACCGACTGAATTACAAACACGCGTTGATCACATAACGGCGGGGTACGCAGATAAGGTTTCGTTTTATATCGATCGTTTAATGGAAGGCGTTGGCATGATCGCCGCCGCCTTTTATCCGAAACCCGTTATTGTTCGTTTGAGCGATTTCAAATCCAATGAATATGCCTCAATGATAGGTGGTGAGCTTTTTGAGCCTATCGAAGAAAATCCAATGATAGGTTTGCGTGGTGCAGCGCGTTATCCGTCGAAAGAATTTGCTGACTGTTTCGCCCTGGAATGCGAGGCCTTGCGACGCGTGCGCGATGATATGGGGTTGGACAATGTCGCCCTGATGGTACCTTTTGTACGCACTGTTGAAGAAGGTATAACCGTCCTGGCGCTATTGGCAGAACATGGCCTGCAACGCGGCACAAACGATTTAAAAATTTATTTAATGTGTGAAATCCCCTCAAACGCGCTTTTAGCCGACGAATTTCTACAACATTTCGATGGCTTTTCTATCGGATCTAATGATCTTACACAATTAACTCTCGGTGTCGATCGAGACTCCGGAATTGTTGCAGGTTTTGATGAACGAAATCCGGCTGTACTGAGTCTAATGGAAATGGCGATAAAGGCATGCAAACAACATGAAAAATATGTTGGAATCTGTGGTCAGGCGCCGTCTGATTATCCTGAAATCACCCGCTGGCTGGTAGAGCAGGAAATAGACTCAATTTCACTTAATCCTGACGCAGTTTTGCGCATGCGACAAACTGTCATCGAGGCGGAAAAGTAACAATCACTTCACATTTTCCCCTCCCCCTTACCGCCTGGTATGGCGCTTGTATTCAAACCGCCAGATTCGTGCCGATAAAACACTACACGCCTTCCAACGGACGCATATGGACACACACAAAAAACTACGCAAACCCGTATTACTCATCATAATGGACGGTTTTGGATTAAATCCAGAAACGGAAAACAATGGCATTGCCTTAGCCAACACCCCACACCTAGACGAACTTTTTACCCACTATCCCATGACTCCAATTAAAGCCTGTGGAAACGCCGTCGGGTTGCCCGAAGGACAGATGGGTAATTCGGAAGTTGGACACCTAACCATTGGTAGTGGGTCTATTCAGCGCCAAGACCTGGTTCGTATCGACGATGCGATACGTGATGGCAGTTTTCGACGCAATGCAGCATTACGCACAGCCATGGCCCGTAGCCGGACGAGAGGGCGACCTGTCCATCTAATTGGCCTGTGTTCCGACGGCGGTGTACATAGCCATGTAAATCACCTGAAAGCCTTGATCGATATGTGTGGAGATGAAAATGTAATTCCCTCGCTACATATGATTACCGATGGTCGTGATACCGCGCCAAATAGTGCCATGAAATTCTTAGAACAGATACAACCCAAACTTGAAGCAGTTGGAGGATACGTCAGTACCGTCAGTGGTCGCTTTTTCGCCATGGATAGGGACAAACGCTGGGAACGCACTATCAAGGTGTGGGAAGCAATGATTCATGGTCAGGGTATGCCTGCCTGCGCAGCACAACTGGCAATAGTACAAGCATATGAAATGGGCCAAAGTGACGAATTCATCGTACCTACGGTAATTACCGGCGGCCAATGCATACAGCCGGGTGATGGAGTGATTTTTTTCAATTTCCGCAATGATCGCGCGAGACAATTAACCTATATGTTGGCCGGTAAAGAGTTTCTGCCATTTGACCGAGGTGAATACCAACCGGTAGAACTCACCTGTCTCACTGAATACGATCCGCAACTACCCTTACCCATTGCCTTCACGCCGGAAGCACCTCGTGTCACCCTGGCCGAAACGCTCAGCAACATTGGCGTTGCGCAGCTTCACTGTGCAGAAACCGAAAAATACGCACATGTCACTTTTTTCCTCAACGGTGGCAGAGAACAACCGTATCCACTGGAACAACGCATCATGATAAATTCGCCTGCTGTGGAGACATATGACATGGCGCCGGAAATGAGCGCCGCCGCATTGGCAGATACGGTAATTAACGCCGTTCAGGAAGGCGAATTCGGCTTCATTGTATGTAATTTCGCCAATGGTGATATGGTTGGTCATACTGCCAACCGTAATGCTGTGATCCAGGCAGTGGAAACACTGGATACAGAAGTTTACCGGGTCGTGGAGGTAGCAAAGGAATGTGGTTATAGCGTCGTACTTACCGCCGATCACGGTAATTGCGAATTATTGCTAGATCCAGTGACGGGTCTGCCACATACGCAGCATACGACCTTTCCAGTACCTTGCGTTATCATTGATTCAGATGTACATGAAATCAATCAGGAAGGAGGGTTAAGCCAAATTGCCGCGACTATTCTTGAGTTGATGGGCCTGTCTGTGCCACCGCAAATGAGAAGCAGCCTGCTTTCACATTTCGTATCAGGAAAGATAAACGCCGCTTAAAATACATTTTCGATACGCTGGACACCCGGTGCATGCGCCCTTATTAGCCGTTCTACGACATTTTTCAAATCCAAGGCTGCATTTGGACAACCAACACACGCTCCTTTCAGCCTTACTCTGACGGTTCTGTCATAAATCCCCACTAGTTCAAGATCGCCACCATCCTGTTGCAATATCTTTCTCGCCTCTTCAATCGCCAGACTTACATCTTCGATATGAATTGGTTCATCGCAGTCTTGCACGACGCGCGCTTGTTTGGCCAAGAACTGCATACGATCAATACGCAAGGCCAATGCAGCGTCCAACTGCTCGATCGCGTCCAGTTCCTCATCACTATATACGTGTTCGGAATTGTCACTCAGCAGATGCGCAGCGGGTGACGATTGTTGGGAATTTGACATATTCTAAAAATCTCATTTAGCTAATAATCGGGAGAACCCTTCCCCATGAACGCCGAACAATGGCACAATAACTGAGAAAGCAAGTATTCGCATGTATGGTGTCTATAAGCCAATCACTACAATTAAGTTTTATTTAACGCCATTACACTATAAACATCTGAAAAATAAAGACCGCCTTACACAAAGTCAAGGCAGCATGGGGACAGGAAATAAGGGGTAATATCTTGTACGTAAGAGTCACGTTATTTTCGCTCGCTCTTTTTTCGCTAGCCAGTTGTGGGGGTGGTCAACCGCCAACTGGACCGGTGGGAGACACAACTGTTAAATGTGACACCCTGCAGGAAATTGAAGCCCCAAAAAATAATATTACCAGCCCTGTCATTCTAAGCTCAGGTTGTTATCGAATACGCAACCATTTATATGTCGCTGCCGGCGGTTCGTTAAATATTGCCCCCAATACCGTAATTAAATTCGATGCTGACGCCGCACTTACTTTGAATGGTGGTGACTTATTTGCCAGTGGTGAACCGAACAATCCCATCAAATTTACTGGGATGATTGATCAGGCGGGTTACTGGCAAGGTATACGTTTCCATCACCAGGGTACTGGAAGTAGCTTTATTCGTAATGCCATAATCCAGTACGCTGGTGGAAAGCCATTTGATGCACCTGCTGGCGTTTCCACCTCAGTTGTGGTTTCAGGTCCGGCAGACATGGAAGACATGCAGGTTCAGCCCTTTGTATCGCTGAGCAATAATCGGATTGAGTACAGCGGCGGTCTCGGCGTATACATCGGAAAGCACAGTTTTATAACCGAATTTCGGAATAACCTGATTCATGAAGGGCGTGATGCGCCACTGTCAGTCGATGCCGCAAAACTCAACCTTGTTGAAACATCTAATCAAATGAAGAACAACTTCTATGATTATATTGTGGTCACAGGTGATAAGTTGGGCGATCCTGATATACGAGTCACGTCGCAATTTGCCTACTGGCCCAAACACCAGGGCACTTCCTATTTTGTGAATGAGCTGATTAAAGTATATACAAACTTAACGATAGAACCTGGTGTAACCGTGCGCTTTGATGATGGCGCGGGATTAGCTGTCTTAGGAGAACGGGCATCTTTTAGCGCGCGCGGAAATAAAAACCAACCTATCGTATTAACATCAGCCACCAGCACCCCTGGCGGATGGCGAGGTGTAACGATTGATGGCAGTTCTTCAGAGTCCAATCAACTTGACTATGTACGGCTCGAATATGGTGGGAAACAGATCCTAAATTCGTATAAAGAAGTCGTAAATACCACAGGTTTACACGTTCTTGGCTCCAATGTTGACAGTATAACCATGCTAAAAGTTTCTAATTCAGAGTTTAGTTTTTCAGATGGCTACGGAATTATTTTAGAAAGCAAAGGTAATTTGCTCAATTTTGAAAATAACCGAATTTTCGGCAACGCAAAAGGGGCTATGATTTTACCGCTTTCCAAAGCAAACACGGTATCGCTCACGTCAAATCTTGAAGGAAATGGCAATGACCACATACTGATTACGCCCAGTGTTTTGCAATCAGACCAGACATTAGATCATTGGACTGCAGCTAACATCAGGTATCGATCTATGAGCGATATTAGAATTGAAGGTCGAGCTACAATTGATGCGGGCGTAACTATTGAGATTGCGCCAAGGAAATTGTTTCTCGTTCGTGGTCAAAGCTCACAACTTCAAGCGAAAGGCTCATCAAATAATCCGATTACCTTTACACGAATAGAAAACTACGGTGACGGAATATCTTTTCCGCAAGCTTGGTCTGGTATTAGATTTCGCAATTCTGATGACCGAAAAAATTTGTTGGACAATGTCGTTGTGAAATACGGTGGTGAAATGTCTGACTACATAGGAATCCAATCTGTGAACAATGCGGCAAATATCACTGTAGAACCTGAGCGCTCAAACAGCACGGTTCAATCCTATGTAAAAATTCAAAATAGTGAAATAACTGATAGCATAGGTTACGGTATCTGGGTATCAGAAAACTCCGAAGCCGTCATTGACCAGAATACGACACGTGTTCTCGGTAATGCGCTAAATCCCATCTGCCACTATCCCTGTAATTAGAAATAGAGACTAGTTTACAGTAACGACGCTACCAGCTTGGGAGGCCGACCAATTACGGCTTGCTTGCCGTCTTTAATAACGATGGGCCTTTCAATAACCCTGGGATATACGACCATTTTTTCCAGAATGACCTCATCACTCAAGCTCATATCATCCAGACCCGCTTCTTTATATTCATCTTCTCCTGTCCGCAACAATGCGCGAGGCTTGATACCCAGGAGTGAAACAATGTGTCGCAGCTCTTCCACTGTTGGCGGGGCCACTAAATATTCGATTATTGTTGGCTCGACTTCTTTATCACGTAGCAATTGCAAAGTTTCACGCGATTTGCTGCAACGCGGATTATGATAGATAGTAAATGACATACGTCTTCCTAAACTCAATAAAAACATGTACGTATTTTGGCAAAAAAAAAGCCCCTTAAAAAGGGGCGTTCTGAGGAGTATAACAGAGAAACGTAGTGCGAAAATCGTAATTAACCAATAATAGAGGCGTAACTGGCTACATAGAACATCGTTACACCGATAATGACAGTACCTACAAGAACTTTCATCTCAACTGCTCCAAACCGAATACTATTAAACTGTGTCCATGATCTTTCGATCGCTATCTCGTGAGTGACGTCCCTGCTCAACCCATGTGTTCAAATTCGTTCAGCGACTATGTAAACTTTCGTCACAAATCGTCAGACCTTTAGTCCCAATTTTGGGAAGCCTTCGGGAGACCGTCCTTGGCACCTCCCATTCCTCGAAAGTCCGGGGAATAACGCCTCTAAAAACTTCAATCCTTGAATAATGAATTGTCAAAGGCCTTCGCATCACCGATTCCTAATGATGCTAGTTTATTTATTACAAAAACCAGACCAACTTTATTATTTCCTATTAATACAAGCAGATACATGGATCACAACAAAGATAGACTGAATCACTACAGGTAAAAAGGCTTGAGATGTCGTGGCGAAGATACATGTCGCACATGCTCTACGCCACGACTCTATTAGACTAGCGCTACTTGCGGCTTTTGAGATGGTTCTGTTTTTTCTGTTTCTTGAACAGTACGAGAACGTGCTAGCTTGAACTCCGCAGGATTCAGATGATGTCTATGTAAAAGCTTATAAAACTCGGTGCGATTGCGATTGGCTAAACGCGCCGCTTGACTGACGTTGCCACTGGTCAACTGCAAAAGTTTCAACAGATAATCATGCTCAAACCGCCTCTTGGCCTCAGTAAGAGGCATAATCTCGCCTGACTTTCCACGTAAAGCCTTCAGCACCAGCCTTGCCGGAATGATAGGCGTTGTACACAGCGCAAAACTTTGTTCAACCACATTCTTTAATTGGCGAATATTTCCCGGCCAGGGAGCCGTCATGAGCATTTCCATTGCCTCAGGTGCGAAAGCCTTTACCTTCTTCTTCTGACGTTTTACCAAATCTTCGAGAAAGTGATTGGCCAATAACGGAATATCCTGCCTTCTGTCGGTTAACCGCGGTAATTCCAGGTTGACCACGTTCAAACGGTAATATAAATCCTCGCGAAAATTCCCCAGGTTCATTTCTTTGTCAATATCACAGTGTGTTGCCGAAATAATACGGACATCCACATCGACACTCTTAGTCGAACCAACCGGCCTTACCTGACGCTCCTGTAGAACCCTTAGTAGTTTGACTTGTAAGGTCAAAGGCATATCACCGATTTCGTCCAGAAAAATTGAGCCTTTGTGAGCTGCCTGAAAAAGTCCTTCATAACTGCTGGCCGCCCCGGTAAATGCACCTTTAGTGTGACCAAATAGTTCAGACTCCAGCAAATGTTCTGGTATTGCTGCGCAATTTACAGCAATAAACGGGTGATCCCGTCGTGAGCTGGCCTTGTGTATTGCCTTGGCCAACAATTCCTTACCCGTACCGCTCTCGCCATGTATAAAGACACTGGCGTCCCCTTTTGCCACTAAGGCTGCCTGACTCAGCAGTTCCTCCATAACAGGGCTACGGGAGATGACTTCAGAACGCCATTCACTGGGGTTGTCTTCGTAATCGTCATCGGCGTGGGTATTTGAACTGATACTCAGGGCTTTTTCGATTTGAGTCAGTAGCTGTTTGCTATCGAAAGGTTTGGTTAAATAGCTAAACACGCCTTGCTTGGTCGCTTCGATGGCATCGGGTATGGTTCCGTGTGCGGTGAGTATAATTACCGGCAAAGCAGAATTTACCTTATGGATGGCGTTGAACAGCGCCATTCCGTCCATACCTTCCATGCGCAGATCGGTAATCACCACAGCGGGACGCTTCAACGACACCTGAACCAGGGCCTGTTCACCACTTTCTGCAGCAACGACATCGTATCCCGATGCCTCTAAACGCATGGACAGTAGGCGTAAAATATCCTCTTCATCGTCCACAATTAAAATCGTCTTGTTTTTCAAGCGATTATCTTCCATCATGTATAGTACCTACTTCTCGTTCGTGAATATTTTTGTCGATAGATTTCAACGCATTCAACTGTTCTTTAATCGTTTCCAGCTCAGACTCACGCTTCTCCAGCCGCTTTTCCAATCTACCGATTCTCTCAGCCGCATGTACGCGATGTAAGGTGATCTGCCCCAGAAGCTCAACCAACGCGATATAGCCGTCTCCCGGCTTTACGCTTTTGGACTTCTGTAGTGATTTGACAACAGAACGGGCTTCGGCCAAATCTTCGGTTCTCCCGGATAAAATGAGAATAAGCACATATTCGATACCCTTATCCAGGGTCTCATGCTCCCGAAACTGTTCTTTGGCCAGTTCCCTGTGTTGCTTAATTTCCTTACTCGGCGCTTTATACAAGCCTTCGTAAAGCGCTAGTAACTCCTGCGCAGTCATTGCTTCACTGCCTAATGCGATATCCTCTTGTTCCTTCTGTTCCGGGATATCCAGTTCCTTGCTGGTGGAGTCACGTTGGGCCCCGTCCTTGACCCAGTTTAACGCGCTACAACTACTCAGCAAGAAACAAACCACAATCAATGCACCAACTACACGGCCCATGCTAACTCCTCTTCTTCCACCTTCATTGGCAACACCACTCTGAAATGCGCGCCGTGGCCTTCTTCACCTACCACCTCTATTGAACCATTGTGGTTTTCCACAAATTCTCTAACTATGGAAAGCCCCAGGCCGCTACCGCGAATCAGCCCCTTACCAGCGCTATCTCCTCTATAAAAGGCCTCAAAGACCTTTTCTCGTTCTTCTGCCTTGATGCCTGGACCGGTGTCCCTTACGTCCAGTATCAAATTATTCCCCCTGGACCCCATTTCCAGATTGATGGCTCCACCGTCCGGAGTGTATTTGATTGCGTTTGACAATAAATTATCCAGAACGGCTCGCAATTGTTCTTCGTCACCATGAATAGAAACCTCGCTACAACGAGTTTCCAGCTTTAACTGTTTGGTCATGACGACAGCTTTATGATCCGCCACCACGGTTTCTACCAGTTTTGCCATATGCACTTCAGACGAACCCGAGGTCAGTGACGCCTGACCTGGTAGGTTAAAATTCAGAAGCTTCTCAATCATTTTCTGAAGATTGACGCTACTTTTCTTCAGTATCCCGGTGACTTCCTGCTGATGGTTGGTCAGTGGGCCAATGACGCCTTCTGACAACAGTTCTGCGCTTTCTCGAATTGAAGTGAGTGGGGTTTTAAGCTCGTGAGAAACGTAATGCAGAAATTTGACCTTTTTTTCTTCCAAATATTTGAGACGCAGACGCAACCACTCGAGTCGCTCACCTAAATATTCAATATCTCTCGGGCCCTTTACTGCAATTTCGGTATCGAACTCCCCTGCCCCCAGGCGTCTTATCGCAGCATCTATCTGGCGAACCGGACGAGACAATAAGATAACGAACACTATGATAAATATTACCGCGCCGGGAACAACGGCCAATAGTTCCCAATAAATAATTCGTCTGGCCTGCTCTGACATATCATGCATGATGGCCATTTCGCTATCGATCAAAAGATTACTGTCGCGTAATAGAATCTGAGCTAACTCAGTCAAGGCAATTGAGTCATTATCATCAAATTGCTCCCGCTCATCGCCCATAAATCGGTCGTATAGACGCCTTTCCATATCGTTCAACATATTGAGCCGCTGTTTCAATGAGTCATCAAGAAATAAAGGCGTCAATTTTACTGACGTTTCTGCATAAACTTGATGCCGTTCAGCGTAAAGGTTTAACAGTTGTTTATCTTTCAACACCAGATATTGACGCGTATAGCGCTCCATCGTCGAAACCTGTTCCACCAGGCTGCGGCTCATCTGAGTCGCCTGTACTGCCCGGTACACTGCCTCCTGACTTTGATTAGTCAGCCGGTCAACATAAAAGGCGCCGGTAACCAATGCCACTATCAGTGGAAGTGCTACCAATGAAAAACCGGCGATGATGAGTTCGAAGAAGGATCTGGGATGTGAAAAATGGCGATGCTTTCGATCCATAGTCTCATTCCCCAAAGGGTTTGTTTTAAATCCAAGTCGTGAAATTACCCCGAAACCACGTGTGGCACGGTTAGCATGTTTCGTGTTCAACCTGTTTTTCCTACGCAGCCTATTGGCCTGCCGTACGGCTAGCATGCCATTGATTATTATCTGATGACTCGGAATTGCCGTGTCAACTATTTGACCCGCACTTCCCAGTACGAAGAAAACGGGAACTTATTGTAACAAAATTATTGATTTTACATCTGATTAATAACTTGGCGACCGGGGGTAACATATGTCTCGAATAGCGACATTTTTTGTTTTTATGTATGGGCTGTTGATAGGGGCTTGTCAGAGTGAATCTGCGCTCGACGCCTCCCCACCAAGAGAAAAAATTGTCATCAGCGGGTCGAGTACGCTTGCGCCGATGATATCGGTGATGGCAAAGACGTTTGAACAAGATCATCCAAATTTTCGCATTGATGTACAAACCGGCGGATCATCACGAGGAATTAACGATGTTCAATTGAAACTAGCAGATATTGGCATGGTTTCTCGGCATCTGGAAGATACTGATACATACCGCGCCCATACCATTGCGCAAGATGGCGTCACCATGATTGTTCACAAAAACAATCCTCTGACCTCATTAAACAAGAACACCATAATAGCAATTTATCAAAAACAGATTCTCGATTGGTCCGGCCTGACTACATTCAGTGGTGATATTACTGTCATCAGCAAAGCTGAAGGACGATCTACACTGGAAGTGTTCTTACACTACCTTGGACTTAAAAACAGCGAATTGCGACCTGATTCTATCATTGGAGACAATGAGCAGGCGGTTAAGCTCGTCGTAAATAATCCCAATGCCATCGCCTATGTTTCCAGCAGTACTGCTGAGTCACATATCAAAAACGGAAGCCCGATTAAAACCATACAGATTGATGGTGTCATTCCC
The DNA here is from genome assembly GCA_029881255.1 of Gammaproteobacteria bacterium. Lineage (NCBI taxonomy): Bacteria > Pseudomonadati > Pseudomonadota > Gammaproteobacteria > Gammaproteobacteria bacterium. The sequence continues at coordinate 157,911 of JAOUMY010000004.1, read as the reverse complement.
AGTACCGAAAATGTTGCCAATGGCAAATTTCCAATAGTTAGAAAACTCAATCTTATCGCCTCTCCCTCACCGTCGACCGCAGTAAAACAATTCTTAGAGTTTTGTAGTAGTGTGCAAGGTAAACGTCTGATTGAGGAATTTCATTTTGTACCATCTGTCTGACAAGTTTTTTCGCCTATCGCAATTACTAGGTGGACTAATTGCTACTACGATAATCGCAATCATTGTCATAGTCCTTTTGATCGAGGCTTGGCCAAGCGTTGCACACTATGGCCTTTTTCATTTTTTCACTGCCAGCGGGTGGTTTCCGCTTGAAGCGGAGTACAACCTGGCGCCTATGTTGACGGGCACATTGGTGATTACTCTTGGCGCTATGTTCATCGCCATTCCACTAAGTCTTGCCTCTTCTATTTTTGTTGTATTTTACATTCATGGCGTATATCAACACCTGGTTACGCGTCTACTTGAGTTATTAAGCGGAATTCCGTCCGTGGTGTTTGGCCTTTGGGGAATGATATTCGTCGTTCCAGCACTACTAAAAATCAAATCCCCCGGCACTAGTCTCGCGGCCGGCAGTATTGTTCTAGCAACAATGCTAATTCCCGGTCTGGTACTGATGTGTATGATGGCGTTCCGCCAAACACTGGAACATTTCTATTTAGCCGGTAGATCCCTTGGTTTAACGAAAATGCAGACAGTGATTCAAGTTTTAATCCCATCTTCACTACCATCGTTAAGTTCAGCGATGTTCTTGCAAACGGCAAGAGCAATCGGAGAAACCATGGCAGTACTCATGGTCTGCGGTAATATAATTCAATATCCAACAAGCCTTTTCGATCCAGTTCGTACGTTGAGCACCAATGCGGCCTTGGAAATGGCCTATGCCACAGGTGATCATCGCTCTGCTTTGTTCACCAGCGGTCTGTTACTATTAGGGCTAGTCGCAATACTGTTGAAGACCTCCAGGCAACGATCAATCCCTGAAAATATTGCTTGCTTCAGGAGCAGAACCCGTGAATCCCTCTGAGAAAGTCATTCTTGGCACATGCATTTTTTCTATCACTTTGCTCGCATTACTCTATGGCCAAATAGTTTGGGAAATCACCATTAACGGCCTGCCCAGGCTTTCATGGAATTGGTTTACACAAGCGCCAGCAAACGCTGGTTTACAAGGTGGCATTTCTTCTATATTAATTTCGACCATGCTCATTATTTGTGTCAGTTTGATAACCGCGACACCTGTCGCGTTGGCCATTGCCATTAATCTCAGTGAAATACCAGCCACTCACTCCCGAGGCATATCTTTTCTACGCGCTTCACTCGACTTGTTGGCTAGCATTCCTTCGATTGTCTATGGTTTGTTTGGATATGCTTTTTTCGTCATCCTCTGCAAACTGGGGTTTAGCTTACTTTCCGGCGGATTAACTTTGGCGTGTATGATTCTGCCCTTGTTAGCGCGTCTTTTCGAAGATCGCTTGAAAGAAATTCCCATAGCTCATTTCCAAAGTGCGCGAGCTTGCGGTATGCATCAATGGCAAATCTATTTTTTTGTTTTGTTGCCATCTATATCCCGCGGATTGATTGGCAGTATTATTTTGGCCCTGTCCCGGGCCTTATCAGAGACAGCGGCCTTGGTATATACCGCAGGATACGTCGATCGCATGCCATCAACTCTTAGCGACTCGGGGCGCAGTTTGTCGGTACACATACTGGATTTATCTATGAACGTACCGGGTGGTAATCAAAACAGTTATGCATCAGCGTTAACACTTCTACTACTTTTACTTTTTATAAATAGTAGTGCCCTGTGGATGGGAAATCAAAAATCTAATCAGGAACGCATAAAAGTATGAAACCAGACCTTAATACGAATATCTCTACGACTGATTTGACGGAAACACTGTCCAAACCCACTATTCTCGAATGTGAAAATCTCAGCACCAAGTTCCATCAGCAATATGCATTTAAAGATATCTCGCTATCTTTTGATTTCAACAAAATTCACGCCATCGTTGGCCCATCAGGATGTGGAAAAACCAGTTTTCTCATGTCTATCAATCGAATCAACCAACATCTACATGGCTGTTCATCTGAAGGAAAAATAAATTATAAAGGAAAAAATATATTAACTTTGGACGCCGATTTGACGATGTTACGAAGACAGATAGGCTTCGTGTTCCAAACGCCGCAACCTTTCCCTTTTTCTATAGAAAAAAACTTCACTATTCCTTTGAAAGCCCATGGCATACGTAACCGACAGGAAATAGCCGATCGAATAGAGCATTTTCTGAAACTCACCGGGTTATGGAACGAAGTAAAATCTCGGCTGCATCTGCCCGCGCTAGCGCTTTCTGGCGGACAGCAACAGCGACTGCTAATAGCGAGAACACTGGCACTTGAACCAGAGCTGGTCCTATTGGATGAGCCCTGTAGTGCGCTCGATCCGATATCAACACGTAAAATTGAGGATTTATTAATCGATCAGCGCAGTCGTCACACCTTCATTGTCGTCACGCACAATCTTTCCCAAGCCAAACGCATAGCTGATACAACTACGGTTTTCTGGCAAGATCACGATCATGGCATTGTGCTGGAACATAACAGCAGCCAACATATTTTCTCTTCATCTGCACTTCCGCTAACACGTCGATATATACAAAGCGCAAATTGACATCATTTCCTATTCTATTTAAGTACTGGCTGTTGATGCTCTCCAGACCAATACCAATTTCTATAACCTTGACGAATTACCACGCCACCAAGATGTCTGACATAGTTTTCATTGATCATCAGCCAATTCGATTCTCCACTAAGCAGCTTTTTCCCGAATTCTGTTAGTGACAACCGCATCCGCCGCATTGGATTGTCATCCGGATAGCGGTCGACTATTTCTATCGCGGCATTCTTGCATTGCCAAAGTGGACGTATCCCGGTAAGCAACATAATGTCTCCAAGATATGGCAATGGCTCTAACTCTGACATCAATAGATTAAATATGGCACCTGGTCTCAATGGCCCATGCTCGGCAAGAATCGTAAGGACGAGGTGCTCGGTTAGACCGAGACCATTTCCCCTCCAGGGTAGCTCCATAAGCATGCGTCTTACGGCAGCCTGCAAGTGCGGAAGCGGAACTTGTGGCTCCTCCGTTAGTTGCCATAAGGTTATCGGGTCACTGGCAACAAAACCTTGCCACACGCGCGCGCCATAGGCTAGCATCGCCGCTGTTACCTCGACCCGCCGAGGCCACAAGGCAAGCAACACTTCCGGCGTCTGCGTCAGTTGCCCAATGCCGATGAATTTTTTAACGCCAGGGAAGCGATCAATTTGAATACACTCAATGGTAATGTCAAATAGATCCAGATTCGACAAATGCGCGAATACATAGGCTTTGCACAATTGATCAAAGGGATCATGTTCAAACCACAGTACTATGCGTTGATAATTCTTTGTCAGGTTATGAAGGGTGCGCTCAACGTGCAAAATCTCCTGTTCAGTGTTTTCAATTCTTTCCTTAGCAATATCGCTTGGTAAATCGTTTTGATAATTGTTACGGATAAATTCTGTACGCGTAGAGACAAAATATTCTAATGGTTCATAGTGCGGCACTGGACCCTGCGGAAACGGATTGCTGATTTCAAGATAGTCCCCAACAAAACCGCATTGCTTAAGCGACTCTTGTATATCGGTACCACATCGAATGTGCAAGGTTTTGAGTTTCTCATCCGGTCGAAATACATTATTGCCGAGGAATTCTAATGCCCTGTCCACCTGCTCTATGTGAGCTTTTAGTTTTGCCCAACTTGCCAGACCATTTTCTTTTGCAATCACCAATTGAGCATCGGCAAGCTTGTATTGCTCAGGCGATTTAGTATGGTACTGCATGATTCGTTTCAAAACTTCCGGAGAAGACGACTTTACCTGTCTGAGTAATTTCTTGGCGTCTTTCCTGAGTTTTTCCAAAGAAAGTTTCTTAATACGCATCGGTTCACTGGAAACCAACATACGCGCATCTATCAACTCAGGTTTGAAATCAGTGTTACTTGCTAAGGGGTGATGACGTCTAAATTGTGCGATCGCGCCGGCATCACCCGCAAAATACCTATTAAGCAGACTTACCGCCTTTTCCTGATTGCTATTACGTAGTGCTTCAGTCGGTTCAGGTACACAATACAGACTCGTCTCGGCCGACAAGCCGGAATGTTCTTTAGACATACGATTCTCCTTCTGTCCGTATCCGCCCGACGGGAAAAAATCGTATTTGATGAATTGTAATAAAGCGAATTCTCGTTGGGCTCAGCCCTTTCTGCGGATAAGTGGCGTTCGAGAGACACCAGGACACTTTAGCTGCTCGGCTACCCGAATGTCAATTGTGGCTTAACTACACGACGAAACAAGTTTTCCCCTTAACGAGCACCTGTCGTATAGCGGTTTGCTCATATCGGCGCTAAACTACGATTCCGTGAATTAGTGCGATGAATTGCGTCTAGCCATGAATCTCTTTGCAGAAAAAATTCCCTTACCCCAATTGATTTTGCTAGGCCTAGTCTCGCTAGTGGTATTAATCAATACCCTATTCGAGCAATCACTTGTTGAACTGTTGCCTTATGAACGCGAGTTGATTGCTGAAGGAGAGTATTGGCACATGTTGAGCGGACACTTTATGCACCTGACCTGGGGGCATTTGTGGATGAACTTGGCGGGTTTGATTTTTATATTCTATTTCTTTGGTAGCCTCATTTCGGCTACGCATTGGGCGATATTGATTTTCTTTTCTGGTATGTTTATCAGTATTGTTTTGTATTTCACACAACCGACATTACACAGCTATGTTGGGCTATCTGGCGTGCTCCACGGACTTTTCATCGCAGGTGGCATTGCAGATCTCAAGCCGCGTCGCAAAGAAGCCATCCTGTTTTTAATATTTATTATTGGAAAATTGCTGTATGAACAAATTCAGGGGCCACTCCCAGGCTCCGAGGAAAGTGCTGGTGGCCCTGTATTAGTGGACGCCCATTTTTATGGAGGTGTTGCAGGGGGAATCTATATGTTGGGTGTATATGCGAAACAGTATTTGAGAAAGACAACTTAACGGGATTTATTGGTTTGCACCAATCTGTCGGCAAGAATTCTGGCCACGTTGCGCATAATTACATAACCGATACGTGGCTGTTTTTTGATGACTTCATGAAAAATTTCTGCATATAACTGTAACAACACACAGTCCTGCGCTGCCATTACCGTTGCTGTGCGTTTGACGTGTTTTACCAGACTGATCTCTCCGACGACTTCGCCGGCACGCATGGTGTGTACGACGCCAACGCCATCTACTTTGATCTGCATCTCACCAGACAGTAGTATAAACATACTTTTTCCAGGGTCGCCCTGTTTAAAAAGCACGTCGCCATCACGCGCAGCAGCACTGGTGCACATGCCCAGCACTTTAAAATATTCATCTTCCAGAAGGCCATTGAAACACGGAATTTTCTTCAGTATTTGAACGGCTTTAGCTCTGGCGATGACTTTTTCCGAAACCCTTCCACTCACATCCTGTCCCGTTAGAAAAGTCCAACCGGGTATATAGTCGGCAGCATAGTATGCAAACTGTAGAAACAGCTTAAAGAAGTAAGGATGTTAAGCATTTAAATTAGGCCGACAAACCAAATACTTAATCGAGTCCCTACTACCTAACTTACCCATTAGCGATTGTTGTACAACTCCATAACCTCACGCTCAATAAGGTTTCGTGTTTCTTTGGCGGCATCGTTTCGACGTTGTTCCAGATCATTTAAATAGGCTTCGGTGATATCACCTGTCACATATACCCCGTCAAAACAGGACGCATCAAAGCCTTGCACGCCTGAACTTTTCTCGTGTATTACGGCGGCGACCAGATCTTCCAGATTCTGATACACCAACCAGTCTGCACCTATCGCCTGGGCGATTTGCGCATCGTCGCGGTTATGCCCTATCAGCTCTTCCTTAGTCGGCATGTCTATTCCGTATACGTTCGGAAATCGCACCGGAGGCGCAGCTGAGGCAAAAAACACCTTGTTCGCGCCGGCCTCTCTCGCCATTTGTATAATTTGGCCTGATGTTGTTCCGCGCACGATGGAATCGTCGACTAACAGTACATTCTTGCCGCGAAACTCCAGATCTATCGCATTCAATTTTTGCCGAACGGATTTTTTGCGCTGTTTTTGTCCGGGCATGATGAACGTGCGGCCAATATAACGATTCTTGATAAAACCTTCCCGGTATTTAATGCCCAGAGAATTCGCCAACTGCAGGGCTGTAGTTCGACTGGTATCGGGTATAGGAATAACGACATCAATGTCTTCATGAAGATTCGCTTTTTCTATCTTGCGCGCCAGATATTCTCCCATGCGCAAACGCGCCTTATACACAGAAATCCCATCGATAATCGAATCAGGACGAGCGAAATACACGTACTCAAAAATACAGGGAGAATACTGCGTTTTTTCCGCACATTGCCGTTTCGCCAATGTGCCGTCTTTGCCAAAAAACACCGCCTCGCCCGGCGCAAGATCTGCGATCAATTCAAAATCCTGAGAATCCAGTGCTACGCTTTCCGAGGCAACCATGTATTCTGTGCCTTCAGGAGTTTCACGCTTACCATATACCATAGGTCGAATACCAAAGGGGTCACGAAATCCGACGATGCCATAGCCGGTGATCATGGCCACAACGGCATAGGCGCCACGGCATCGTCGATGCACACCTTTTACTGCGTCAAAAATATCGTCTGCAGTGATTTTCAGTTTACCTAAAGCCTGCAATTCATGAGCAAATACATTGAGCAGGACCTCTGAATCCGAGTCCGTATTGATATGGCGTAAATCTTCCCGATATAGATCTTCCATCAGCTGATGGGTATTGGTGAGATTACCGTTGTGCGCCAAAGTAATACCGTAAGGAGAATTCACATAAAACGGTTGCGCTTCCGAAGTGGACGAAGAACCTGCCGTAGGGTAGCGCACGTGACCAATGCCCATATAGCCGGTTAGTTTGATCATGTGTCTTGCGGCAAATACGTCCCGCACAAGACCATTATCCTTACGCAGATGTAGTCGCCCCATATCGCAGGTAACGATACCGGCCGCGTCTTGACCTCTGTGTTGCAAGACGGTCAATGCGTCATATAACGATTGATTCACGTCACGTTTGGCGACTATGCCGGCAACTCCGCACATACGTATTCTCCGGTGTTAGTTATAAACGATTCCAGCTGCGGCATCAGGTGGAAGATATTCGCGCAGCCAGGATGCCATTTGTTCAAAATGACTAAGTAAACGGGATTCCTGCCACCATCTTTCCTTTGGTAGTTCAGTAATTCCCGCCAGTAGCACTAATACTGAGACAATGACCGCTCCGCGGGCCACACCAAAAATCAAACCTACCATGCGATCCGTGCCACTTAGCCCGGTTTTTTTGACCAAACTGCTCAACAAGACATTCAAAAGCGTGGCCAGAATTAAAGTCACAAGGAATAAAACAATGAAAGCGACGCCAACACGCAGTGAGGGATGGGAAATATACGATTCAAGAAAAAGCGTTCCCAGACCTGTATAGGTAACTGCCACCCAGATAGCCAACACCCATGCCGCAAGGGAAAAGACTTCTTTGGTAAATCCACGCACAAAACTGATTAGGGCCGACAGTAGCAAGATCCCCAGAATCGCTAGATCGAGCGCATTCATACAAGGTATGCCTTTGATTTAATAGATAAATAAGCCACAACACCTTCCGGGCTGATTCTGGGCAAGGCGCATTGTAGCAAAAGACAAACTATGGGGTGAAGTTTTACGGATGTCGTACCACCAACGATTCCAGACCCGTTGTCGATTCGAGCCGTTGCTTTAATTCAACTGCCTTTTTGGCGCTCAATTCAGGCCCTACACGCACCTGCCAAATCGTTTTTCCTGCTTCATTTTTTCGTTCACGCAAGTAGGCAGGATAGTCCGCCTTACGAAGCCGATCGCGTAATTCGAGCGCATTTTTTTCGCTACTAAAACTACCCAGCTGTACCATCCAGGTCATCGCGGCACCCTCGGTAACAACAGTGCTCTCTTGAATGCGAGGCTTATTCGTTGCCTCCTCAGTTGCATTCGTTTTCTGCGCATTATTATCTTGAGCCGGTAGCACTCGGTGTTCATTTTCCAGGGCCTCGCGAATTGACACCGGCTTGCCTTCCTTTACCTGCTCTTTTAGTGAGCGAAATACGCCTTCATTATCCAGTTGAAAAACAACCGTAGCCACATTGTCCGGCATGGAAGGGATGTTTGTGCCTCGGATATTCTCATTAATGTCGTTTTCCTGTTCCAGAATCATAGGAACAAAGATGATTGCCAGGGAAAGCAAAATGATTGCGCCGAGTATTCTCTGTACGAAGGAAATATTATCCATAGTTAATCCGATAGATATTGCAGTGCATCAGAGACTGTGTAGAAAGATCCAAAAACAACTGTCAGCTGTTCAGCAATATTATTTAGCATACTGCCATGAATTGCATCCCTAACATTGGAGTAAACATGAATGTTGTCTTGTTTGACACCGAGTGACATTAAGGTTTCCTTCAAATGCTCTCCACTTCCACCTCTTGCTACTGCTATACCAGCCACATGCCACAACTCTATTCTTGGTAACATCGGTTTTAAAGTCTCAAGGGCATCTTTATCGCGCAACATGCCTACCACAGCCTGCATAGGCGTACCGAGTCCCTCATTCTCTATCGCCGACGCCAAAGCGCGCGCGGCCTGAGGGTTATGGGCTACATCGAGCATGAACATTCGGTTCTGGAATTTCACCATTTGCAAACGTCCGGGTAAGACTGCTGACAACAGGCCATTGCGAATTTCTGCATTACTCAAGGGTAGTTGCTGCTTTAACAAACGAGTCACCATGAGCACGACAGCGGCATTGGTGTATTGATGGACTCCGTTCAACACTGGTTTGGGCAATGCACTAATCCTCTCATCCGCGCTTTGCCAATGCCAGTGCTCTTCGTGCAGGAAGAATGCGAATTCATGGCGTATGCGATACAAAGGAATATGATGCGCCAGGCAATATTCGCTTACTGCGCACGGAGGATCCAAATCACCGCAAACCAAGGGATGATTCTCGCGACCGATACCCAACTTTTCCCTCGCGATACTTTCCCTGTCTGGTCCCAACCAATCCTGGTGGTCAAGATCGACCGTAGTCAACACCGCCACATCGGCATCGAGTATATTCACAGCATCTAGGCGTCCGCCCAATCCTACTTCGAGCACAACAACATCAAGGTTTGCATCGCGAAAAATTTCCAGCGCCGCCAAAGTACCGAATTCAAAATAGGTCAGAGTTATATCACCGCGCGCCTGATCGACTTTTTCGAATGCCTCACACAAGCGTTGGTCGCTGATTTCCACATCGCCAATGCGAATGCGTTCGTTATAGCGCAATAAATGGGGAGATGAATACCAACCGGCACGGAAACCAGCACTGTGGTATATGGCTGACAACATGGCGCACACCGACCCCTTGCCATTGGTGCCAGCGACAGTGATTATCGTTTTGAAGTCTTCACGTGTGAATAGTTTTTGTGCAACTACCTGAAGGCGCTCCAAACCAAGATCTATGTTCTTGGGATGGAGCGACTCCTGCCAAGTCAACCACTCATCCAGCGATGAGAAGCGCATGAAATCACGCGACCGTAGTAGTTGCTTCTTGTTTCGCGGGCTTTTTTAGATGCTCGCTAAGCATTGCCAACATACTGGAGAGCTTATCGCGCATATCTCGCCTGTCGACAATCATATCGATTGCACCCTTTTCGAGTAGAAATTCACTGCGTTGAAACCCTTCGGGCAGGGTTTCACGTACTGTTTGCTCAATTACCCTTGGGCCCGCAAAACCTATCAAGGCCTTAGGCTCTGCGATATTGAGATCGCCCAGCGTAGCGAAACTTGCGGAAACACCACCCATAGTTGGATCGGTCAAGACAGAGATATAAGGTATTCCCTTCTCGCTCAGTTTTGCGAGCGCTGCGCTGGTTTTGCCCATTTGCATTAGGGAGAATAAAGCTTCCTGCATACGTGCGCCGCCACTGGCAGAAAAACAAATAAAAGGAATTCGTTTTTCCAAACTGACGTTGGCGGCACGCACAAATCTCTCGCCGACTACGGATCCCATGGAACCGCCCATAAATTTGAATTCAAATGCGGCTGCGACAACGGGCACCCCTTTAACCGCACCACGCATGGCGATTAGGGCATCTTTCTCACCGGTAGACTTTTGTGCCTGAACAATCCGGTCCTTGTACTTCTTGCTATCCTTGAACTTAAGCAAATCCACTGGCTCAAGATTGGGCGCAATTTCTTCACGACCGTTTTCGTCGAGAAACATTGTCAAGCGACGACGGGCGCCGATGCGCATGTGGTGATCGCACTTGGGACAAACGTCGAGATTGCGCTCCAGTTCAGCCTTAAACAATACCGCGCTACATCCGTCGCACTTGGTCCACAGACCTTCTGGTACGGTGCTCTTTTGATTCGCTTCGGTACGAATTCGTGAAGGTAACAGTTTTTCAAACCAACTCATGTTTTCGTTCCACTACTCCGGTTATTTGCCATCCATCGCCGCGCGCAGTTCTGCCAGAAATGCACCCACTTCGGCGTTAATACTTTCGGGTTTGTCTTGCAAAGACTCTACCCGGGTTACTATCGCACTACCTACGACAACGGCATCGGCAATTGCTGCAACTTTTCGAGCAGAATCCGCATCACGAATTCCAAATCCAACGCCGATAGGTAAATCCGTCATGCGTCTTAATTGATTCAATCGGGCACTGACCTCGTCTACATTCAGACTTTTCACCCCTGTTACACCCTTAAGTGAAACATAGTAGACAAAGCCTCTGGCGTGACTGACGATTTTCTCTATTCGCGCATCGGTACTTGTCGGTGCGAGCAGAAAAATCGGCGCAATATCGTCCTGTTTAAGACACTTGCCCAAATCTTCCCCTTCTTCAGGAGGAAGATCAACAATTAAAACACCGTCGACACCGGCTTTTTTTGCCGCTGTGGTGAAAGTCTGATAACCCATGACTTCAATCGGATTAAGGTAGCCCATTAGAACCACCGGTGTTTCTGCATCGAGTTCGCGAAAACGCTCTACCATCGCCAACACATCGCGCAAGCTGACGCCGTGTTTCAATGCACGCTCGCAAGCGGCTTGAATCACCGGACCATCGGCCATCGGATCAGAAAACGGCACTCCCAGTTCAATTAAGTCCGCACCGGACTCGACCATGCTATGCATCAAGCTTACCGTTATCGTGGGATCTGGATCGCCAGCGGTTACATAAGGAATGAGTGCTTTACGGCCCTGGGCCTTCAAATCGGAAAATCGTTTTTCTATACGGTTCATACTTTCATACCTTCCAGACCTGCTACCGTATGGATATCCTTGTCACCACGGCCCGAGAGGTTTACCAGGATGTTTTTGTCCTTACCCAGCTCTTTAGAAAGTTTGGCCGCATAGGCCAGAGCGTGACTGGATTCCAGGGCAGGGATTATGCCTTCTTTGCGTGTTAGTGCGTGAAAGGCATCGAGTGCCTCGCTATCAGTAACAGCCACATAATTTGCTCGCCCGATATCTTTCAGCCACGCGTGCTCCGGGCCAACGCCAGGATAATCGAGCCCTGCAGAGATCGAGTGTGTTTCAATAATCTGTCCGTTTTCATCTTCCATCAAATAGGTACGGTTGCCATGTAACACACCCGGTGTGCCCGCACAAAGAGGAGCTGCATGACGACCACTATCTAGGCCATCGCCACCGCCCTCAACGCCATAGATAGCCACTTCTTTGTCATCCAGGAAGGGATGGAACAGTCCGATGGCATTAGAGCCACCCCCAACGCATGCCACCAGCGCATCGGGTAACCTTCCGGTCATCTCCTGCATCTGTTTCCGCGCTTCACGACCGATAATGCACTGAAAATCGCGCACCATGGCCGGGTATGGATGCGGACCGGCGACTGTACCAATGATGTAGAAGGTGTTATCCACATTGGTTACCCAGTCACGCATGGCTTCGTTCAAGGCATCCTTGAGTGTCTTGGAACCTGAGGTAACAGGGACAACCTCTGCGCCGAGTAGCTTCATGCGATAGACATTAATCGCCTGACGTTTGACGTCTTCTGCTCCCATATAGACTACACATTCGAGACCCAGACGTGCCGCCACTGTTGCACTGGCTACACCGTGCTGACCAGCACCGGTTTCGGCGATGATACGTGTCTTGCCCATATGTTTGGCTAACAAGGCCTGGCCAATGGTGTTATTAACTTTATGCGCACCTGTATGGTTGAGATCTTCCCGCTTAAGATAAATTTGTGCCCCGCCCAGGTGACGACTCCACCCTTCTGCGTGGTAGATAGGACTAGGACGACCGACGTAGTGGGCCAGGTCACGGTCTAATTCGGCCTGAAAACCGGCATCTTTCTTTAGGCTTTCATAGGCCTGCCGTAGTTCTTCCAGCGGCTCCATCAGGGTTTCCGCTACAAACTTCCCGCCATAAACGCCAAAATGGCCATTAGCATCGGGCATATCAGTCAATTTCATATATTCTGTCACCTTCTCTTACAGCATTTACAAAGTCCTGGATCAGGACTCTGTCCTTTATTCCTTTTTCGATTTCAACACCACTACTAACGTCAACGCCGTAAGGCCTGACACTGCCTATCGCCGCGGCCACATTTTCAGGTTTAAGCCCGCCCGCCAGTATGATCGGAATATCAAGCCCCCGGGGTATCCGATTCCAGTCGAAGGTGTGTCCACTCCCACCGAGCCCTCCATCGGCATGGCTGTCGAGCAAAAACCCTTTAGCAAGAGGATGTCCGGCCATATAGTCTGCTGGGTCAATATTGCCCCCCATAGGCAACGCCTTTATGTAGTGCCGCTGATAGCAGGCACATTCTTGCGCGCTCTCATTACCATGGAATTGCAGTATATCGAGCGGCACCTGGTCGATTATCGGACCGATATCCCGTTCCTGCTGATTCATGAATAAGCCAACTGCGCTTACAAAAGGCGGCAGACGCTGAATGATTGTGGCAGCCTGCTTCGCCCCGATACATCGTGGGCTATTTGGTACGAAGACGAAGCCCAGTGCGTCAGCACCGCACTCTACGGCCGCAGCCGCGTCCTCCCAACGGGTGATTCCACAAATTTTGATACGGGTTCGCACAACGGGTCAGCAATTCATTGAAAAAGGTGGCTAAGATTACCAAACTGGCGAGTCTAGGGAAAGTTGAGGCAGTTTAAATGACTCCGGGTAAGTGATTCTGGCCAAATATAAACCCCAGGGAGGCGCAGTTACGCCGCCAAGATTCCTGTCTCGATGTGCCAGCACTTCCGCAGCCCAAGAATCCTTGGCTTTACCGGCGCCAATATCCATCAAGACTCCAGCAATATTTCTCACCATGTGGTGTAGAAATCCATCGGCTTCAACGTCTATGACGACATACTGGCCATGCCGCGATACGCGAATCCAACGTAACTCGCGCACTGGCTTTTTCGCCTGACATGCCACAGCACGATACGAAGTAAAATCATGTTCGCCCACCAAGGCTTGCGCTGCGCTATGCATTTTATCTGCATCCAGTGCCCGATATTCCCACGTCACACGATGATTGAGCACTGCTGGCCTGATGGCTCGATTCAGTATGATATAGCGATAGCGACGAGCCGTCGCTGAAAAGCGCGCATGAAAATTATCATCCACTTCTTTTGCCCACAAAACACACACTTTTTTCGGAAGATTGGCGTTCGCGCCATAGACCCAGCCACGTAAACTTCTTTCGGCCAATGTGTCGAAATGAATCACCTGCTCGCTGCCATGTACACCAGCATCCGTTCGTCCAGCGCAATGAACTTGTATGGCTTCATCTGCCACCGCTGACAAGGCCTTTTCCACGTCGTATTGTACCGTGTTCTGGGTGTGTCCCTGATACTGCCAGCCACTATATTCAGAGCCGTCGTATTCCACGCCCATAGCAATGCGTTGTTTGGTGTTCTCAGTCATATTGCAGCTTCAAGTGTCATCATTGCCAAACCAATAGCCACCGGTACAAGCCAAGCAAGCACGGACGGTGGCTCACCTGTATCCACGACAATTTCTTCTCTATGGTGCTCTTGCATCAGTGCGTTTTCAAATCGTTGCTGCAATGTTTTGGCTGCCAAATCTAATCGTTGTGAGAAATTACCAGTTTCAATCGACGGCTGGGTCTGTCGTTTCTCACCGCTACCCTCAAGCGCATATTCCATTGTGAGCAAGGTGCGTAAGACTAATCGATCGATATCACACCCAACGCCATTAAGCGGACGAAACAACCAGTATAAACCGCGCACCAACTCATTTCTGGACAAGGCGTTTAACAACAGGTCAACGGCAATCACAAGCAATAGCAGTATTAACCCTCGCAGAAGGCCAAGCAACAACCCTTCTTTGCTAATAAAATCCAGGTTTGGCAGGACAGGAGCACCGGGTGTCATCGTGGCATAGACCGCCACCAGGGTAAGAAATATCCAACGCAAGCGACGGAGCAAGCGCCAGGTATTTGTTGAAGGTAGCCGTCTAAACATTAGAAAAGCGGAGGTCAGTAAGAATGCACCCGATATCAGGTGCGACCAGTCTCCTGTTGCAAGAACACCGGCGAATACGAAAAATATTACAATAAGGATACTGGGATGCAATGCGACTGGCCAATTCAAATGTGGCCTGAATTATACGTTGATTATTCTAAATTCAAAAATCGTGTGTATTTTAACCGGCTAACGCGAGTAGTTCCTCGGCATCCGAACGCTGCTTGTCATCGCCTTCGGCCTGAACTTCCCTGAGTAACTCAATTGCACCTTGTTTGTCGCCCATTTCAATATAAGCTCGTGCAAGGTCAAGTTTGGTACCGACTTCATCAGCTAGAAGAAACATAGTCGTGTCTTCAAATTCCGCTGCGGACTGGACTGGCGTTTCCGCGTCTTCAGCAAAAATATCGGTTACTTCGGTAACATCCGGTAATTCACCAGTTGCAGATGTGTGCAATTCCAGTTCATCCATGCCCTCAGAGAAAACGTCACTTACATTCTCAGCAACGCTATCCATTGGCAGTGAAACCTCTGGTATACCTGGCTCGCTAACGGGTGAAGAACTTAATAAGGCCGTTAAGGATTTATCTTCTTCGAGAAAAGCATCTGATATCAGATTCTCATCCGTCGATTCATCAAATACGGACATGCTGATGGCTTCGACGTTATTGCTCAAAGTTTCCAGTGGACCAATTTCTTCATCGAATACGACGGTTTCAGCCTCTTCTTCCAACCCTGATGACATTACAGGCGTCGATGCTGCCGCAACATCCACTGTAGTATCGTGCAGGCTACTCATTCCTTCACTGACCGGAACAGTTTCACCATCGAGTCCGAGAGATTGTATGGTCGGCGACTCGGTTGATGCGACATCTGTCAAGTCAGGGATAGTTTCCAGTTCACTGATCGGTGCTGACCTTATCGAATCTTCATTTTCAGCAACTGCAGCAGCCGATTTCATCTGCTCAATCGCACTGTTATCCGACTGAGTTTGTGCGAACTCGACTGCCTGCTGTTCTTCGAACAAACTATCGAGAGCTTCAGCTACCGCGATGCTGTCTTCATGTTCGTCGAGTGGGATAGCAGCAGTGACATCACTGAGTACCTGAGTGCTAGCGATGTCAGTCTGGCCACGCGTTTGTACAGGTTCTTCAGCAACTGTTTTGGAAATACTGGACCCGATATCAGGTTCCTCGAAGTTCTCCAGCATGCTGGTCAAACCACGATCGCTCACCATCGGTTCACTACGCGCTGGGTTCTCTCCCATATCGCCTGGCGCAATACTTTCGAGTTGCGACAATTCCAGATCGCTCATAGCAAGCGAAGGTACATCTTCTTCTCGCAGTGGGTCGGAATCCAGTTTAGACCCAGTATGGGCACTAGCGGTAGAGACACTAGAATATGTTGGTTGGCTAACTGTCGCATCGTCCTCAAACAAACGATCCAGAACAGCATCTGTTGATTCGCCGAACTCTGGAGCGCCTACCGAGTCCAGCTTGGTCTCCTCAGAGAAAACTGAATCATCGCTAACCACTACCTGTGAGAATAACTGGTTATCCGGGCTGACATCTTTGGCCAGTTCTGCTGCCTTACCCCAGAGTGGGTTTTCCCGGTCGCCAGCCAACGCAGCGTAAAACTCTTCTACATAACTATCAAACGAATGCTTGTCGCCCGCCAAAGAAAACACTTCCAATAACTTGAGTTTGAGCTCATGACGCTCTGGATTCTTTTCTATCGCTGGGCGTAGCAGTTCCTTGGCTTTATCGTATTTTCCATAAGCCAGATAAACATCGGCTTCTGAAATCGGATCAATAAACTCGTCCTCATCCGACTCCTCTGGAGGTATTTCCGAAACCCCGAACCCGAGATCACCCTCTGGTTTGGTCTCCAGCTTTTCAACTTCTTTGACTGCCTCGGATTTAACTGCATCGGACTTGTTTTCACTATACAGTTCCTCGTCGTCAAATAGTGGAGTGTTCAAATCACGTTGGCGTGAACGCGTTACGACATAGAAGAATGAGAGGAGAAGAACAACGACTAAGCCCAAGGTAACAATCGTGCGTGTGTCTGAAAAAATATCGATTTCTTTACTCTGCTCTGGCTCTTTTTCAGCCGCTGGAGCCATACCTTCATCGCCGGTATCTACAGAGAGCTGCGTGATGTCTTCCACTTCGCGAGGTGGTGATTCAACTCGTTCCTGCTGCAAAAGCTGCATTTCTTTATCGCGCAGCTCCACCAACTTTTTCATAGACTCAAGTTGAGACTCAAGTGCACTAATCCTACTTCTTAATTCCTGGTTTTCCTGCCTCGATGCCTCAAGCATTTCGTTAGCCATAGCCAATTCGATGCGCGCATGGTTCAGCTCACTTTCAACTTTTTCGCTAAGACTGCTATCGATGCCTTTTGATTGTGATTCTTCCGGACTAGGCGTTACCAGCTTTAGTACCGGCTGCTCCTCCGGACGTGTAGCCGCGAGTTCTTCATCGCTAACTTTGGATTCGCCATGTAATCGTTCGCCTATGGATTCCGCTGCAACAGCGCGCGAGGCAACTTTTTCGCGTTTATAAGCCAACCAATCCTGGTGATGGCGCGCCAGTTCCGCAATAGCCTTGTCCACCGGTATACGCCGGGCAGCATCGATATCATCCAGACGAAGAACACTTCCCTCCTTGAGCATGCTGACATTATTGCCAAAAAATGCCTCGGGATTTTGCTTGTAAAGCGCCATGATCACTTGTTGTAGAGTGAGATCACTGGGCTTAATACTATTGGCAATTTTCCACAAGTTTTCGCCTCGTTTGACAGGCCCGTATTGCAGATTCTCTACCAGTGTCTCCGTAGCGATTTCCGGTTCTTCCGCCAAGGATTCCGTGGCTGAAGGAACGACTTCCATTGGTTTATCGAAGTCCGGTTGGACGTCAGATATGGTCTCCGGTGGTGGTTCATCAAGCCCTGGCGTGGACACAGGCTTTGCTTCTTCCTGTTCAAACACCGGTGGATCTAACAAAATCGTGAATTCACGCAGCAAACGGCCACTAGGCCAGTTCACTTCAATGAGAAAATTCAGAAAGGGCTCGCCGAAAGACTCCAGCGTATAGACACGAATAAAAGCATCACCGTTACTATTCTGATCGACGCGGAACTTGAGATTTTCCTGTATCTCGCCCCGCTCAATACCCATGCGGTTATAGACATCATTCGGTGCTAGATTAACCGATAGGCCCTCGAGCTCGTCAGTGGTCGCGCCGAGCAGGTCGATTTTTGCGTTAAGCGGTTGATTTAATGAAGATTCAAGCGTTATCGCACCTACGCCGAGGGCGAACACGACAGACGGCCCCATACCTGCTAAAACAAGTATGAGACCGATCAAAGTTCTGCTAACAATCTTCCTGCTCAATAATGCATCCATTGTTTAGTCCAGCAACGCCACGGTGGCGCCTGAATGAGCCCAGGTCTTAAATGTATTTGTCGACCAGTAACTCCGCAATCTGAATACTATTTAGCGCCGCACCTTTACGAACATTATCAGCTACCACCCACAGGTTGAGTCCTCTCGGGTGAGAGACGTCCTCGCGTATCCGTCCAACGTAAACAGGATCATTGCCCGCCCCTTCCGTTACCGCAGTGGGATAGCCGCCGGCTTCACGCACATCCAAAAGCTGTACGCCCGGTGCTTTTTCTAGCAAGTCTCTTGCCATGAGAGTGGTAATTTTCTCTTTTGTTTCAATATGTACCGCTTCAGAGTGACCGTAAAATACCGGAACACGAACCGCAGTCGGGTTGACCTGGATACTGTCATCTTCGAGGATCTTTTTGGTTTCCCATACCATCTTCATCTCTTCGCGGGTATAGCCATTGTCCATAAAGACATCGATCTGAGGCAGAACATTGAACGCGATCTGCTTAGGATATACTTCGCAGCTGATCTCTTTCATGTTCAACAATGCTGTGGTCTGCTTTGCCAATTCCTCAATCGCTTCTTTACCTGTACCAGATACTGCCTGATAAGTCGCGACATTGATACGCGTAATACCGACAGCGTCGTAGATTGGTTTTAGCGCGACGACCATCTGTATAGTGGAACAATTAGGATTGGCGATGATGTTGCGATTGGTATAAGTAGCCACGGCGTCCGGATTGACTTCTGGTACAACTAAGGGGATATCGTCGTCATAGCGAAACTCTGACGTATTATCGATAACGATACAACCTGCCGCCGCTGCCTTAGGCGCATACTCTTTCGATACAGAACCACCGGCAGAAAACAAACCGATTTGTACTTTGGAAAAATCAAAAGTAGCAAGATCTTCTACTATTAAATATTTTCCTTTGTATTCCATTCTGCTACCTGCAGAACGCGCACTGGCCAAAAGATAAAGATTGTTTACCGGAAAATTGCGCTGTTCCAGTATCGAGAGCATGGATTCACCCACCGCTCCAGTGGCACCAACTATTGCAACATCGTACTTTTTCTGACTCATGACCTTCTTCCCGAATTAATCAATACTATTGGAAAAACCGTTACGCACACATTCACCCGCTTGCTGCGCGCAGTTGTTCGCGCCGGTCTCACTCCAAAGACTGCGCTTCATTGCGGCGACTACCGCGTCACCTATCTCCTCTGTACCCACCTTACGCATACCGTCTGTATAAATATCAGGTGTACGAAGTTTTTCGTCGAGCACAGTCGAGACTGCATTTTCCACTCTGTCCGCCAGTTCGCTTTCACTCAGTGAATAACGCAACATCATCGCTACGGACAAAATAGTTGCCAGTGGATTTGCTACGCCCTTCCCGGCGATATCAGGCGCCGAACCGTGTATTGGTTCATACATACCCTTGCCATTCGCATCAAGTGATGCCGATGGTAACATACCAATTGAACCGGTTAACATGGCTGCGCAATCTGACAAGATATCACCAAACATATTCGTCGTAACCATTACATCAAACTGCTTGGGCGCTCGCACTAGCTGCATGGCCGCATTATCTACATACATATGACTTAAAGCGACATCAGGATAATCCTTCGCAATTCGCGTCATCACCTCACGCCATAGCTCCGTGCATTCCAACACATTGGCTTTGTCAACCGAACAAACTCGCTTGTCACGCTTACGCGCGGTTTCGAAGGCCATACGACCTATACGTTCGATTTCTGACTCTTTGTAGACTAGAGTGTTGTATCCTTGACGCTCTCCATTATCGAGAGTACGAATCCCGCGCGGTTGACCAAAATAGATTCCACCAACTAACTCACGGACGATCATGATGTCGAGCCCTGATACTACATCGGGCTTCAAAGTCGATGCGTCGGCAAGCTGAGGATAGAGTATCGCTGGGCGAAGATTTCCAAATAATTCCATCCCGGAGCGCAGCCCTAGCAATCCCTTTTCTGGTCGGATGGAAATATCGAGTGATTCCCATTTCGGACCACCCACCGCACCCAGCAGGACCGCATCAGCATCCAGGGCCAGTTTCATCGTTTCTTGTGGCAGTGGACCACCAGTAGCATCGATTGCCGCACCACCAACTAAGGCGTTTTCACACTCGACTTTCAAACCAAAATCTTTTTGAAGGCAGTGAAGCACCTTGACGGCCTCCGCGACTATTTCTGGTCCAATACCATCGCCGGGAAGCACTGCTATTTTGTGTGTCATTTAATTACTCTCTCAATTACTACTTCTTTTGCATCTTTACTATCAATTATGCGAACAACCATGGCGCCCGTGTTTTGCGCTGAGCTTCATAAGCTCGAATTTCATCGGCTTTCTGCAAGGTAAGTCCAATGTCGTCGAGGCCGTTAACGAGACAATATTTTCTAAACGCATCGACCTCGAAGGAAATTTGCTGGCCCGATGGCGTGATGATGTTTTGTTTTTCCAGTTCTATCGTCAATTGATACCCGACCTCGGCTTCGGTTTCGCGAAAAAGCTGATCAACAATCGATGCACCAAGTTTGATGGGCAGAATACCATTTTTGAAACAGTTGTTATAGAAAATATCCGCGAAGCTCGGCGCAATAATGGTACGAAAACCATAATCTTCCAGCGCCCAAGGGGCATGCTCGCGGCTAGAGCCGCAACCGAAATTGTCCCTTGCGAGCAACACTGTCGCGCCTGCGAACCGAGGACGGTTCAACACAAATTCGGGATTGACCGCACGCTTGCTGTTATCCATCCCCGGTTCGCCATGATCCAGATAGCGCCATTCATCGAACAGATTCGGGCCAAAACCAGAGCGCTTGATCGACTTTAAAAACTGCTTTGGAATAATGGCATCGGTATCGACATTCGCCCGATCGAGAGGACAGACAATGCCTGAGTTCTTTACATAAGGTTTCATTACTATCTCCTCTTCAGGCCTGAATGCTGATATCGACGAAATGTCCGGCGATTGCCGCTGCCGCCGCCATTGCCGGGCTCACCAGATGAGTGCGACCGCCCTGCCCCTGTCGTCCCTCGAAATTGCGATTCGACGTAGACGCGCACCGTTCGCCTGGTTCTAGACGATCGGCGTTCATCGCAAGACACATTGAGCAACCTGGCTCACGCCACTCGAATCCGGCCTCGATAAAGATTTTATCAAGCCCTTCCTGCTCTGCCTGCTGCTTAACCAGGCCAGAACCTGGCACAACCAGGGCTTGAAGAATAGAGTCGGCGACTTTCTTTCCCTTGGCGACAGACGCTGCCTGCCGAAGATCCTCGATACGCGAATTCGTACAGGAACCAATGAACACCTTGTCCACGCTGATTTGCTCGATCGGAGTGTTGGCTTGCAGGCCCATATAGTTGAGCGCTGCCTTTATGCCTTCTTTCTTGACCGGGTCTGTGACAGATTCAGGGTCCGGCACTTTCGAACCTATATCGACTACCATTTCCGGAGAGGTGCCCCAGGTCACCTGTGGCCGTATCGCAGTCGCATCTAGTTCTACCACATGATCAAAGCTCGCATCCGCGTCACTGACCAGCGTCTTCCAGTAAGCAGCCGCCTGTGCCCAATCTTTTTCCGATGGCGCAAAAGGTCGCCCTTTTACATAATCCAGTGTCTTCTGGTCGACGGCCACGATGCCTGCACGAGCACCTGCCTCAATCGCCATATTGCACACTGTCATGCGCCCTTCTATGCTCAGATCACGGATGGCCTCACCGGCAAATTCTATGGTGTAACCAGTCCCACCAGCAGTACCGATTTCACCAATAATGGCGAGGATAATATCCTTGGCCGTAACACCAGGTCCGGTCTTTCCATTGACCTTGACCAGCATATTCCTGGACTTTTTCTGAATGAGGCACTGTGTTGCCAAAACATGTTCGACTTCGGAAGTACCTATACCAAACGCCAGTGCTCCAAAGGCCCCATGAGTCGCTGTGTGGGAATCTCCACACACTACCGTCATTCCCGGAAGCGTAGCCCCTTGCTCCGGACCCACGACATGTACGATGCCCTGACGTAGGTCAGACATATCGAACTCAGTGATATTGAACGTCCTGCAGTTTTCATCCAATGTTTCGACTTGCAAACGAGAGATGGGATCTGCAATCCCCTTTTCTCGATCCGTCGTTGGCACATTATGATCCGGTGTTGCCAGATTGGCGTTGAGTCGCCATGGCTGTCGCTGTGCAAGGCGTAAACCCTCGAATGCCTGTGGCGAGGTTACCTCATGTATCAAGTGACGATCGATATACAATAAGGCTGTACCATTTTCGTCAATATTGACCACATGGTCGTCCCATAATTTGTCATAAAGTGTTTTTCCGCCCATTGCCTTTTCCTGCGAATTATTGACCTTCCAACAAAGTCTATCGTATATTTCGTGTATTACTCTAATTTATATTATTCATATTTTCTATTCCAAAGAGTTATATATTGGATATAAGAGAAATTCGTGCGTTTGTTGCGGTCGCAGACCAGCGATCTGTGTCTCGCGCTGCAGAACAGATACATCTAAGTCAACCAGCGGTTAGCAAGCGTATCGCTAGCCTGGAGGAACAGTTGGGCACGCGACTATTTGATCGCGTGGGCAGGAACGTACTCATTACTGAGGCAGGTCAAACGTTTCTTCCCCATGCCAGACACATTCTTCACAGCATTGATGACGGTCGCAAAGCCATCGATAACCTTGCCAGTAGCGTTGGAGGCAGATTACTCCTGGGCACCAGTCATCATATTGGCCTGCACCGCCTGCCACCAATCTTGCGAACGTATTCTCAGCAATACCCCGGGGTCAATCTACAGTTGCATTTCAATGATTCGGAGCTGGTGATCGAGAAGATATTAAATGGGGATCTGGACATAGGCGTTGTAACCCTGCCGTCGCGCAATATCGAGTATTTACACTGCCAGACTTTGTGGAAAGACAAACTGCTCTTCGTCGTCAGCCGCGAGTACACAGTGAAGTCCACAGTCACGCCAGATGAGCTGATCCGCATGCCTTCTATCCTGCCAGAACGCGGTACCGTCACCCGAGATATACTGGAACGCGCGTTAAGCCAATTTGATATCAGCCTGACCCAGACCTTATCGACCAATTATCTTGAAACGATAAAAATGATGGTATCTGTTGGACTCGGCTGGAGCATTTTACCGGAGACTATGATTACACCTGAATTGCAGGCGTTTAGAGTAAAGAATATTGCACTGAATAGAAATCTCGGCCTTGTGTTTGACCAGAGACGTACGCTACCCAAGGCGGCAAAAGCACTATTAACTATTTTTGAAGATATCGCTTGAATAAAAAAAGCCGCACTAATGTGCGGCTTTGCTTCGTATCCTTACAATTTCTTGAGCCGAAATTGACTATAAATCGTCATCTGAGTCAGGGAAATTGACGTCCTTGAAATCTTCGTAGTCATCAAAATACTCTTCCATTAGCGTGTCCCAGTCCTCGCCTAATTGTCCGGACGTTGGTTCAAAATATGAGTCTTCAAACGAATAACTTTCTTCATAACCTTCTTCGTTCGCGTGCCCTGGCCGCCCCATTTTATGCCTCCTGAATTCTTTGTAAATCTCGATTCCTCAATCGATCTATCTAAATAATCGTCTGCACACGAAAGATATTTAACGAGACAAGAAAAAAAATTGTGAATGGAATCACAATTTGAATTTATAAGAATTTCGGAGTTCTTCGATTGGTCAATGAGACTAAGGAATTTCGCATATATTAGTGAATACGAAAATTCAACTAATACTAATATAAGAGAATAGTAGAAGTGTTCTTACGCTAAATATTGTTTACAGCTTTAGATTGCGATTCTGCTGTCCGCGGTTCTGACTTCGAGCCCAAATCGCTCACACATCATCAAACCTTCCCAAAGCAATCGATTGACCTGTCTTTTTTCATCGGCGTAATAGAGATTATCATTGGGATAGTGATAGTGCGGCTGGAGGCGTTCGTGACCTTGAAAGTTCAGCACCTCTGCAACTCTCGCATCATGATACATACGAATCAGAAATTGACTGGCTGGCACGCATAATTGCCCATGCACGGATAGCGCCATACGCGCAGTCGTTGTATAAGGAGTTTGTTCAATGATCTCGACGTCTAATTCCTGCCCCGATACAAAGAAACCACAAGTCCAGCACCCCAGGTCTTTAATCCCAGGAAAAAGACGGCGTAAGCTGCGATAATTCGCTTCGCACAACGCTTGTGAATTTTCTTTATGCGGCTTTCTCATGACCTTGTCTTTCCAATTCCGTTTCTACCTTATCGCTGCTTAATCGAAATGCTTTAACCAAAAAGGCCTCAGTTTTAAAAATTTTCTGGTTTCAGTTTAGCGGGAAAGGATGGTGAAAAACAGTCTTGACAAGAGAGTGGATGTGAGGACTAAAAGAAAGGCAAAAGCAATGCCTAGTCGCTAATCCATTCCTTCATGCGGGCACGTAAACGTATCATCGCCTGACTTAACAGCTGGCTGATACGAGATTCACTGACTCCGAGGACTGAACCTATTTCACGCAAATTAAGCTCGGAGTCGTAATATAGTGTAACTACCATCTTTTCCCTTTCCGGTAAGCCACCAATTGCCTCAGTGAGCTTGACCTTGAATCGCTCGTCCTTCATCGCTTCATACGGCGATATATTACCGCCAGACGTACTGCCCTCGAGGGCCTCCTCATCCACTCCAAGTTCCTCGAAGCCAAACATACGAGCACTGCTCGCATCCTGGAGTATTTTGTAGTAATCATCCAGGCTGATGCCCATCTCGTTAGCGATTTCTTCGTCCCTGGCATCTCTTCCTGTACGAGCCTCTATATTCCGTACCACTTGAGCTAACTCGCGCGTCTTGCGATGTACCGATTTAGGTGCCCAGTCATTACGTCTCAGCTCATCCAACATCGAACCGCGAATTCGAATACCTGCATAGGTTTCAAAACTGGCGCCTAGTTCTGCGTTGTAATTTTTCGCTGCTTCCAGAAGACCGACCATGCCAGCCTGAATCAGATCATCCACCACCACAGACGCAGGTAATCGCGCCATCAGATGATAGGCTATTCGTTTGACCAGTGCAGAGTATTGCTGAATCAACTGCGTCTGACTCTTGTCGCTTGGCAATTCCTGATAGGAAGAACTGGACATTTTCATCTTTCTCATTAAATTTTATGTGCTTTTCCATACCATTTGTTCAGCTTCCGTGCCTCTGGAAAAGTTTCGACATTCGGTTAAATAAACTTTAGAAACCACTGGCGACAGTATACATAAGCACTTGTTTTATTGTGACTAGCTTCGCGTGACAGTATTCATTTCTGTGATCGTGATCACAACAATCGAGCTGAAGAAATGTATAGACAAAAAAAAACCACGCCCAATGGACGTGGTTTCTATATTGAGTCTCAGATAATTTACAAACTGGAAACGTAACTCGCCTGTGGGCCATTAACGCCTTGCTTCTCAGAAAAGCGCACGGTATTTCCTATTTCCAATTCATCTAGCCCCTTGTCTATAACACTATTCTCATGAAAATAGATTTCTCGACCGTCATTGGTTTCAAGAAAACCATAGCCCTCCTGCTCAAATATCTTGCTCACTGTGGCGGTTGGAATCATCTCTTCGTGATGTTTCACTTCGCCACGACGTTTGCGTTGATAAGAAAGGATTTGGCGGCGTGCAGCGTCGAAAGCATCTCTGACGGCCACGGACAAATCCTGATCCGGTTCCCGTTTTACCACAAGCTCAATGCCTGGCATGGTAATGTCGATTCTGACATTGTATTGCTGACCGTGATTTTTGTGCCGGTGTGGCGTCTCAACCATCACTCTGCATCCGATAATACTATCAGTAAAATTTTCGAGCTTGGCTGCTTTGCGTTTTATTGAAGCAAGAACAGAATCAGACAAATTTACCTTGCGTGTTGTAATCTGTAAGGGAAGTTTCACTACTAGTCCTCCTGTCACGGATGTTATAAACCAGACTGGATGAAGGACGCGAAATCGAGAGCAGCTCTTAGGGTTCCAGAGAACTAAATTCCAAGGAATTTTACATATAAATACTGAGCATTTTATAAAGGCTTTTAATTAAACCGCGTCCGACATTTATATCTGTATCCTATCGATACCACCCTTTCAAATAGCTTTTTTTAATCCACTCTCATTAATTATATTTCTAATTCGAAAAGCTGATTTTTATTTCACTTGTGAACGAACCAATTCTTATGAGGTTTATCTAAAACGTGTGCCTGTGCAGTAAGTTATATTCACTGTCGGCTTCCCGTCAAACGAGGACAAAACCTTGATTCACTTCGGCCTAACACCAGCACTGACGAAAACACAAGCTTTTTTTACATTCACGGCCAGCACAGACTACTGGCTTGGATTTTGCTCCACTCATAACAGCATATTGGCAGATTCATGGCATGGACATAACCAGACGGTGGGAGATTTCATATGAGTATTTTTAGCCACTACCAAACCCGCTACGAAGAGTCGCAGGAAGAAGAGCTTTCCATACAGGAATACCTCGATCTGTGTAAAAAAGACCGCTCAGTATACGCAAATGCTGCGGAACGCATGCTGATGGCAATCGGTGAGCCTACCATGGTTGATACAAGGAACGATCCACGCCTGAGTCGTATCTTTTCCAATCGTATGATCAAGGTCTACCCCGCGTTTAAGGACTTCCATGGCATGGAGGAGACAATTGAACGCATCGTCGCCTACTTCAAGCACGCAGCTCAAGGGCTTGAGGAAAAGAAACAGATTCTCTATTTGCTAGGCCCGGTTGGTGGCGGAAAATCGTCTCTCGCTGAAAAACTAAAGTCACTGATGGAGCATGAGCCAATTTATGCGCTCAAAGGCTCACCAGTCAACGAATCGCCACTGGGACTATTCTCTCCTGAAGAGGACGGCGACATTCTTGAACAGGATTTTGGCATACCAAAACGATATCTGAATACCATTATGTCGCCCTGGGCCGTTAAACGGCTTCACGAATTCAATGGTGACGTAACCAAATTCAAAGTTGTAAAACTGAAACCGTCAATCCTACGCCAAACAGCTATCGCCAAAACTGAGCCAGGAGATGAAAACAATCAGGACATCTCTTCCCTTGTTGGAAAAGTGGACATCAGAATGCTTGAGGAGTACTCGCAAGATGATCCCGATGCCTATAGCTACTCCGGTGGCCTCTGCCTGGCCAACCAGGGGCTTCTTGAATTCGTGGAAATGTTCAAAGCGCCTATAAAGGTGTTGCACCCTCTACTCACTGCGACTCAAGAAGGAAACTACAAAGGTACAGAAGGACTTTCTGCTATACCATTCGAAGGCGTCATACTCGCCCACTCAAATGAATCCGAATGGCAGGCATTCCGCAACAACAAAAATAACGAAGCCTTTCTTGATCGTATATATATCGTAAAAGTACCGTATTGTTTACGTGTAAGTGACGAAATCAAGATCTACAACAAACTCTTGGTCAATAGCTCTTTGGCTAAAGCACCATGCGCGCCTGACACCTTGAAGATGATGGCTGAATTTGCTGTTCTATCCCGACTGAAAGTACCAGAAAATTCCAACATATTCTCCAAGATGCGTGTTTACGATGGTGACAACCTCAAAGACACAGACCCTAATGCAAAATCCTATCAGGAATATCGAGATTTCGCTGGTGTCGATGAAGGAATGAACGGACTATCCACTCGCTTTGCCTTCAAGATCTTGTCCCAAGTGTTTAACTTCGACAATACCGAAGTGGCAGCGAATCCAGTACACCTGCTCTATGTGATAGAACAACAGATCGAGCAGGAGCAATTTCCTCCTGAAATTGAGGAACGCTATCTTTCATATATAAAGGAGTTCCTGGTTCCTCAGTATGTAGAGTTCATCGGCAAGGAAATTCAAACCGCCTATCTCGAATCCTACTCAGAATACGGTCAAAACATTTTCGACCGATATGTGACGTACGCTGATTACTGGATACAGGACGAGGATTACCGCGATCCGGATACTGGCGAAATTCTCAACCGCTCTGCCTTAAACGAGGAGCTTGAGAAAATTGAGAAACCCGCAGGTATCAGCAATCCCAAGGATTTTCGAAACGAGATTGTAAATTTTGTACTCCGCGCACGCGCCAGTAACAACGGAAAAAACCCACGTTGGAACAGCTACGAAAAGCTTCGCAATGTTATTGAGAAGAAAATGTTTTCGAATACAGAAGACTTGTTACCGGTTATTTCCTTCAATGCCAAATCTTCCGCTGATGACAAGAAGAAGCACGATGATTTCGTTGATCGTATGACGGAAAAAGGATACACCGGCAAGCAAGTGAGGTTGTTATGTGAATGGTATTTACGTGTTCGTAAGTCGTCATAGCAGTAGACAACAACAGGATTATCAATATGTCTCGATTTGTAGACAGGCGGCTTAACGGTAAGAATAAAAGTGCAGTCAACAGACAACGCTTTATTCATCGTTACAAGAACCAGATCAAACGTGCAGTTTCCGATGCCATTGCCGGAAGAAGCATTACAGATATCGAAAAAGGCGAAAGCATTTCCATTCCCTCTAAGGATATTTCGGAGCCCAACATTCATCACGGTCAGGGTGGAAGACGTGACGTTGTACACCCTGGCAACCGCGAGTTTGTACCGGGCGATAAAGTTCCCCGCCCCGAGTCTCAAAGTGGAAAAGGCAAAGGCAACAAGGCAACGAACAAAGGCGAAGGTGTCGACGACTTTGTGTTTGAACTCAGCAAAGAAGAATTCATGGAATTCTTTTTCGAGGACCTCGAACTTCCTAATTTAACCAAGCGACAGCTAACAACGATTTATGAAAAGAGTCGTGTTAGAGCGGGCTATACATCAGACGGCGTTCCGTCAAATATCAATATTGTTAGATCACTAACCAATGCCTATGCACGACGCATCGCATTACGTTCGCCCTATAAAAAACGTTTGAAAGAAGCGGAGGCCAAACTTTCCGAAATCCGCAATCTCTTCGATTCAACCAATCCCCAAATCAAGGCATTGGAGTTAGAGATCGAGGAATTAAAGCGTCGGATTAAAAAGGTCCCATTTATTGATACCTTTGATTTACGCTATAACAACCGCATCGAACTACCTAAACCAACGACACAAGCAGTCATGTTCTGCATCATGGATGTATCTGGCTCCATGGATCAGAAAAAGAAGGATATGGCTAAACGTTTTTTCATTTTGCTATATCTCTTTTTAAACCGAAATTACGAAAAGATTGAACTTGTATTTATCTCCCATCACACGATCGCTAAAGAAGTTACAGAGGAGGAGTTTTTCTACTCCAGAGAAACTGGCGGCACGGTAGTATCCAGCGCATTGAAACTTGCCGATGACGTTATACGTGATCGTTATCCGACAAACGAATGGAATATTTACGTTGCACAAGCCTCGGATGGTGATAACTGGCACGACGACTCTCCGTTATGCAAGAACATATTGCAAAATAAAATTCTTCCACTTGTACAATATTTCGCCTATGTGGAAATTACTCCGGAGAATCACCAAAGTTTATGGTATGAGTACGAAACTCTGACCAGTCAATTTGCGCATTTTGCCATGCGCCAATTGGAAACTGTTGCAGACATTTACCCCGTATTCCGAGACCTGTTTAAAAAGCAGGATAAAATCAAAACCACATGAGGTAGCAGATGAAGCGTGAACCTATATCTACCGGTTCTGACTGGACCTTCGAGTTGATAGAGGAATACGACCGAGAAATTTCCAGAGTTGCTAAAGAGTTCGGACTGGATACCTATCCAAATCAGATCGAAGTTATCAGCGCTGAACAAATGATGGATGCCTATTCTTCTGTCGGTATGCCTGTTGGTTATCACCACTGGTCTTTTGGCAAACAATTTCTTGAAACAGAAAAACGCTATAAGCGGGGCGAAATGGGGCTCGCCTACGAAATCGTTATCAATTCCAATCCCTGTATCTCATATTTGATGGAAGAGAACACCATGATGATGCAGGCTCTGGTAATCGCCCATGCTGCCTATGGACACAATTCATTCTTTAAGAATAATTATCTCTTTCAGCAATGGACTTCGGCCGATGCCATAATTGACTATCTTCTATTTGCCAAAAAGTATGTCGCCAAATGCGAAAAACGTTACGGAGTCGAAGCGGTGGAAGCAATCCTCGATTCGTGTCACGCATTAATGAACTATGGCGTAGATCGCTACAAGAGGCCTCAACCCGTTTCGTTGCAGAAAGAGCAGACCCGACAAAAAGAACGTGAGGCCTATATTCAGTCCCAAATAAACGAACTCTGGCGCACCATCCCCAATTTCGGCAAAAAAACGGAAGACAAACAAGAGCACAATTTTCCTGAAGAACCGCAGGAAAACGTCCTGTATTTCATTGAAAAAAATGCGCCACTGCTGGAATCCTGGCAGAGAGAGATTGTGCGCATCGTACGCAAGATCGCGCAGTACTTCTACCCTCAACGTCAAACCAAGGTTATGAACGAAGGCTGGGCGACGTTTTGGCACTACACCATCTTGAACAAATTATTCGAAGAAGGATTGGTTACCGATGGCTTTATGATGGAGTTCTTAAAGTCACATACCAATGTTGTATCTCAACCAGCCTTTGATAGCCCATATTATTCAGGCATCAACCCCTATGCCCTCGGCTTCGCCATGTTCCGCGATATCCGCCGTATCTGTGAGAAACCGACTGACGAAGATCGTTACTGGTTCCCTGACCTTGCTGGTAGCAACTGGATAGAATCTCTGGATTTTGCAATGCGCAATTTTAAAGATGAGAGTTTTATCGCTCAGTATTTGTCACCACAAGTCATTCGTGATTTAAAACTTTTCTCCGTCCTCGACGACGACAAAA
The DNA here is from genome assembly GCA_029881255.1 of Gammaproteobacteria bacterium. Taxonomy (NCBI): domain Bacteria; kingdom Pseudomonadati; phylum Pseudomonadota; class Gammaproteobacteria; species Gammaproteobacteria bacterium. Next base: position 126,953 of record JAOUMY010000004.1, on the reverse strand, counting down.
ACAGTCATATTGAAATTTCGGCAATACACAATAATGAAGGCTATCGTACCGTGCGCCAAAAGCTGGCCGACCAGTACAACCTCGGCAGTATTGAACCCAATATTCAGGTTTATAAAGTTGATGTTCGAGGGGACCGATCGCTGACGCTCAGACATTACCAATACAATCGCCGTCCGTTGGGCAATAGCCTTGAAGAAGTTATGAAACATTTGGGGCGTTTGTGGGGATTCAATGTAAAGCTGGAGACTGTCAGCGAAGACAATGAACCAGAACTCACATTCGAACTACACAAAACCGAAGCGGCTTAAAAAACTGAGTATTTAGGCGATTCAAACGCCTTGGGACACCAGTTTTACCGGTAAAGGTTTTTCCTTTATAAGTGCCGGCGGCAATATTACATCTTGCGGATCCATATCGAACAACACCGCCTTTGGACGCCCTTCTACCAGTTGTGTTGCTTCCTGAGAACCAACACGTACCGATGCCAATTCAAAAGCCTCAGATAACATTGGTGCCCTTTTGTCTCTGGCATGAGCATCGGTAGCAATCAGATGCACTAAACCTTCGTCTAGCAAACGCTCCGCCCAATACTTGGGCAAACGGCCAAGATGACCGGTCAGGCTGTCACCCGTAATATGTAACCACGCGCCGGCCAATAGCAAATTAACTACTCGTTTATAATGCGAGGAAATCCAGTTCAATCTTTCTGGATGGGTCAAAATGGGTATATAACCAGCAGCAAGACATTGCTCAACTTCACCTTCGAGCATAAGTGAAGGAGCTTCTTTTGGTAATCTGAGTAGAAAGTAGCGGCTACGATTTATTGTCAAGAATTTCGCCGATCTAAGGTTTTCCGCCAGCCCTTCACTTAAATCTATATCAGCCCCAAGCTTCAAACTTATCGGGTAGCCTAGTTCCTGGACTGCGTGATAGAAACGAAAGAATCTTTTGCGTATGGTTGCCGCGCTCAGGCCACGATCTGCCCCCATTCGAGGCGTACATACGATGGTGTGAATACCATCTTCCATGGCAGTTCTTACCAGTTGCTCTGAGACTTGAGTGTTTTCAGAAGAGCCATCCACCAGTTTTGGCAGAATATGGGCGTGCAAATCAATCACAGGGCCTCCCTCTCTATATTTTCATTATTTGAACCGCTTGAAGCATGGTGGTTCAAATAAATTCAACAACAATTCAGAGCCCCATAACTCCCACGCGATGATTACCGTTTTTCGGTGATCAATTTTCTTTTTTTATTCTAAAAAATATACCGCAAAGCATTGAAAAATATATGGAATTAGCCGGTATTCGGAGATTGAAATCGACCAAGCTATGCAGAAGGAGCAGGATTATACCAACACCGCAGGATAATTGAACCAGTATATGCGGATTTTCTTTTGTTCCCTTCCATAGATACTGCCATTGCATGATAAAAAGCCATATTGCCGTCAACAGAAGCAGCCCCCCCCCCATTCCCATCTCAAACAACCATTGCAAATAGTCGTTGTGAGCATAGTTAACAAAACCCGTTATCTCTGGTACTTGAAAACGTGGATAGATATATGGAAATGTTCCCGGCCCGGAACCAAAGGGGAGAAAATATCGAATACCTTCCCAAGTGGAGGCAAACAGCGTCCATCGGCTATCCGACAGAGGATTTTGATTGGCCAGGCGTTCAAAAACTGGCAGCAAACCGATTTCGGCCGCGCAGGTAAAAACTATTACAACGGTAATCAACGTCGTTTTTCTCACCATCGTTAGCGAGCGTAGCTTTAGCAATAGGAATGCCGTTAACAAAACTCCAAACATACCTAAAGCCAACCCCGTTCGGGAACGGGTAAACACGATTCCCAGCAGCAACAGCACGCTCACTACAAACAATACCCCACTGCGCATATTTCCTAAAACCGCCAGCTTGGCAAAACGGCCACGCTTGGAATGCGCAAACTGACTCACCGATACGAAAAAAAACATCAATGCGAGCGGCAAAAACATTTCCAGAAAGCCTGCAAGATGGTTTCGATTAGGATAGGTTCCGATTCCACTATCAGCATGACCTGTCATTCCAAACCGTAGCAAGCTTTCGGAGCCTTGGGTGTACTGCAATAATCCCAGCAGCGATTGAAAAACTGCGATTGCCAAAACCACATAAACAAGTCGAATCAGCTGCGAGTAGGAGCTGTTAACAAAAAACAAAAATACTGCTATCACAGGGATTAGCGCTACCCACGCGTCGAGGCTCGCTCCAGAGTATAGAGTGATCGCGTGGAAGCTTGTTTTTTCTGGTAGCTGATTCAGAATTTCAACATAAATAGATGTACCTGGTAGCAACTCCCAAATCGATGTGGGTAGTGGAACCAGATAAATGACCGGCAAACAAATTAGAGCCACCAGCCAGCCAAATACACCGACCGTCAAATTCTCACGTTTCCACACAAAATATCCGAGAGCAAGGAGAATCAAGCCGAGTAACTCCAGACTCATCAAAGCCAGTGGTCGATTTCCTCCTCGATACAGAGGCGCGAAAACAATGATAGCAAGACAGAAATAAAAGGATAACGTGGAAGGAAAATAGGAATGGGTTCTCCCGCTAGGGGAAGAATTTTCTAACGAAGTCATTCAACCAAAAAAGTTCTAGGCCGGGCTAATAGGTTCGCCGTTTTCACCAGGCTCACCGGTTACACCACCAACTGTATTATCACCAGTTTCTCCTGATGTGCCACCTGTTGTCGGACCTACATCAACCGGCTCACCCGCTCCGCCAACTATCGCAGAAAACCCAATCGCGCCCAACACGGTTGCCGGTACCGCTAACTTAGTTGCCAGACCTTCTATGCCGCCGGATTCCGAAGCAGGAACCTCTTTTGGTGTATCGGCATCACTAATCTGAATAGGTTCTTCTTCAATGACTATCCCGCCCAGTGCCCCGTTTCCAGCTGGTTTAGCCGCGTCGTTTGTAGGAGTGTTTACTATGCCTATCGCCGCCGCATAGCGCGTGCCCATAAATTTGACGGTACTTGCGTTAATCTCGCAGAGACTTCCTGCAGGAATAGTTACTAAAGCATTTTGACGGATCTTGACGAAACAGGCTTCACCTTGGGCGAGCACCACAACAGAATGATCAAGGATATACACTTGGTCACCAGAATGTAGCACTTGTCCTGGTTTGGCGCTGATAAAGGCCTGGCCGTTGTTGACCAACACCAACCCTTTGAATTCATTGATTTTAACCTCGGCTGCCGAAACTGACAAGGAAGTAAAAGCCGCTCCCAGGATGCATCCCCAAATATACTGTTTCATAGTCCTTATCACTCTTTCCATCAATGTAGTAACTAATAGGAATAGAAGGGATTATAGTATAGGCGCCGCGGTTTACAAACGCTTAATCTCCAACTGATCAAACCAGAGCTCCCCTTTTACTCTTTGTTCTACTTCATTGCGACCATCGGCGACCAGTGACAGCTTCTGAACATCGCATTGATGCTGGATCTCGATCTTCATGCTAAAAGTTTCCCACGCGGAATTTCCCACAAAGTGGCTTGATCGTCCGAGGTTTTCATAACGGGGTGATACACAGTCGAGGCGCCACTGGACCCCACGGACGGCGCGTAAGGTCTGCGCCCTATAACGCCCGTTCAGCACATATTCTCCTGGCAATAGGCGAGTTAACTGCGATATATGCTGAAAACGAGCAGGGTCATCGCGAAAGATAATGTGCAAAGCCTTTCTGCCCGTTACTCCCGGTATATAGGCCGTCTCTATATAAGCGTGTCCCCGCCGTATATGCCAACCGAATCCATAATTAGATATCTTATGTTCAAAGCCGCCATTAAACAATAAGCCTGTATGTTTCCTGGACTCATCATCGAGACTGTTTAGCCAATATAAGTAGGCTCGATCCCAGGAACGTTCTTCTATTAGAAAACTAATCAGAACGCGCTGTTCTTCATCTGAAACCGCATTTTTATATAGTCTACGTTTCTCAAAAATGCTTTCCAGCAGAGGAAGATTTTCCGAATTCCTTGCCAGAAATCGATAAAGTCTTGGCCACCAGCTACCAGCGCTACCTATCCAACTGTCATATTCGGAAGAAGACATTTCTTGTCTGAGAAATTCCTGAAAAAACGGAAACAATCGGTCATCGTAGTTTCTTGTAATTGATAGGGCCTCACTCCAGAGGTTGAGCGCCTTTAAAATCTGTCCTTTTTCGAGCCAGTATGCTGCCGCTTGGGTCAATATTTCACCGTCGACCGGGCGCAATTGAGCGGCTGCCTCGACTAGAGCATCTGTATTTTTCGTCGAATCTTCTGCGGCGGACGCAAGTAAAACGTATTGAAGTATGGCGAAACTATTGGAAGGGTTATGCTGTATAGAAGAGATGAGTAGTTCTTTTCTGGCATCGCTATCAACTGTAAAGAAAGCGACTTTGTATTCGGCAAAAGCATTATGATTCCATTCTATTGCCTGTTGAAGCTTTGATAAGTCTTTATAAGAGGCTAAATGATTTCCAATTCCATTTGAAAACACCAAACCTGTCAAAATCAAAAACGGTATTACACCAAATAAGGTAGTAATTGCCGATTTATTCATTAGTTATTCAAATTATAGGTATGCAACATATCGGTGAGAAACAGTTTATCTTGCTTCTTCACGAAACCAATTGAAATTGTGCCAACAACGCGTTGCTGAGTATTGCCCTTTTGCTTTACAGTGACAACGAAGTCACCTTTACCACGAGCCTTATCATCCTTGATTAACCAACTTACGTTAGTGATATCAATGGTACGCATTATCGTATTCGCAAATAGCGCCTGATAATCTTTGCGTATACCTTCTTTGTTTTCCTGATCATTTGTATATGCTTCGTCGACAAACATTTCCATAAAGGCATCAATATCACCGGTTTCATAGACCAGTGAGAATTTCTGCAACATCTCATTTAACTCCTTCTTGTTAGGAATAGGAGCTTTCGTTTCGACGATATTCTTCTTCTGATCTCCATTTGAGGAAATCTGAGCGACTTTTGTCTTAGCTTCTGTATCCAGGCCGCTCTCTGCAACCTGACTTTCTTTAGTTGTTTTGGGTGGTTTTCGCTCAACCGGTTCCTTTGTTACTTTCTTAGGCGTAACTTTCTCAACTACAACTGGCGTCGGCGTCACCGCTTCATCTCTTCGCTTGTTGGACGTCGATAAGCGTGTGCTTTGATCTGTTAACACTGGTGTTTTCTTGCCAACCGACTCCTTTTCTACCGATATCTCTGGCTGGGTCTGTCTGATAGATTCGCTCACACTGCTTTTAGCCTCGTACACTGGCTCTTCAACATGAGCGGGAGCAGTTTCTTGGGTATTTGATTCTTCGGTTATGGCTTCTCGATTGATTCCACCCGATCGAATAGGTTTGTCTGAATCAGCCAAGGACGCAATGTGACTGGCCGACGAATTATCAGACATAGTGGTCGTATAAAACCAGAAACCACCGCCTCCCGCCGCCATAAGAAAGACCAACAATGCCCAAATGAGGCCAGACCCTGATTTTTTGCTCTCGCCAGAGTCGTATTCAATTTGTGGATCAGTTGTCGCAACTTCCATGTTTGAGTCTGGTTCTTCAACGTCAACACTATCAACAAAGGCCGACTGTTGAGATACATCTTGATTAGCCTGTAACTGAAGGTCTTCAAGAAACTGATCATATGCAATTCGCTTATGCGGATCACGCAAGGTCGCATAGGCTTGATTTATTCGCTGAGTGTGTCGCCTGTCCCATTGTTCCGCGTCGATATTGCTGTCCGGCTGGAATAACTTAAATAAATGTTGGTAGTGAATCTTAACCGATGCTTCATCGACTCTGCTGGGCAACCCCAATCGTCGGTAATAATCTGCCGAACTATTCAGCAAGGTCTCTTGGACATAAAATCGTATCGCTCTCTTGAGTTCACGTTGATCTGTCTTTCCGAACAAATGATGCAGATGTCCTGGTATTTGTCGCTGTCCACTAGTCAATTCCAGCAGATTGCGCAAATGAGGAGAAACCGGTTTATGAGCATGCTCAAAAAGCAGTTCCATATTACGTGTTTGATTTAACTGAACAACTTCACGTAAAAAAGCAACCCACTCATGTTCTGATGGTAAAGTTTTCGGTTGTATTGAGGGCAATTCTTCGCGTTTTGGCTGGGCAGAACTATTATTGGAAACCAGCGTCAGGCTTGGCCGGACAATATCGACTTCCTTCTCCTGTTCGCGCTCAACAGCTACCTTTGTTTCTTTTGTGGTCGCTTCCACTTTTTCTGGAGGCGAATTTTTTGTGACAGTTTGCTCCACTATCTGTTTTACGGGTAAATCTAATTCCTGATCGTCTTCGATATCGTCGACGACGTCATCATCGTCATCGTCGACGAACTGAAATTTCATCGCTTCGGTCGGAGCATCCTCGGGTTTCTTACCAGTACCCTCATACATTAATTCCTTAGCAACATTCTGTACCGCGTTCTCATCAACGACATCGATACCTTCCAATGATCCAAACAACAACAATCTGTCACAGAAGGTGTTAACACGTCTGGGAATACCCTGAGTTAAGGCGTAGATATGCGCAAAGGCACGTTTGGTAAAAGCAGGATTTTCCCCCGTCCAACCCACTCTGGTCAGGCGGTGCATGATGTAGTCTCTCGTGTCGCGTGCGCTAAGTGGCTCTAAATGTGTGGCTGCGACTACCCGCTGTCTCAACTGCTCATACTTGGGCATGTATAACATATCTCGAAACTGTTCTTGCCCAAGCAGGAATATCTGCACTAGCGCGTTGTTGCCCTGATAGAAGTTCGAGAGCATGCGCAATTCTTCGATCGATTCAAATGGCAGGTTCTGTGCCTCATCAATCATCAACAAACAGTGATATCCGGCGCGAAACTTGGCCAGAAAGAATTGCTCCAGGCGCTTTAGAAGACTGGCCTTGGAAGTGTTTTCATGTTCAAGCCCATAAGAGGCTGCCACCATACGTAAAACATCGTCAGCCTGAAGGTGAGTTGTGTTGAGCTCTGAAACAACGATACGCTCACTGCCAACTTCCTGTAACAGTGTCCGCGCGATAGTGGTTTTCCCGGTGCCAGGGGTACCGGTAACGACGATAAACCCCTCTTTTTGTGTAAGACCATAACGCAAATACGCCAGCGCGCGGTTATGTCCCTTACTTCCAAAATAAAAAGAAGGGTCCGGACTCAGCCGGAATGGAATCTCGGAATATCCGTAATGAGAGTCGTACACTTATTTACCTATTAATCTTAGGCTTAGGATATTATCACAATGAACTTGCAATTACACTGGCAGCCGAGGCTGGTCCTGCCCATCGGAACGTTCATAGTAATAATAACCGGCATATTGCCCATACCCAACCATATGCTCGCTGACTTTGGTTACCAAACCACCAATGAGATGAGCCCGCGCATTGCGCAGTCGTTTAACACTCGATTTAAGCGAATCTTGGCGCGTGACGCCTGACTCTGCGACTATCAGGGTCCCATCTGCCATATTTGACAACAATAGCGCGTCGGCCAGACCCAAAACAGGCGGGCCATCAAGAACAATACAGTCGAATGCTTCGCGGGCGTAAACCAGCAACTCCTGCATCCGCGTCCCTGACAAAAGCTCAGCCGGATTTGGACACACTGGACCTGATGTAATTACAAACAAGTTATCAATATTTGTCGCGTGTGACACATCAATCGGTTTACTGTTGCCGGTCAGAAAATTGGAAAGCCCATCGGCATTAGATAGATTGAGCATTTTGTGTAATGACGGATTCCGCAGGTCTGTATCGACAAGCAATACCTTCTTGCCCGTCTGATTAAACGTAATCGCCGTGCTAAGCGCTGTTGTACTCTTACCTTCACCAGGAGAAGGACTGGTTACCAACATGACTTGCGGTGCACCGTTAGTGGTGGAAAAATTCAGCGCCGTACGCATTGAGCGATAGGCTTCCGCAACTGCCGATGACGGATCGGTATAGCACATCAGGGCTACATCTACATCATCGCGCCCTTTCGATTCATGGAAGGGAATCAGGCCAATAACGGGAAGTTGTACCAGTCTCTCGAAATCCTCTGGCATTTTTATGCTGTCATCCAGGTGCTCGAAAAGAAACGCCAGACCGACTCCGCCTAGAAATCCGACGAACAGTGCTAACAACATGTTGATGAGCAGACGTGGCTTGTGTTTCTTGTCAGGAATCGCAGCGGGATCTACCACCGAAATATTATTGGTACTGATTCCACCCGCTACCCCAACCTCTTTCATACGTTGTAGCAAGCCTTCGTATAACTCTCGATTAGTGTCGACCTCACGCTTGAGTATATTGTACTGTATACTACGATCCTGCAGAGCTAACACGCTTTCTTTAATTTCCGCCAAATTCTCGCGCAACATGTTTTCTTTGTCTCTGGCTGCATTGTATTTGGCTTCTAAAGCCGCACGTACACTAGCAATTTCGAGATGAATCTTCTTCTCAATAATCTCAATCTGCCCTGCTAGCTGCAACATCGCCGGATATGCAGGCTTAAATACTCGGCGCTTGTCTTCATATTCAGCTTCCAGCTTTGCTTTGTTGTTTTTCAGCGTTTGTATGACTTCACTATCAAGTATTTCGGATAAATGATCATCCTCCGCTTTCCTCATTTCATTGAAAATTGCCTCACTGGAAATTCTAGCCTGTTCCGCCCTAGCGAGGGCAAGGTTCGTTTCACGCAATTTTTCAGTATCGATATTTTGCTTGTCATCAATATTAATGATTTGATTTTGCCGTGCGAACGCCACCAAACGCTGCTCAGACTCTTCAAGGCGAATCTTCACGCTTGCCAGGCGCTCATCAAGAAATGATTTCGCATATGAGGAAGCATCGTATCGACGCTCCAGATTCATGTTGATGTAGTTTTCGGCATAGTTATTCACAATCATTGTCGCGGTTTCAGGGTCTGTACTATCGAAATGCACGCGAACCAAACGTGAATTCTTGACTGGCTCCACCGTTAATCGATTTAAAAAATATTCCAGCCATCGATTATCTTCGCTTAATCGATTCTCCTGCTCCTCTGCAAACCAGAGCAACATTTCACCCATAACAGCGCGCAGACTGGAAGGCTCCGTTTCCTTTAACAGTACGGGATGGTGGATCAGGTCTAGTTCATTTATCACGCGTTTGACTAAGGTATAACTTCTGAGCAATTCGTATTGGGTCTGATAAAAGTCTTTATCATTGATAGACTCGACTGGCGTCACATCCTGGTAATTGAGCACCTTGGGTGATTCACGATCAATTTGCAACAACAAACTAGCGCGGTAGATTGGCGTCATCAACATGCTGGCAATCAAGGTAGTGAACAACACCAAGCCAGCAAAGAGTAAAATAATCGACTGTCGACGTCTGAGTATCTGCCAATAATCACGTAGATTGACCTGAGGTTCTTCCTGATACGATTCTAATACCAATTGACGAGCGAGGTAGTTATCGTCGACCGCGTCCGTTTTTCTTCGGCGTTCAGAAAGATGTCGAACCTCTCCCCCACCGATATCGCTACGCCGACGTTCAGGCCATTGAGACATTAAAAAGGTCTCCCAAATGTGACAAAGCCGCGCAAGGTATCGGTCAGTGCTTTGGTAAACGATCTAAATGTGGCGCGATGAACGACTAGAATATCATTGCCAAATACCAGCGGATCTCGCGTCTCGCCGTTGCGTATCGCTTTAACATCGAGAACATAACTCAGCATTCGACCATCACGATTAGGGCGAAAGAGTTGCACGCCACCAATATCCGCCAAATCCGTCAGTCCCTCTGCCATGGCAATCGCCTGTAAAACAGTCGTACGTCCCGTCAATGCATATAGACCAGGCTTCTTCACCTCGCCTTCTAGCGTTACTTTCTGGCTTGCATATTCTTTTACAAATACACTGACATGTGGTTCTTGAAGAAAACTCAACTGCAGCGATTTTGCGATTATCTGTTCCAGTTCCTCGCTGGTTTTTCCATGTGCCACGACCGAGCCAATCAAGGGCAGACTGATGCTTCCCCGCGAATTAACTCTGACAACTCGGGTAAATTCTTCCACTCTGAATACGTCTACTTCTAGCAAATCATGCGGTCCAATTCTGTACTCATGGGTACCTGCTTCCGGGCGCGTACTAGGGTCGCCATATTCAAGTGAATGTGGATCCGCAGCAATAATATCCAACTCCTGCTGAGCCATCGACTCAAACGGAAAAAATACTAATATCGTAATCACCAAAATTAGTCGCACCATAACTCTGAACGGACTCAATCCCGGTTTAATTTGTCCAGTCATATCGATCTAGGAACTCACTGCAATTTATTTTGAAAATACTGTTAACATAATCTGAAGACAGGGCCGGCATATGATATACCAGTAACCGACAGGACGACACTAAAGCTGGCAATATCATTGAGTACCAGCGGGCATAATAGACGATTTGACTTAATGAGCTGTTAAAGGGAAGTTTTCCGCGGATAAGACTGCATATAAACAAAAGCCACGAGTAACAACATGTCCCTGTTGTAAATCTCGTGGCCTCGTAAGTATCTTCTTATTATTTGTCCGTAACTTCTTATGTTTGCGAGAGGTCTTACCTCATTCGCTGATTAGTCCTTCCATAAAGCCACCTGTCCATACGGCAGGAAATAGAAGCCTACTACAACCAGCACGGGAGGTTTAGCAGGTATCGGACCAATTCATTTTTTGTCATTAAATACAATTAATTAGACCCATTCAACCATCAACCAATACTGGTTTGTAAGATATCTCGACAGGATAATTGGTTTCAAAAAAACACCCCAAGTGTCTTTTCACCCAAATATATACTCTAAAATTAATACGTTAATGAGTTTTAGTGACGCAAAATTAGAATTCGTGTGTTAAACAATTAATACATTAGTATTAGCAGGTTAGTGTCAAGTATTCCGGCAACTTCTGAGCTAGACCACCCATAAAAACCACCCGAAATTATAGAAAGCGTGCAGCAATATTGAAGGAAGCACACTATCATAGCGCTCACGAAACAAGCCAAATACCAGGGAGGGAAAAAAAACAAGGCCCGCCAACATCGCATGTTGCGCCACTATATGCACACCAGCGAACACAATGGATGTCAGAACATTCGCAGAACTCACCAACCACAGCGTCACACTCAAGCGGTTAAGCCGTAACAATTGACCTTGTAGCCAGCCACGAAATGCCAACTCTTCTAACAAAGGATAAATGAGAACGACCATTAATAGAAAGGTCGTGGAATCTTTCTTTGGAGATTCAAACGAAAAAACGGCGTCGCCAAAAACGTTGAGAATTATCCAAAGAATAATGGCAGCCAGGCAGGCAAACCAGAACAAAGGATCTCTGGCTAATCGACTAAACATGTCGTCGCATGTGAACTATGTTGCTGGGATAAATGGGTCCGCGTGAATATCGTAAAGCGATGCACCTGCAAGATAGCTTTTGAGCTTGGTCTTCTCCACCATATCTGGATGTCCGCATAAAAATACACGCCAATTCTTCAGATCCTTGTTCTCTTTGAGCGCCAAGTCATTCGCACGCCCCTCATGAAAACCTACAGGCAAATTTGATTCTCCGGAAACACACGCAGTATATTCGAAATTACTCACGTCATCAGCAAACTTCCGTAACTCACGATCCAGATAAAGTCCGTTTCGGGTCCTGCTACCGTGAAACAATTTGATCTGCCCTGTATGCCCCGACGCCACAGCTGAACGGGCGATCCCGTACAGTGGCGACAATCCTGTTCCAGTGCCGACAAGAAGCAGATTTTGATCCAGTTTTTCCGCTAGGTAAAAACTACTTCCAAGGGCATCACCGATTACAATTTCGTCACCTGGTTTTAGGTCTTGTGCAAGCCAATCACTAACTTGTCCGCCCTTAACATGTTTTATATGTAGCTCGAGGAAGGCTTCAGAATCGCCCATGCTCGCAAGAGAATAAGATCGAGTTATGACAGGTGTTTTGTAGAGGTTGATGAATTGACCAGGACGATAGCTAAAACCATCGGGAACATCTAGCCTAAGACGAATCACATCGTCAGCGATGTGATCTTTTTGCAATACACTTACCGTGTGCTGTTGACCACTCACGTCAGGTAGTAATACCGTCATATCGGCGCTTGGACGACAGGAGCACGATAGAAAAAGACCCTGCGCTTTTTCGGTATCCTTTAATCCACGTTGAGACTCTTCAGGAACCACTCCCTCTGTCACTTTTAGTGTGCAGGTATGGCAAGTACCTTTCTTGCAACTATGGGGAACTTCAACACCGTGCCGCAGCAAGCAATCTAAAACAGATTCCTCGCCCTCAGTGGTATAGAACTTTTCTCTAAATTGGAGCTGCGGCATGGCGTGAAAACTTAGCGGCCTAACACATCGTTACGAGTGCTTTCTGCAATGGCCGCTGCCTCAGCGATCATGTCTTGCGGTACATTCAGCTCCTGCAAGGTAGCCCCTAAATTCTCGATAACCGCATCGAAGTCTACGTCACCTAAGCCTTTCGCAACGAGGTGAGCGTGTCCGTCGCGCATATCTTTGCCGGTATAGCTATGTGGGCCACCAAACGCCATGGTAAGAAAGGCTTTCTGCTTGGCCGCTTGCTTTTCCATGTTTGTATTTTCGAACCAATGATTGATACGATCATCCGCAAGAACTTTACGATAGAAGATGTCCACAGCTGCATTTACAGCCGCTTCCCCACCCAGGCGATCATACAATGTTTCACTCATTTACTTTTTCTCCGTGGTTATTGACATACAAAACTCAATCTAAAAAAGTGTCCCTACCATATCGTCCTTTAAAGATGCATCTTAAATGCATTAAATATCGGGTTATTGAATTTGTCAATAAATATATATCCTGAATACATGTTTTTGAACGTGAACTGAATACGGAGTAAACTGGGCTACAACCGAGGTGACCCATGCAACTTACCCTTTACACCGATTATTCTCTCAGAACTCTGATTTATCTGGAAATTCATGGTGACAAACTGAGCACAATCGGTGAAATAGCCGAGTTTTATCAAATCTCACGCAATCATTTAGTCAAGGTCGTCCATAACCTGGTTTTGAAAGGCTATATAATTTCCACAAGGGGAAAAGGGGGTGGCTTGAGTTTATCGGGCAAGGCAATAGACATCAATATCGCCGATGTCGTTATGGACACAGAGCCTCATTTCAATGTTGTTGAATGTTTCGATGCGGAAAGCCCAGCATGTACCGTGGAACCCGTTTGTCGACTAAAAGCCGTACTAGGCCGGGCAACTGATGCGTTTTTAGCCGAGTTGAGACGATATACGCTGGCTGACATGGTTTCATGCGCGGTAGAAGAAGGGGCAGAGACAGCGGTAAAATGGTTCCCTCGCAAGCCATCTTAAACTAGCCAAGCCACGGCGACGACGAGCATAAGACACTCCGTTATTTCCACGTATGCCCCAATAATATCACCGGTATATCCTCCGAGCAGGAGTCGCCAATAGAAATAAAAAATTACAAAACTTGCTACTGCTGCCGCAAACATGAGAATGCCTAGCCAGGCAGCAAGCGCTATCACGACAAGAAATGTGAGCAGTAAAATTGCGGCAAGAGTCGTATGAGAAATCGCATCGCTATATCCAGAGGCCAAACCACCTTCACTTCGTAGATATTGCATAGAGGTAAAAAATAGCAACATTGTTGCGCGTGGGACTATGGGAACCAGAAAAAAAACGAGCAGGTTGTCGCCAGGTAACAAAGCCGAGACCGCAGACCATTTGACTAACAATGTGAGCACCACGACACTCACAGCGGCAGCCCCGGTGTGCGGATCCTTCATAATAGCGAGAATACGATCCTTTTGCCCTCTACCACCTGCCCAGGCATCAGCCGTATCCGCTAAGCCGTCCATGTGCAGATTACCCGTTAACGCGACCCATACGATCAAAACTAGGGCAGCCTGGAGATAATCCGGAAGAGCTTGTGTAAGGACAATAAAACACGCCAGTACAAAACCAATAACCGCGCCTGCAATAGGAAAGGCTTTTACCGAGCTCGCCAACTCGTGATCTGTGGGAACGGTTGGCGATGATTTCACCGGGAGACGAGTTAAAAACTGAAGTGCTAGGCGAATTGCCGAGATTGACTTACGTATCAACGGAAATCAGCCTCTTGCCACAAGATCTTTTATAAACGTCTCGCAATCCAAACAAGACTTACAATGAAACATTGTTCCTTATAATACCCACGGCGAGACCTTCAATTTGAAAATCGCTATGATTTTTGGGGTTCACTTCAATAATGTCAAAGTCTGGATTTTCGGGTTCCAGGAATACGACACGGCCCTTTTTGCGATATCTCTTGACGGTGACTTCACCGTCTATTCGTGCAACGACTACCTGCCCACTGCGCACTCTTTCAGTTTTATGAACAGCAAGCAGATCTCCTTCATAAATACCGGCGTCCCGCATACTCATGCCTTGCACCTGTAGAAGATAATTTGCCTGGGGTTCAAACAAATACGGATCTATCTTGTAATAGGTCTCGACATATTCTTCCGACAAAATCGGGCTACCAGCTGCTACACGCCCAACAACAGGCAGTCCTTCACGCTCGCCTTCCTGCTCGATCAAGCGTAACCCACGAGAAGCTCCGGGCAAAATTTCTACATAGCCCTTTCTCTCAAGTGCTCTCAAATGATCTTCCGCTGCATTTGGAGATCTGAAGCCAAGAATTTCTGCAATCTCCGCTCTGGTTGGCGGAAACCCGGTATCTTCGATATATTCCTTTATAACGTCCAGAATTAACGCCTGGCGGTCGGTTAACGCCGTCATAATACACCCCTGTTGTCAAGCACAGCACTGTTCAAGCATACAGGACGTAATTTTTAAATTCAACCTAAAATATTTTGACTGGATAAACGAATTGATCAGGCTTGTGGCTCGGAAAGCGTAAACGCGGGTCTTTCTAATACTTGTTCGTCGATGGCGGTTTGACTTGTTCTCGTCCTTGCCCTAGTCGCCTTTTTTACTTTATCGATATTCGCAACAGAGAGTCCCAGGAAGACAAAAAAATAAGCGGCATTTGAGGGAATATAGAAATTGAAATCCACCAGAGCGTGCACTAGCATGCTCACCACCCCAAACATCCCCACGCTGGTAGCAACAAGCACATGGACATTGGAGGACGCACGTAAAATGCGGAAGGCCGCACCGATACATAACAGTATCAAAATAGCCATTATTGCAAAGCCGCTAATCCCCTGCTCGACTAGTACCTGAATATAGTCATTGTGCACGTGATTGACGAACACTGACATGTGCCGACTTTCATATACTGGAAAAACCGTGGCGAAATTGCCCGCTCCTACTCCGAATAGAGGAAAATCTTTAAATATTTGTAAGGAAATTTCCCATATCTCCATACGCGTGAGCATATCGGTGTCAACATTCTTTAACTCATCAATAATGATTTTGTTTCCAAATAGAAAAATCATAAATAGCAGCAGCAGCGCCAAACCAACCATGCGACGGCCGAACCATTCTTTTCCTTTATCGTTTATGTTGATTAACACAAATACCGATAGAAAGGCGACAACAAAGGCGATACCAGCACCACGTGACTGGGCCAACAAAAGGGCCACGATACACAATATCAAGTAAACGGTAACAGAAAATTGCTGAGTTCCAAAACTACGTATAAAACCTACGGTGCCACTTCGATTACTGTAGGTCGCCAACAGCAAAAGACCCAGGACGCTACCAACCACCATATTTAGGTAGGCAGCAAAATGATTATTGTTGACAAATGTTCCATGCAATATGGTAAAGGCACTGGTGGCTGCGTAATTGTAAATCAGTTCTCCGATTCCATAGATACTCTGCAATACGCCGGACACAGACATCGCTAGTAATAGCCAGACTAGCCGACTATTTCCATTTACGAGTAAAACAGTTAGTAGGAACACAGAGATATAGGAAATGAAACGAATCAGATATTCTATAGTTTGATTGCGATCGACACTTATAGACAAGGCTTCAGCACCTACATAGATGTCCTGCAAAGATAGTTTTCCTAAGTGTTGAGGTGAATACTGTTTGATGATATCAATTGGTATGAGGACGACTTGCGCTATTTGTAAAGATACCAGGGCTATAAACATCAGATAAACGAGCTTAAGCCTGAAGAAGCTTTTTGTAAGCGTCATTCTACGAACCGAAAGCAAAGCGGCAGACCAGGCAAGCAAAATTGTCGATGCAGTAGACAACAGCGTCCAACCGATATCCCTGTTACTGCCTAGCGGAATAGGTGCCCAGACCAGCAATATCAGAAATAGTGCAAAAATTATCTTTTCTTGAAGATTACTATAAACTACTTCATTCATCGTATTTTCAACACTTCCTTGCCTGCTGCTTGCGTAAGTATTCGTTCAACTCATTTCCATTCTTTTCTATTCGTCTTATAATCTCCCAGTGTTCTTTACGCGTAACGAGCTTTTTCAGTTCACCTTCCCATTTTTGCCTGTAGGCGAGTACTATAAGCCCATAAACACGGTAGTCTTGTTCCAGCGTTTGGCGAACGACTGCGCGAATCTCATCTTTCAGATCCACAGGCAACACGCTCCACATTCCTACCCCAAGCCAAATCAGACGCTGTTGCACCTTCTCTTGCCACCTGCCATATTGAAACGCTTTTCGCATCGCATCGAATGTCTCTTTGTCAATCTGCTGATTTAACAACCGTGCCTGCGCAACGTTCACCCAGGCCAGCGCCCAGGTTGGACGCTGAGTTGTCGCCTCTTGATAATAGTCTAGCGACTGCTTTCGACTGATTTTGGCGTCATCGCTCCATATAGGCTTTGATAGCGCACGAAATTCATGCAATCGACCCAAATCAAGAGATACATTTGCATCAAATTGTTCTATCTTTTTCGCTTGATTCAGATTCTCCGCCTGTGTCTGCCATTCCCCATCATCGCTGACAGTTCCACGACATTCCCATTGATCTAGATTGTATTCCGCTATCAAGGTTAGAAAAGATGAATAAGTGAGAGCACCTGTGCCTAATAAGACCGCGAACAAAGCCGGGAAGATGAAGAGAAATGTGAATCGTATCCTGGACAGTCGCATCATGCACCTGTTCAGGCTAATTTGGGCATCTTGCCATCACTCTGGTATTTCTCGTAACCGTAATAGTAATGGTCACCATAGGAATGAATGGTGCGAATATTAGCCATAGACAGAACTGTGCCCAAGACCCTGGCTCCTGCACGATTTAGTCGGTCTAAGGCGCCATACACTGCTTTTTTATGAGTACTTTCTGCACCCACGACCAGCACGACACCGTCGCATTTGGAAGATATCACTATTGAATCGCTAACAGGTAATACTGGTGGTGAATCGATTACAATGTATTCAAACTTTTTACTGAGTTTTTTCAAAACTTCGTCAAAACGCTTACTTGAGAACATTTCGAGTGGATTAGCAGGCATTGTCTTTACTGGCATAACATAGAGGTTCTCCGCCGCGTCGTCCTTTACTACACAATCTTTCAATTTATGCTTACCTGCAACATACTCAAAAATTCCACCCAAGACTTTCCCTTTCATAAACTCTCCTACGCGAGGTCGACGCGTATCGGCCTCTATCAAAAGTGTCGGGCCAAGCATGGACATTGAAATGGCAAGATTGCTGCTGACGGTAGTTTTTCCCTCTGATGCAACAGCCGATGTGACCAGGGTAATTTTTGGCGCCCTGTCACTCGAACTGAATATCACATTCGTTCGAATATTATTTATCGCTTCAGCAGCAGAGGATCGTGATTTCCCGACCGCAATCTTCTCAGCCGAATATTTTCGAATTTCTCGACGTGACAACTGAGGCATAATACCCAGTACCGGTACGCCGGGGATTGAAAGTAAGTCCTCGGCGGTCTTGAAGGTTGGATCATTGGCTTCTCGAATGACAGCCATGCCTAGACTTAAGCCGAATCCGATCAGAAACGAGAAGAGCATAATCTTAGTTCGATTGGGCTTATAGGGCGCACTGGGAACCGCTGCTGGGTCTAGCACTCTAACATCGGCAACATTGTCCGCGCGATTGATATCGGCCTCTTTCAAACGCATCAATAATAAATCATAAAGTTCTCTATTGGTGGAAACATCCATTTCCATTTTGGCGAGTTCAAATTGTTTGTCTTTTGTCGAAGCTAATTCCTGTTGTAGCTGCTTGTATAGTGCATCTGTTTCTTTTTCCTGCTCCAACGCCAAATCCAATGATCTTTTCACACGGCGAAAAACTCGCTGAGCCTCTGCTTTTGCCTGAGCAGAGAGTTGCTGGTATCGAGACCGGGCAGCCTTCATTTTCGGATGTTTCTCCCCATATCGTTTGGATAACAGGCTTACTTCTCGATTTGCGTCACTTTCACGCAACTTTGCTTCGAGCAGTTGGTCGTCGTCTACGATTGAAGAAATCGCCTTGACTCCAGAGGCGGAGACGATTTTCTTTGCCTCGTTGTAGACGGCTTCCGCGTCCGCGCGCATCGCCCTGGCCTTAACAATCTGCGATGTAATCCCGCCTAGTTTGCTGCTTCTGACGCTATTTTCATCATTACTATCCACGATGCTTTTTTCCACTTGAAAGGCCTTTAACCTTGCCTCAGACTGCACCAGTGTTTTCCGCACTTCCTCTAACCTGGCACTCAACCAACCCGCCGTATTCACATCCGATTCATTTTTTACCTTCTTCAATACTTCCAAGTATACTGCCACTATTTCGTTGGCTACTTTGGCTGCGATCACCTTGTCTGTGGATTCGTACGATATTCTGATGATAGATTTGGCGCTCTCGTACGCCACATCAAGTCTCTGTGCAAAAGCTTTTATATAGATGGGTATTTCTTCCAGCCCCTCATCTCTTTCTTCACGACTGATTTTTGCTTCTTGGTTTGCACCCGTCACTTTGCTAATTACAATATCAAGCATCCCCTTTTTCTGAGGAAGAAAATCAGCATGCTTCTTCAGCCCAAGGTTAGAGATAACGGCTTCTGCAACCGCTCGGCTTCGTATTAATTCAATTTGCGCCTGTTCGTAGTTCAGACTTCTGGTCAGACCGACCGGTGTGTGTATGGAATATTGCGCGGATTTATTAGAATCGACCACAAGTGTTACTGAAGTACGATAGGCCGGTGGTATATTGGCTGCCCAAAAATAACCTATAACAGTAGACAAGATTGAAAAGCTTATAATGGTAAGAAGATTACGACGCAAAACGGCAAAATAATTTCCCATACCCTCAGCCTTACCATGCGTGGTTAATCTGCTGTTGTGGGATGAGTTCCTGTTGCGAGACATCTACCAATACTTCCTGTTAAAAGAGGCTTTCGCCCACTGTTAAAATATCTCCTGGCCCCATTTCCTGGTCCAGATCGATTACCTTAATCTCTGATATGCCATTTTCCTTTTTTAATAATATTTTCTCGTGGGAAGCACGATCCGTCATGCCGCCAGAAATTGAAATCGCTTTTCTTACGGTTAGTCCCTCTACAAAGGTATATGCCCCTGGACTTCTCAACTGCCCGTTTGTAAAAAAATTTCGATAGCTCCTAATTGCTACCGTAATTTTCGGTTCTTTTAGATACCCATCGCGATACATGGCGGTTACATCCTGCTCAATTTCGGTCACAGTCCTACCAACCGCTTTTACAGAACCCACCAGGGGTAGAGTTATTTCCCCGCTCTTTTGAATTCGTACAACGTCCAGACTTAAGTCCGGTTCGTCATAAACAGTTACCGACAAAACCTCTCCAAAACCGAGCTTATACTCTTTCGCAAACGCAACGCCTGTATATAGTACTGAAAGCACAAGCAGTGCTATCAACAACCATATTTGTCGCTCGCTGGTAGGTAAATACATATTCGCGCCCAATCTTTTATATAAACCTCCCTGTTTTTTCCGAAAATACATTACGTTATGATCATTAGACCGTACATAGTAATGTTATTTATCAAAGGGAACCTCGAACTGTGACGGTGGCCTCACTATTTAACAACAAATTTGTTGAGTAATCGTCAAGTCCGTTTATGTTCTTAAAACAGGTACAGTTTCTGGAATTCCACTTACCAGTAGTTTTATCGACAGGGAAATATTGATTCTTTAACAAAAGCTAAATTAACTTGTTGCGAGATAAGGTATTTTTTCAAGACATGGGACAGGACAAACTCAGCGCACGGACAACATCGAGCGTTTGGTGATTTATGATTCTTTCGTCGAAATATTGCAAGGCAATTTGGCGGCTATTTTTACCGAAGTCACTTCTTAGTTCTGGTTGACTAATGAGTAGCTCCAGTGCCTGTGCAAGTCGTCGTACATCTTTTACAGGAACGAGAATGCCATTAATCCCATCTTGGACTATACCGCGGCAGCCCGCAATGTCTGACGCAATAATAGGCTTCCCGCAAGCGGCAGCCTCCAGCAATATTTTCGGTGTCCCTTCACGGTACGAAGGTAGAACAACGATATCGGATTGTAGTATTAGCGAGGGCATGTCTTCTACATGCCCTAGGTATCGTACCCACAATCCGTCGTCGAGTTGCTCTGCTTCGCTGCGACTAAGTGAGGATGGATTTTCTGTATAAATATCTCCAGCGATCAATATTTCACAGTTTACCGAGCTGTTTTTCAGTAATTCTTTCGCTTCAAGCAATTCACATATGCCTTTTTCTTTTAACAGCCGAGAGGCAAATAATACCTTAACTCGCTTCTGCCCCCGACGCTCTTTTCTCGGCTTGAACAATTCACAATTCACCCCCGAACCGCGCACAATATTCGCCTGACGAGAGGTCACCAATTTCTCACCGACAAATACCTCTCTGTCGTCTTCATTTTGAAAGATGACCTGCACTGCGGGTGAAGATAGGATCATGCGATAGAGTAATTTCACAAAGCCTCGTATTACCCACGCCTTTACTCCTGGCGCAGTGAAAACATGACCGAGGCCAGTTATGCCATTGACTATCTGAACTCCACCCATTAAACGTGCGATGAGCGAACCATATAGTGCTGGTTTGATCGTAAAGTTGTGAAGCAGAACAGGCTTGTGCCGGCGAAATATTGAGAATAGTTGCATCAATACGCGAAACTCGCGATACGGGTTCATGCTTTTCGTGATTAAGGGGATCTTTATCCAGTTAAATCCTTCGTCAAGTAGCTTGGCGGCGTAATATTCGCCTGGCGACAGCAGCACGACCTCAAAACCGTGTCTCTGATATTCTCTGATTAAAGAGCGGCGAAAGTTGTACAAGTACCAGTCGGTATTTGCAAACATAATTATTGTCTGTTTCTTGTCCGTAGCGCGCATCACATCCGCCAGTTCGGTGATCGTATACTGCTATATCGGACAACGCCTATTCCCTCTGAAATTCAATTTAATTTGACTATATCCACATTTCTTATAGAGCAGATTAATTCTGTCTATAGGCGGCGCTACGACTCATTTCCTATTAGACGCGCTTTCTGGAAAGATATAGAACGACCATTAATAGCACCGGAAGTATTTGAAGACGAAATCGAACGGCTGCGCCCATGTTTTGGTACGATGCTATCGAGTAAAACAATGCCCAAACCACTATTAATGATATCGCCCAAATCAGAATCGGGTGTTGCAATTCGCTAAAGCGTGTTCGCATGAATGCAAGAATAGTGAGTATGAATATGATCAAATTCTCGAATCCCGAAAGCGTGCCAAACAAATTCAATACTTCTCCTGGAAATGGGCGGAACAAGGCGGTGAATGCGCCAAGTGGAATAAACTTCATAGTCGCATCCAGGCTGTTCAAACCTCCCTCAATAGTCTGCCCGGACCCACCGCGATCAGCCCAACTGTGTGAAATACTATCAGACGTGAGAATGAGGTCTGCTAGACTGCCTATATTGAATCCGCTGAATAACTCTTGCGATGTGAAATAGACCCCGACAGCGGAAGCTGCGATTATGAGAAACCGGTTCAGCAGAGGTAGCGGAAAAAGAAGAAAATAGGGTATTAGCGGAATCGTAAGTATTAGGCCATACCAAAATCGAATATATGAAGCGATATAGATTCCAAATGCAATTAAGATAATATAATGCAAACGCCTATCCGCATAAAATCCTACTACACCAACGATATAAATCGCAATACCGATAAAATTAATCGGATCTTTACCAAGGATAGACGTCCAAAACAATATACTTGGAAAAAATGAAAGAACGTAGAACACTTTAACGTCGCAATTCAAATAGACCTTTTTTGCAGCAGTATATATCAAATACACACCTAAAAACCCTATAAGCGCCCATATTACTTTCATCGCATGATAAGAATCCGGCAAGTAAACCTGATAGAGTCGCGCCAGATTGATTATATTGGCAGTGCCAGCGCCTTGTATAAAGTCTTCAGCACGAAACTCGCCATGTCGCGATTCAGCATAGTAATTAAAGGCATCTAGCCCGATCTGTCCGTAATGGTACTCATATACCAGCATCCCCCCTAGAACAACTAAAGATTTTACTACCCAAACATTAAATAGTGGCAACTTGTCTTGATTCGGTACTGGCCAGATACTAATGCTGATTCCGATAATGATCGCTGTGACGAAACCTATATAGTAATCACTAAAAATATCACCATCATGTATAACCGAGCCTGCCACTTCCACCCACTGAACGAAAAGAGGAATCAATAGGATAAGTCCAATCATGATTATTGCTGGTAAATATTTTTGCTGGGTAAACACTAATTTTTTCCTTCGATACTCAATAATCGTTTATAGATATCGTGATACTTTTTGGCACCGTCAGACACGGAAAATTTCTCCTCTGCGACTCGTCTACACCTGTCATGTAAATCACTATCGCTTAAAAATGTCTCTAGCTTTTCGATAACCAGGTCCATTTCCCTAATGTTATCTACATTGAGTATCAAGCCAACATTTGAGTCCGTTAAGACCTCAGCAACATCCCCAATTCCGTCATTCGTTATGCAAGGTATGCCGCAAGCGAGAATCTCCCCAAGTTTGGTTGGCATGGATGCAATCTTTGAGAACGCTGGTTTTATGAAAAACACCGAAATATCCACTGAGGAAATTTCCTCAGGCATTTCCTCATAGCGTTTTTCATCCAAGGTGTATTGAGAATTCCGTATACCGTTTTCAAACAGCATACATTCTACTTTCTTATGATCTCCACGATTGACAATTTTTAATACAGAGTCAGGATATCGTAAAAGTAGATGACGAAAAAACAGAATCGTTTTGTCAAATTGATACCAGGTGCTAACATTTCCAAAATATCCAATGGTAATTTTTTTCTTGTTATTACTTTTTTTCTTCTTGTCGACAACTGGATGAAAAGCATCCAAATTAACGCAGGTTGGTATGACCTCATGTATGAGCGATTCTCTTGCCATACCGCTTTTGATTAGCCATAGTTTCACTTTATGCGTGAGAGAAACCAGTGCAGATGCACGATTCACTAAATGTCTTTCTATATTTTTCGCTACTCTAAATTTCCGACTATGCGGCTTCCAAATTCCGCCGTCGACACGTTCGTCCACCCATAACCCGCGCATATCGAACAAATAGGGAATTCGCAGAAGCTTTTTCAACAAAAGTGCAATGGTCGCTGCTACGTAACTTCTGGCATGTACCAGATCTATGCCATGCCGCAGATGTGTTCTGAACCCAACGTAGACTCCCTGCGAGATGTCCCAGGTAGTAGACACCAATGAGAGGCGTTTGTGATAGCGTAAGCGTATCCATTCAATACTGGCCAGTCGCAGTGACTCTTCCGCGTTACGAACATTCTCCGTGTCCTCTAAGTCACTCTGGCGTTCGTAACTAAGCAGTACAATCCTGTACTGCTTTGCAAGTAACAACAAATATTGCTTGACCTGCGAGCTACCAAGAGGTTCGAGGAGGCCATCATAGCTGATATAGAATATCGTTTTCATTTCTGCGAGCTATCGACTTCGCTCTTTCATTTCAAACATAACATTTTGAATACACTTTCGTTTTGCCAATACCCCACCCTAGCAATTTGTCTGCCGTAGAAGCATCTGCCATCCCTCAGCGGTATATCTATCAAATAACTAAAGAATTTTCGCCATCTAACCGATGAAACGTTTAGCGGTCGAATCTTCTTTATAGGGGTCTAAACGTAATTGGACAAAAAAATCATACTCTTCGAGTGCAATGAGATACCGTGGCGTATCCTCGATTTCTATTGTGATCGCTATCCTCAATCAACTTTGGCGCATTTGCTCACACAGAGTCGACAATATGAAACCTATACAGAAGATGAAACCTCATTGAGTCCGTGGAAAACATGGCCCTCACTTCACCGAGGAGTGAATGACAGGACACATCTGATATCCGATTTAGGGGATGATCTGACAGAGGCTAACCGTGCCTATCGCCCCGTATGGCAAATACTTGCGGAAAGCGGTATTCGGACCGGCGTATTTGGCAGTCTGCATTCATATCCACTGCCGACCAATATCGATGACTACGATTTTTATGTTCCCGATACATTTTCCAAAGGTGTCGATTGTCACCCCAAAAGTCTAAACACATTTCAAGCCTTCAACTTACGCATGGTACAATCCTCATCAATGAACGTATCGCGTGGCATTCCAATCTCCGCAGCGGCACACGTTGTCGCGAAACTTCCTTCCCTGGGCATCACCACCAGGTCTCTTGCCAAAGTAGGATCACAGTTAGCAACAGAAATGTTAAACAGCAGAAGAAAAGTACGTCGGCGCACCATGCAGAGTGTACTTGCCTTTGATATTTTTATGAAACAACTCAAATCAAATAAACCGGATTTTGTTACATTCTTTACAAATCATGTTGCCTCAACCATGCATCGGTTCTGGGCAGCGGCCTTTCCCGAAGACTATGAGCAATCCGTTTACCCTAACGAATGGCAGCATCACTATGCCCGTGAAATAGAATTTGTCATGCACACGTTAGATGGTTTTTTAAGATCTCTGATGAATTTTGTGCATCAAAACCCCGGATACAGCCTATGGCTTACATCAAGCATGGGACAGGCCGCGACTACACCGCGACGGATAGAAACGCAGCTCCTATTACACGACCCAAAAAAACTATTTAATGTGTTAGGACTAAATGCGGAGGATTGGAGCCGTGCGCCTGCGATGAGCCCTAATTACAGCTTTAAGGTTGCCGCAGACAAAGCCAACAAACTCGAAAGATCACTTTTACAATTTCTCATTAACGGTGAACCATTGTCATTTCGCCGCTCGTCTGAAAATCTGTTCAGCCTGGATTTTGGTCACCCTAACCTAGATCTAAGTAAGAGCGCTTTGTCTATTAACAAACAGTCTTATAGTTTCGATGCAATAGGACTGAAAAATACGAAAATTGAGGAGATGTGCAACGCAAATGCCTATCATATACCGCAAGGAAGCCTCGCTATATACGAACCTAACAGCCCTGGAACAAAAGAACGCCCTCAAATTTCCACATTAGATATCGCTCCTGCTTTACTGGCTAACTACGCAATAAAACCGCCAGCCTATATGCACAGAGCTGTTAACATCTAAGAATTTCGACGTACATTTTCTGGTGTGCTAGCCGAGACAGTTGCTGACTGAGGTTTTGTTCGAAACCGTTTCTCTATGTATCGGTACATAAATGCCGTGAGTAGCAAAGTAAAGGACGTTGCAACTGCAAACGCTGCCAACCCTCTAACGGACTCTATCGGTAAATTTTTTTCGCTTTTCAATTACTTTCATGCCATTATTGAAACGTAGCCGTATTAGAATTCTGGCGTTCTTCCAGCCAGCTTTGAAACATTAATATGCTCCATATGTCCAGATAGTGATTCGCCTTACCTGAAAGATGTGTCTTCCACACTTTCTGAACCGGTACAGGGTCTATAAAACCCTGTTGTTGCAATTTGACAGGATCGAGTAATGACTCAGCCCAATCTCTCAACTCGGAACGCAACCATTGTTCTACAGGTACGCCAAAACCCATTTTGGGCCTTTCGAAGAGGTTTAGCGGCACATACTTTTGCAAAACTTTTCTCAACAACCATTTACCCTGACCGCGAGACACTTTCAAATCCATACGAATGTTATTTGCATATTCAATTATACGGTGATCGAGCAATGGCACTCTAGCCTCCAAACTGAAAGCCATGCTTGCGCGGTCAACCTTCGTCAACACATCCCCCGGCAAATAAGTCAGCAAATCCATTCTCATCATAGCCTCGCCTATCGTACCGCTATCTGCGAATATCGAATGCTGGTCGGCCATTACTTCGGGATTTCCCATTCCTGAGACTAGCTGCACGGGATTGTGCCACTGAGAAACGAGAGATTGATACATCTCCCATGGAGTACTGGTTGACAACACTCGAGAAAGTTTGTGTAACTTATCTCCGGGCGAATTAAATCTGGCTCTCATCGGAAGCACGCCGTCAAAAATATCTCCCAGACTATTATAGGTCTGGGGGGATATACTGCTTAAACCTCGCGCGATAACCTGCCTAAATGTGCTAGGTATTCTATTTTTTAGTCGCCACAAATCGTCTCCAACGATATGCCGGTTATATCCACCGAATAGTTCATCCCCCCCATCACCCGATAGACACACAGAAACACTGTCACTCGCCAGTTTTGACACCAAATACATCCCAATCTGAGACGTATCCGCGAAAGGTTCGTCGTATATGCCAGTTAGAGATGGAATCACATCAATCGCATCCTGCACACTCACATAAGCCTCAGTGTGATCCGTACCAAGTACATTCGCGATTATCGCGGCCTGTTCAGCTTCGTTAAACCGACTATCTTCAAACCCGATGGAAAACGTTTTCACAGAGTGGTGGCTATGTTTCTGCATCTGTGCAACCACTACAGAGGAATCTATACCTCCTGACAGAAAAGCACCTACAGGTACATCAGAAAGCATCTGCTTGGCGACGGCGTCGCCTAGTAGCTCATCTAGCTGGGTTACAGCTATCTCAGCACTCACGTTTTCGCATGTTTGTTCATCCCGTTTTGGCAAATTCCAGTAGCATTCCGGCACACTCATTGTCGACTGCGTATCGCTTTGACGCAGAGTGAGCACCCTACCCGGTAATAACTTGTGAA
Organism: Gammaproteobacteria bacterium; assembly: GCA_029881255.1. Classification (NCBI taxonomy): domain Bacteria; kingdom Pseudomonadati; phylum Pseudomonadota; class Gammaproteobacteria; species Gammaproteobacteria bacterium. The sequence goes on along the minus strand of JAOUMY010000004.1, from coordinate 99,771 downwards.
TGTTTTCATAAATCGAGTATGGATCGGGAACATAGTTGAATCTGAAAAACAGCCCTAGAGCGCCATGATCGATTTCAGCTCCAAATGACGGTATCGACTCAATCGCACTTAAAACAGAAGCGAAAAGAAAAACATCATTTACCCACCCATAATAGAGAGGCTTAATCCCAACTCTGTCTCGTGCTAACGATAGTGTTTTGTTGTGGCTATCCCAGAGGGCGAAGGCGAACATTCCATTGACAAGTTCCAGCGTGCGCCTTAATCCGTAGACCTCAACAAGAGCAAGTATAACCTCCGTATCCGAGCGCCCTCGAAATTGCATACCGGATTTCAACAAATCGTCACGGAGTTCCGGTGCGTTGTAAATCTCTCCATTATAGGTGATCGTGTATCGCTGCGAGGTGGAATGCATAGGTTGATGGCCCTGTGCGCTTACATCCTGAATAGAAAGTCGAGTATGAGAAAAACCTACTCCGGATGCTTTTTCGAACCAGACTCCACGATCGTCAGGCCCACGGTAATTCATGCGGGACGCCATCGTTTCCAGCACACTTTCTGGATGTTTGTATGATAGTCGTCTATCTAAAAATCCAGCTATACCACACATTTCAAACTCAGCTGTTTCGATACTCGACACATTGATCTGTTTTGGATCATTTTAATTATAAATAGTCGGCGAGGAAATACAGACAATTTTCTATCCGAGATATGCTTCTCGAATGTCTCGAAAAACTGACTTTGTTCTATAGCGAACTTAGGCATACTCACTATTTTACTCATGCTTTCACGTCTCTAGATTCTCTTACCCAAAGTTCAACCAGAAGTACGTTTTCCCTGTACACTTTCCAGTTGCTCAACAGTATCAATTGATATCCACTCCTTCGGATATACGTCTGAGACATAAAGCTGTTTTTTGCTAATCAGTGCTCGCCAAACATCATTAAAATCACCCTCATTCTTTACGAACTCACCAACCTTTCTTGGATGTACAATTTGTACGCCGGAACAATAGATTGGAGTTGGAGTTGACCTATCGAGACCCGTGACTATATTGTTTGCGTGGGAAATGTAGTCTCCCTCCAAACCAGAAATGGGCTTGACGGGTACCAGCATACAAGCTGGCTCACCGAGCGCATAGTAGCTTCGCTCCAGCAATGAGAAATCGAGTTCAATGATATTGTCTGATGTCAAAACAAATATCGGTTCATCAATATTCGAAAGCAATGTGTTGAAAATCCACCAGGAGTTTGATTTTCCCTCTGTATTGATCACGGAAGAAACGCCAAGTTCGATGACATGCTTGGCAAGCATAGACTTTTTGTATCCAACAGTGATATGTACATGCGGAATATACTTCAAAATATTTTCTATACCTTTTGCGATCAGCGTCGTACCATCGATCGGAGCCATGGGTTTTGGGACAACTTCAGTTAGTGGGAACATACGTTTCCCTCTACCCGCAGCCAATATGACCGCATGTTGGATTTTCATTTACACAATCTCTTCTGGAACGGCGTTCAAAATGTGTAGGATATCGTCCCTGTTCATACGTGGTGCATTATCTGATGTCACAACATCTTCGAGGGCAGTATCGGATTTATCATTAAATGAAATGACATAATGCATAATATTATTTAACTTAATTTTTCGGGTATATGCCAATTCAAGCTCACCTACTAGATATTCATTATTTCTTTCACCCGGTCTGCCTTGAATTTTTTCCCATCTGCCACCGTATTCCTCCATCCAGACATTGAGAATATCTTCAACTTTGGCAGCTTTCATCTCTCTTGATAATACCATCCCTCCAAATCTATCAATGTTTTCCATAGCAGTTTTCACTAGATTCACGGCGTCATTTACGGTGAAAAAAAATCGAGTCATTTCCGGGCCAGTGGAACCAATAAGCTTTTCCTTTTCCCACATGCTTTTCCAAATCGGTAACACAGATCCTGTTGACCAGGCGACGTTTCCATAACGTACGCACATCATCTTAGTTGCAGTTTTACCATGCATAGAACAGAAAGCCCTTTCCATCAGCGCCTTACTCATTCCATATGTATTCCTTACTGGAGGTGCTGCCTTGTCCGTCGAAACAGCAATGACTGACTTTACACCTTTATCAACCGCTACCCGAATCACATTTTGCGATCCGGTTACGTTAACATCGATACACTCCATGGGAAACTTTTCGGAGAGATCCACAAATTTTGTCGCTGCAGCGTGTATGATAATATCAGGCCTGGACTCTATAACAGCATCACGCACAGATTCCATATTGCATATATCGAGTGGCATGACTTCACAACCCGTTATACGAGCCGCAACAGAGTTTTGTTTATTGTTTCTCGCGCCTAAAAACACCTCATAATCATTCTTGAGCGCATGCGCAAGATGCCTTCCCAGAAAGCCTGTGCCTCCCGTTATCAAAACCCGCTGTTTCATAAAGCACTCCTCTTGCGCCGTGCGACTATATTTTCACAAAATTCTAAAGTATTAATCATTTTAGTCGTCAAGATATTTCATATTACCGCCCGTATTTTTCACAAGGAAGACATGAAAACAACAAGAACCAATAAGGTGTTGTTGCTTACCACTGCCAATATCGGCATGGGTATAATTCATGTACTAACTGTTCCTTTCCTTGTCCGCTATATGAGCGTCGTCGATTACGGTATCTATGGACAAGGACTACTAATTACCACCTCAGTTGCCAGCTTTTTCTATCTTGGGCTTTCCTCGGTGATATATATCTTCTATTCCCGCAACGAGACTTTGGGTGCTTCGATTTTCAAAACCAGTATCAGCATATGCTTTATATCAGGAATGCTGGCGACGCTTACCGTGTTCCTAGTATCTGATCTCGTCTCAGTGCATTTTGACAACCCTCAACTCTCCTATTTATTGAAGATATACTGCGCCTGTCTACTGTTTGATATTCCGTTCTCAGTAGTCTACGCCACTCTAATCAATTATGGATTAATCAAAAGAGCGGTTATATCCAACTTCCTACCAGCAGTGCTTCGAATCGTACTGCTTTTTGTAGCCATACATGTTTTCTATTCACTCACTACAATATTCGTATTGCTACTTGCCTGGTCAGTCGTACATTTTGTATTCGCGTTTCTACTACTGCCAAAGGAAGTATTGCAGCCTTCACGATTTGATCCTGACTTAGCCAGAAGAATGCTCAAAATCGGTATTCCTTATGCAATCTCCGGCTTATTCAGCTATCTTTTTCTCACTTCAGATGAGGTAATGGTAAGTCTGATGTCTTCGGTCAGGAATTATGCCTACTATCATGCCGGTGCAATATTCATCCCCTTTGTTGCCAATGTGTATGCATCTATAGCAACAGTACTTTTACCGGAGTTATCGAGCCTCTATGCAGAAAGCAAACTTCGGACCATTGTAGACTTGAAGCGCCGTGCCATCCTAACCACAGCGGCGCTGGTCTATCCCGGCGTAATATTTATTCTAATCTTCTCAACGCCGATCATTACTGCATATTTAACATCAAAGTACGAGCAGTCTGTTCCGGTATTTTTCGTATACAATTTGCTGATACTTCTCAAAATAAACGAATTTTCCGACATTTTACTGGTCGCTTCCCGTACTAAGCGAATTAGCCTGGTCGTGTTTTCCTGCCTCCTGCTAAACATCATCCTTAACTACTTTCTCATCAAGGAGATCGGCATCGTAGGTTCAGCAATTGCAACCGTAATTTCCGGAACCGTGCAAATTGCCGTTTTGCTTTATCTATCGTGCAAAACGTTGGAATGTCGTATTTTGGAATACTTTGATGTGAAGAGAATTACGCTAATCGCACTAGCGTCTGCGATAGCACCGGCTTCGCTCTATTCGATACTGCCGATTTCGGGTAACATCTTTGTGTTGTTCTTACAGGGAGTAGTTTGTTTGTGTATTTCTTATTACATACTAATCAAGACGCGGCTGCTCGACATAGAGGTAATACGCCCGATTACGAGGCAGATACCTTATCTCAACGGACTAACTAATAGACTTTTTCCTTCTGCCAAATAATGTGACTTAATGAAAATGCCTTAGCGACTATAACCAGAAACCGCTTGGTAAAAATCATTCTCCAGTCCTTTAACGCCGCCTTCAGCAAACTAGCTAAAGCAACGTTAACTTCATGATTGTCGTTTGCAAGACTCGCCGCATACAAATATGTACACGCGTACATCCGATCAAGATAACTGCCATAGGTTTCGTGAAGATTCCGATCAGCTACGATTTTCGCAATCACAGTATTTTTCTTTGCTAGAACTGAGTTTGCAAGTCCAATGTCTCTAACCGTTCTATCGGCATGATCAATAATAAAGGAATTTACCTCTTCTATCCGGCCCAGTGGATATACAGCCAAAATTCGCAACCAGAAATCCCAGTCTTCGACGCCAGTTATATCATTCTCAACATCAAACCGATAAAAACTATATATTTTCTTTGAAATGAACACACCTATACAAGAAAGAAAATTACCTTCTGCTATACTTGGTATGGCCTTTTCGACCGGAGGAAAAGAATATTTATAGATAATTTCGTCCCGTCCATTCATCATCACGTATAGGTTATGAAAAATATCATAAGAATTGTTTACAATGTAGTTTGCAGCACTCTGTAGAAAATTATCACTCACTAAATCATCTGAATCCAACAACGTCAGGTAGTCACCCGTTGCGACACTCATTCCAACATTGCGCGAATAGCCGCGTTCATAGTTTCTATCATTTCGAATGTATCTAAATCGTTTATCTTCCAGAAAAGGCAACAAGACCTCATGAGTATTGTCCGTAGAACAATTGTCAACGATAATTGCTTCAAAATTCGAGTAGCTCTGATTTTTTACGCTACGTAATGTTTTTGCGATTAGTTGTGCACGATTATATGTGGGGATGACGATACTAAACTTGATATCCTGATGTTGTTCCAAAGTACCTTCCTTTCGATCCGGATACCTATGAGTAGATAGCTATCCCAGTTAAACAGCAATCCACAGGCCAGTTTATCCACTGGGATATAAGAAAGCGAAGAATTGTGCGGCTACCTATTTTGGGACCACCGGGTTATACCCGAATGAGAAAACAGGACTTGTGTACGGCAATATTGTGGATACTACTTCCTGTCTTGTTATATAGACAGTCTAGCCTCAAGCGCAATTTTGTACGCTGTGAAATGTCTTGTCGGATCAAACTTCCAGGAAAGTAAGTCAGTTATCCCGAGGCGATAATAGAAACTCGTACGAATTCCAAATCCAATCCAAGTCCTGTCATAGCCCGTTCTAACCGAGAACTCGCCACCTATCTCTCTAACAAAAAACTCGCCACCTAACTTTCTTGGCTTATCAAGAGCTTCTAGCATATAAAGTGTCGAACCCGCATCCAGGCCCCAGTGATTTGTCAATTTATGAATCCAATTGCCTGTGATATCGGACTTTACTAAGTAGCCGACTCCAAATAGTTCACTGCTTTGTGATTCACGTTTTAGTTTGAGCACAACCGTACTGAAACTTTTTCGTCTCCATTGTGCGGCTACGTCAATTTTGAACTTGCCGGAATTGTCATCTCGACCATTAGCATCATTATACGCATGAGCAAATTCATATCCTATCAACGCATGACTTTGCGATTTACCCGTTGCTAACCACCTAGCACCTATATACCCGGATTGAGAAAAGAGGTTTAAATTAGTCACTGGTGCTTGATCAAGCATTTTGACATCATTGATCCTGTAGCCGAACACAGCCGAGGTTTTCCCCGAATACCGATAGCGCAACTCAGGTTCGACGAAAACTTGATTACGATTTCTGCTTGTAGTTATTGCACCGAAGTAGCGTTTTTCAGCATAGCCACCACCTAAATGCAAGTCATAACTATCTTTATATATAGGAAATGATAATTTACCTGACCCAATTTGCGTGAACTCGTATTCAAGTGGTGCGGTTGGCGGCAAAAAAGCTTCCAGGGTACCACGCGGAATATGAGCGTCTGAATACAAATATTCGATCGTCATGCCATGATAACGATTCGCTTTCCAAGCCAGCGCTCCAGTAGCCGCTAAATCCTCATAATCATCCCCTGAGCCCAATTGGTCATAAGCGAAGACACCATGACCGGCAGCCGTAAGCGAAAATTTACCGATATCAAGTTGCAATCCGACAGTGGGCTTGGCCAACAAGATCAGCGCTTCTTCTTTGTTCGTATTGACTCGTTTAATATTGTTGTCATAGGCATATTCTGAAGCTACTCCCAGTCCAATACCGCTTTTGGCGAAGGTAGAAGTCGTTCCACAAATGAGACAGATAATCATCAGATTGTGAAGTAGTATCCTGTGCAAATCTTTCATAGCTGCGATTTGTTAGCGCTTTCCTCTGATATGCCATTTCATAACCTGAACATCTAAACTGACCACACCACGACCCATAGCCGGCCATAAATCGAGAAGATAGATGCCAATATCACGCCATTTTGCGTCAGTGTTCAATGCTGAACACCGAATAAGGGGTAAGGTGATCTTTTGTTGAGTAAGAGCGAGATAAGAACTAAAGAAAAAGTGCACTTTATCTGAAAGAAACGAGCATAGCGCAGCTACTTTTTACATGGAAATAAGATGGGTTGTGGTATTTGTGAAAACTTGGGCAGCCATCCAGAACAAGAATGGCTGCTCAAATTCTAGGTAATGTGTCGTTTGGTAGCGATGTAAGGCGTTGGCCAGCCCTAACAGGCGCTTTTTCCCTGGCTAATCCAATCACCAAGCAGTTTGACAAACTCTTCGGCCTTTCTTGAGCTATGGTACGAAGTAATCCTGGATTCCCCGTTACTAACAGCCTCAACATCGACCAACATGAAGACGTTTCTTTCTGCCATGCTCCAGATTTCGGCTATAACAATTTCCCCCGACTTCACGCGATTATTTCTGTTTCCAACAACGGTAAATTGCGTTTCGATGGGGCGATTAAGAAAACACTGGCGGGAACTATCCAGCAAATTTTGAAATACCTGCTGATAAGGCTGTTCTATGGTAAAGGTGCGCACACCTGCCGCCTCCTGCCGCAACGAGCTTTCGGTCACCGGAGCACAGCCAACTAAGCTAAAAATCACCATGAAAGCAAATACAATATACTTCATTGTAATACCTCTTATACTCTGGCTTAACTTTAACGAGTTTCGCGACTCATCTCTTCCATGGCTTTATCTGAGCGCTTTTGTGCGGTCTCAGGATCAGAATATCGTGTATTTGAAGGCTTGCTTGGACAAGCACTAAGCAAAAACATGGCCAATATTGAAACGATAACAGCCAGACGCCGCATGATGATCTCCTTTTTTAATCTGGAAGCATTTTACACGCGGACATCCTGAATGAAAACTATAATCCAGGCGGTCTGGCGACTTCGGGAAACGGCAAATACGCCGGGTCGAAAAATTGAGTAGCCACTTCGTCCGCAAAAAATCCGCCCTTTTCAGTCAGCCAAATTTGGGATGCACTCTCTTCTATCATTCCCAAAGATTTCAGCCAATCCATTTCAACGCCAAACCTTTGACTCACATCACAGCCCGTTAAACGCCGGAATTCTGACTTTTCGACAACACGGTTTTTGAGCGGCAGTAAAAAAGCACGACGCTGCTCATCGTCCGCTGTACGTATCTTGCCCCGATTAACTGAAACCTTTCCAGCATCAATCAAATCGTAATAGCTACTCAAATTCTGGTCGCCAATATTTTGCGTAAATACGCCACGCAAGTTCGACCATGATGAGACACCTACCCCTACCACATCATAAAGATTCGCGGTCCAGTCACGGAGGTAATGTGATATCCCATCGGCAGTTTTGCCGAATACACGCCGGAGGTGCTCTCCATAGCCATTCTTTACCGACATCAGCATACCTAGGGCCTTCATCTGTAGAATTTCCTCGGCTGAACTGAAACGTTCCGGACGCTTTTCAAATTCGCGAATAATGTTCCCGGGCCTGTCGCCATGTTGGCGAATACGCAGACGATATAGTTGCCACCCCTCGATATCCAAATTGATCGCAATATTCAAGTTGTTAATCCAGTTGTCCACGGTTTGCCCAGGATAACCATAAATCAGATCAATAGAAATGTTATCTATTCCAGCGAGACGAATGTTTTTTATCGCGGCTATTGTTTGCTCATTGTCGTGAGCTCTCGCCATATACCGCAACACATCATCATCGAATGACTGGACGCCCAAACTAATACGATCCACTCCATAGTCTTTCAACACCTTTAGCCTCGCCATACCCTCGTCACCTAATAGGGTCGTTGGCTCTGCTTCTACTGAAAACTGTGTGCAGCCACTTAAATCAAAATAGCTAACGTATGCCTTCAGTAGTTTCTCGAGTTGATTCGCATCGGGATATGTCGGTGTCCCTCCACCCCACAATACGGATTTGAGCGGAATGCTGGACACCCCCATTTTCTGTGCGTAAAGCGCCATTTCACGGATTAGATAATCAATATAGACATCTACTTCTTCCGCCTTGCTTTTGGTTTTGGTTATCCAATGGCAAAAAGTACATCGAGTTGGACAAAATGGAATGTGTAGATAACCAGCTGTAGGATTTACATTGCGGGATACAATATTTTCAAACAGTGGCGACTCGTCCATGGACGAAAACATCGTTAGTGGCGGATATCCTATCACCGGAAAGAACTTATTACCGCTTGCAGGCAAGATTCCCGTTTGCCTAACTTCATGCAAGCCAACCACGTCATATAAATAGGATTCCGCTTGCTGTCGCCAATAAGCGGTGTCTTTATTGGTCTTCATTTCATCCCCACAATAATTTTCTGTTATACACTGGTCCTTGATCTCATCAATGCCAGATTTGTTTATTTATAATCACATCTCTAAAATTTTCAATCGGTATAACCGATTTTATTGCATACGTTGATACGCTTGTTTTTCTGGACACAGGAGTACGCCACTCACTCCCATCTTGCGCAAATATCACTTTTACAATTGGCGTAGTGGACGTGTCGCCATGCGCTGTAACCACGCCTACTTCGTCGTTCTCTAACAAAACCACCGAACCAAATGGATACCAACCTGTTATCGTTAAAAGCGCATCCATAGTAAGTCTGGCCTTAGGGTTTACTAGTGTCTTATCCAGAGACCCAAGTATGTCATGTGCATTCATAACTTGATTCTCATATAGACCGACGAGTTGGGAACAAAATATGTCAGCGAGAGATAGTATATGACATCCCCAGGGTAATTTCTCTTGTGTATCTCTTTCCTGAACATCGTCTCCGTGATGGCCACAAACATAGTCCAACCACTTATCATCAGTTACTCCTAAACCAGACAAAACGCCCCTACTCATTAAAGGGTGTCTATTGTATCGATCATCGATCACCAGTTGTTCAGAGTCCTCATGTTCGGATACAAGTGAAATATCCATTGTTAGCGCGGCAGAGACCAGACTATCGCGTTCCGATTTTTTCCATTCCAGTTGCTCACCCAACAAACAACATAGCGCTGCGCAGCACAAATCGTGGCTTATAACATCTCGTTGCTGATTCATCACAATATAGGCAATAACCGCCGTTGACGATATGCTGACTACCTGTAAAAGCTGGGATCTAACACGCTCAATACGCTGCACAAACGCTCCAGATTCGACACGAAAAGCGGAATAAAGTTGCGACTCTAATTGTTCCATGCGTTCAAAAATATGCGGTACAGAGCTATTTTTATTATTGCTATGAACTTCAGCAAACCCCGATCCCATTGCCGCAACATAGTCATCCTTATTGGTGTAAATATCACCATGCTGCAATACTTTAATCACTTGTTTGCTATCTAGAATGACGCCTTTGTTTGCTAATAATTCGCCACAACTATTGAACAACGGTACCAATAGAGGAATATCGGAGTGTATCAATTGTCGCACGACTTTAACGTGATTTGTTGACTTTTTTAAATCCATGTTTATTTCGAAACCACTATTTTGGTTTTTTCTGCTTGCTTTGCTTGCAATAGTGCCTTATCAACTTTTTTAATAAAATCGATTAGCTTCTTACTTCCATCCAGGAGTGTAACGCCCTGACTGATGCTCACTTTAATTTTTCCTTGGCCAATATCGAACTCTTCCTTACAAACTTTTCGATAGATATTTTTCATTTTTTCAACGGCCTGATCGAGACCAACTCCTTTTAGCAACAAGAGAAATTCATCGCCTCCGTAACGTCCAAGTACATCGTGTTTTTCCAATTCGCTTCTAATTCTATCGACAACACCCTTGATCAAATGATCTCCAACGAGATGTCCCTGTTCGTCATTAATGCTGCGGAGATTATCTATATCAATCATAACTAAAGCATAGGATTCAGCGTCACTACTACCGGAAATAATTTGCTTGATTCTTTGTAAAATAGCACTTCGATTTTCCACACCTGTCAGCGGATCTATACTGGCATAGTGCTTCATCTTTTCTTCCTGGCTAAAAAGCTGCCGTATCTCGTCCTTAAACCCTTTAAAACTTTCCAAGTTGTAACTGTCTATTGCCAAAGAAATATCAAGCGCAACAACTTTGCGAATAATGTCTTGTAAGCCTGCAAACAACTTCTCATTGAGCTCCGCAGGAATTTCATTTAACAATAGCGATTGGAGTTTGTGATAGGCACACTCATATAGCATCAAAGACATTCCAATACGATGGTGTGCGATACCGACTCTAAGCCGGTCATTAAAATAATCGATGGATTCGTAGTTCTTGCCGAGAGTATCCAGGTAATCATGAAACGTATGAGTGAGCTTTGCGATAGTTGAGGCGTCACTTGCAAACTCCCTGAACTGAGGGTGGGCCAGAACATACTCATAAAAGCGATCCACCAGTGTGGCAAGATTGGGCTGAATAACGAACATGTGCATTTTTTCCACCAACGCACGATCGGCTCCTGAAAATTCGAGCAAATGCAGCCTTTCGTAGATGGCCTTAGTATCAAGCCCAAGTGCCTTACACAACATGTGGTCGCGCACAAATTACCTCAGTATATTTATCAATTAGTTGTCCCCTCATCACCCTCAAAAACAATGTGAGTCAAAATTCACGGTTGAAATGCCTGAGCAGCACTTCTCATCATTTCAATGTTCGCAGTAGAATTACCCCAAAAAACCATTTCTCCACCCTACTTAAACAATTTAGGGAAAAGCAATCTCATATTAGGAAAGTATCGGCAAAGTTAGAGAGAATACTTAAGTTTACATAGACTGTATGTGTGTCCCCTGTTACATTAAGCTGTACTGTGTCTAGGGGAAAGGTTTTTCTCTTCACGGGGAGCAACAAGACTAAATAATGCGCAGAGGGTACTCACCATGAATCTCATACAGATTGCAATGATCCGATTTTCACAGGCTCTCGTCGGCTTGTTTTTTATACTCGTAGTGTCCTCCTTTTTCGGTATATTACTTTTGTTACCACTGGCAGTTTTATACCACTCGACAAGCATAATTAGCACTACTGGTATAAACGGAATCGTCGCTCTGCTTATGGCCTTACCGATTTGCGGCGGCCTGTTTTATTATGGCTATAAAATTGAGGGTTTATACTCCACCATACTGGAGACAGGGCTCAAGCTGATTAAACTCTCAAAAACCCAGATCAACGCCTTTGAAAAGCTACTACCCCACGGCCAGGATAAATCACCCGACAATGACACAGGTGTAGCAACCCCGCCCTGAGTCTGTTTTCATCTTGACAACTGTTCTGACACAGGGGGTACACAACAATGGGAAGACTCAATAAATCATATACAGTCGTAATTTACCCGTTTAAAACTGTTCGTTTAGAGAAAAATATGAAGTCGGTCACATTTTCTACTTTTGCACAGTTCACCCACCTCTAATTCAGCTTCCCATCGTCCGACATCTAAAGGAGTTTGGAAACTATGGGTAGCAATTCATGAAAATTGATGGGAAAAATATCAATAGAGTGAATCAGTCTGGAAATATGTCCAGCCCTAAGTCTGTTTCGGAACCTTCAACAGGGAAAAGTGAATCCGGCAACAACGTCCAATTATCCAACGCCAGCCAGTTTGCTTTACACCAAAGCGGCATGAACCAGCAGCTCAGGCGTGCAAACGACACAATTACCAACCTCCAGTCCAGAAAAGAACTTCTACGTACGGTCAGTGATACGCTGAAGCAGCTTGGTGGACAAGCAACGGACGAACAGGTATCAGAAATGCGTGCCACACTTAGTGGTTTGCTAACGCAACATCCAGAGTTTGCCAGTAACGGCACCTATCAAAATTTGCGCCGACTATTAGCCGAGGAAGCTGGTAGCACAGCTTTCTCAGAAAGCCTTAGCCTATCCACTCAGAATATACACAATGAGTCGGTTAAATTGGGGAAAGAAATCGATAACCAATTGATTGGGATTATCGGCGAGCAAAAGGAAAATCGTATCGATGATGTAGTTAGCAGGTTACAGGCAAATCTGGGGGATAACCCCTCGGCCTTGCTCAACGCCCACGGGCAGATAAGCGGTTCAAACGCTTATGGACTACTTGGGGAAGCCCAAACGGCCAACTAGCCGTATACCAGCATAGTCTCCTTTCGACGTTCTGACTGGCTATTCAATTCATCCACTTTCAGTTGATTTCCTCGCGTTAGGTAATATTGAGAAAGATAGTGACGCGCTCGTCTCTTAAAGTAGGGATTACGACTTTGTGTGATCAAAAACTCACACGTTTTTGCCAGTGGCTGTAATTCCGCCGCATTTTCACTCCGTAGAATAGAAACCAGAGCAAATCGTGCGACAGTCACGTTTGCAGCCGTTGGCAGTGATGGAAAAACCGGATATCGTTCACGAAGCTCGTCGAGTTTTCCCAGCCACTCAGATAGTTCGCCTTGGTCAATCCAACCTTCTCGACAAGCATCAACCATCAGAGACCAACAGTTATATGCTCCCTCTACATCACCACATTTGTAGCACTGAGAAAAATGTTCTCTGAGGCAGGCTCGGAAATTGAGTTGGTCAGTACCAAGCTCCTCCAGACATTGATTGATACGCTGGTACCAATGAGGGGGTTCTTTGGAAGAGTGACTAAGAAGATAGCTGGTGAGGAAGTTACGAGCACTGTCATCCTGATCCGGCTCCTGAAGGGAAGTGGAAATCAATTGTTGATCGACCATTACTAATACCCCGCCTGAGACTCTATGCAACTAGGCGGAACGATAGCAAAGTGGCGTCACAGCCTACTTACACGCCCCAAACGAGACATATATTCTTATTTTTCAACACATTACAAACACTCACCTTAGTGATATTGCAAACGGCATTATGCATCCAATAGTGTCTGAAGCTTAGGCGAAGGATCGCAGCCAATTTCAGAACGTACGAGTTGCGAATAACGTTGCAATAATGCCGCAGCTTCTGACCGACGCCCTTGGGCGACGTAACATTCAATCAAAGCCTGGTAGAGCGGTTCAGCGAGCGGATCAACCTTGGTCGATTCCCAAAACATATCCACCACCTCAACAGATAAGCCCTTGGATTCAAGTAACTTTCCATAATCCACGCATAACCGTATAAATTTATTGTGCAGGCGTTCCTGCAGCGCAACAGCGCTAAAATCTTCCAGCTCTTCGCGAAAGAATCTACCCCTGTAGAGCTCCCAAGCGCGTTGCATCCTACTCATCTGAAAATAATCATGCCTTGTATCCATAGTCAAAGCATCAAAAGCCCAGGCATCAACCCAACACAACCTTTCATTGAGAGACACTTGTCCGGACTCCCATATGACAGTTTCTTCCCCGCCAAGTAATTTTCTCAGGCGATAGAGATTGGTGTGAAACAGCTGTTGAGCCTTATCATCTTCCTCTGCACAAAAATTTTCTAACAAATGGTCGACGCGTACATTTCGCCCACCCAGTGAGATCAGATTTCGTAATAAATCCATAGGGCGCCCTTGGATTTTAGCCGGTGCACCGCCACCACCACCGACGATTTCAAAACGCCCAAGCGTATATATGCGAGTCTTCCATGGCCATTCTTCGATATGTACCGGAGCCTTGACAGGTTCAAGCTTCAGACTATTCACTACACGAGTTACAAACTCAGGCTCTATTCCCTGCTCCAAAGCAAACACAAACAAATCGGCCAGCTGTTCGCGACGCAACCATACCACATTCAAATAACCCTGATGATTTCCCACGCTCAAAGCACGTCGCAATAACACTTTGCAACGCCGATATTTTCGTTTTTCGAAAGCAAACTGAGCAGAAATCAAATACGCGATATACAGATTATTCCGACTCTTCATAGCACGGGCCATGTGTTTGGCTCGCGCTAAATAACGCCACGCATTAGACGCTTCTCCCAAAGACATGGAAATCTGCGCCATCCCTAGAAAACTACGCACCTGGGTTGATGGAACCCCACATTGCTCCATGATTTCCAGTGAGGCACTGACATGGGCCAAGGCATCGGACCATTTTTTATCCAGCCAGTACTCCCACGCCATATATTGATGATAAAGAGATAGGTCTACACGCCTGTTACTATTTAGAGCATCTCGCGCGCCGCGTATAAACTCATGCCCTTTCTCCAACTGACCGTCCATAAATGCCGTACATGCGCCAACAATTAAGGCCAGCGAATCGGCAATGTGAATGCCATGATGCCTCGCTAGTTCCAGCGTGCGATCAATATCGCCATATATATCTTGCCGTTTATCTGAAAACCAACACTTGTAAGACGCTTGGTGCGCAATCCACATAGTTTGTAGAAGAGGTTCTATTTCCGAACTGGTATCGATGTTTGCCGGCATGCTTTCGATAACTAGCGTCGCCTTACCTCGGTTTCCGCTATACCAGATAAAATGGAATAGTAGCGTGTTTGCAATATTAAGCTTTATCGAAAGTGGAAGACTTTGTTGCAGCATACCAAGCAAGCGATCTTCCCAATATCCCATTTTTTCGTGCTCTGGACAGCGCAGAAACATCGCGGTAAACACACCCAAAGCGACACCGGCTTCTAAATCACTATTACCTATAGAGACGTCGGGTTTGTACATATCGAAAAACGTTGCCAACCAGTTATCCAACTGATGGACATCGCCCCACTCGTAAAAAAAGGTTTCGACGATTCCAATCCAAGAAACAAGTTGCCCGTGATAATCCTGTCTATTGGTGAACAAATTAAAACTTTTTTCAAGATGATTTCTAGCAAGCTTGATATCCCGATAAAGAATACTCTTGGCAAACCAATATCCTGCCCACGGAGATTGTTCAACAAAACTTTCCGGCGCCTTATTCAGCCATTTATGTAGCGTTTGATGTCGGCCCTGCGAAACGAACATAGGCGCCAGGCGCAGAGTTTCTCTCAAAAGGTAGGACCAGTCCTGCGTGTCAGCCATTAAATCAAACGCTAGCTCGCTCATGCCCTGTTTAACCAAAAGCCGCGACGCCAGTTTGCGAATCTCATCCAAGGTTTCGGAACTATAGTGCTTCACCGATTCGTTCTGTAAAAACTGCCTGAACAAGGCGTGAAAACGGTAAACGGTTTCGCCGGTTCTATGTCTTTCGATAAAGAAATTACTGTTTACCAAGCCGGTCAAAATACTTTCTGCGTCAGAGTATCCGCTTAATTCCATGGCCATGGATGACGTCATCAATGGTAGCCAGGAGGTCCGCAACAGAAATTCACGAACTTCTTCTCCTGCACTGGCAAAATACTCGCTGGCAAAATAGCTGAATGTTGTGTCAGTCAACTCTGCCAACGCATCACCTAATTGGATTGCACTCTTACCGGATTTAAGCTGATCAATTAGCAACACAAGACCTGACGCCCAACCGTCAATTTGATCGATCAATGTCGCAAGCTGGGAGCTTTCCACTTCACCGAGCTGAGTCTTAGCAAATTCAAAAGCCTCTTCACGATTAAAACGTAATTCCGAACTATGAATGGCTTCAATCGAGTAGCGCATTTTCAAATGTGATATTTGCGGCGGTAATTCGTTGCGGCTGGTAAACAACAAATTCATTTTTTCCGGAAGAACAGAAATGGCAATGGCCAGAATTTCGAATATGACAGAATCTGCTGGAATTTCCTGACAATTTTCAAAAACCAGAGTAGTTGGTTGCGGCAGAATACTGTAAAGTTTTTCAAAATATCGCCGCGCAAAGATATTGATCTTGGGAAGATACTCTGGGGCCAGGTGCGGCAAAACTGCTTCAGTTTCACCTAACAGGCCTCGCGCTGCCGTACTGAGGTAGTAAAAAAAAGTTGCTGCGTCGGTATCGCCTTCATCGAAGTTATACCATAGTGCTTTAGTGCGACGACGTTTTAAATAGCTACTCACCAGGCTGCTCTTACCTGAACCAGCAGGCCCACTTAGCCAAACGCATGCCGAACCGTCAACGGATTCAGTCAAGCGCTTGAAGAGTCGCTCTCTTGGCATGATCCGGTTGGCCCTGGGCGGACTGAGTTTAGCCAGGTTTGATGAGTCTCGCATGTCTTTGCCACATTAAAATACTTATACGCTAGAAAGGGATTCTAACCGATAAATATCGGAAAACGTATCAGTAATGCCTTATAAAGGCCGATTTTCTACCTTATTTTTCAGACGGAAACTTAGATGACCTAGATGAAATAATGATTATCAGAAAGGACAAGTCCAGTTTATCGTAGATGACTTAATTGCCCGCGTTTTGATCTACGACCTGTCGCAAAGCCTCAAGCCGGACATTGATCTCTTCAACCAGCGATGCCCCGGGTTCTTGTGCGCAGATTTGTTGCCAGTCTTTGATTGCGTTTAACAATTGGCGGGCAGAGTCTCCCACTTCAGGCAAACCAAACGTACCAGATGAGCCAGCCATGCTATGTACACTTCGATACAGTTCTTTTTGAATATCGCCGTTCTGCGCATCCTGTACGGCCTGACGCAAATTTTCTTCCACTGCATCAAATCGTTCGCGAAGATTCGAACGGAATTTATCTTGTAACACCTTGACGCTAGCGAGAATTTTTTCCTGGGTTGCACTATCCATAACGATATCTTTCTACTCAGCTACTATGAAATGCACGATACGAAACCGTGTTAATTTGTTATCGGTTATATCGTCGACCAGTTAACACAGTGAGATTGTGTAAATCCAACGCCCAAGAACTATTTACGCACTTTCACCTACAAATACTGATGTTTTTCATCCAGTGCGAACATCATATCCTTCTTCAATATAGGGCATTCAAAGCTTAACTCTACTCCAAGCATAGACCCCTCGGTGTCAGCTACCACGCCGTCCGGTGCTAAATTATCCACCACCGGGTGGCCGATTGACGCAAAATGTATATCGAACTGGCTTTCACGTAAATTGTTAACCTTGACCTCGACTGTAGACACATCTCGATCATGATCATAGTGCTGCACGCAGTAGCTCGTTTTTGCCGGCTTACCCTCAATATCGGTGTCTATAGTGCCGTTTTGATCGTCCTTTGAGAACTCGCCTTCCACTAAAATGCGATAAGTGGTCTGAATTCGATGTCGCGCCGCCAGCACGCCCAATTTAGTCGCCGCCGAATTGGAATGAGCAACCACAAGCAATCCTGAATGCCTGTAATCAAGACTCTGCACGAAATGAACTTCACGAAACGGATCGAAAAAAACTTCTACCTGACGCCGAAGGGAAAGGTGATCGCCATATTTACCGCCTTCCATGCCCAGCCCCATTGGCTTGAACCAAACACTGTAGTGTTTCATGTCAGCCACGCACAGGGCTCTGGGAATACTACGGCTAAGAAAGGCTTCATCATAGAATAATGACACTTGATCATTTGGTCGTAGCATGAAATTTGCGCGACGTACGCGGCGAGGTGCACTTCTACCGCGCTTGATCCAGACTGCGCCTTTACTGATGGCATCCTTGATGCGCCGCTTGGCGATTTCGGTGTGATTGACTAGGAAGTCGCTTAGCAAACCGACATCCTCGGGATTCACTTTTATAGTAATTTCTGGAACTTGTGTTTCAGGTGGTTCGAACATAGCGTGGTGTATTACTCACCTGTGTAGTTGATCCCCAAAAACTCGCCATATGTGGATAGAAACACATATAGCACCTGTTTTGATTCCTCTTTGATCGACACATTCTTGTAGCTGACCACCCACTCAGGCTGGTCTTTGAACACCTTTTGCGTGGCCCCTAGAAATCCGGCATTGCGCCACGATTCAGATATCTTCTTCTTTTCCACCAACCGATCAATGACTGACTTGGCAAAAGTCTCTGCGTCTTTCTGCTCGATGGGTATATCGAAGTCCTTATACGGATTGCCGCTGCCATGACCTTTGTGTCCTTCATGTGCAAACACAGAGGTGGCTAATAAACCGGCAACCAACAAGACCAATACTTTTTTCATTTTCTCCCCGCCTTAATACTACCGGCTCCAGGGCTATGACCTGGCCGAGTGGCTGAATTGCCCCCCATTGTAGGTAGACGTCTTCAAATTTCAAGCCGTTCTTTGGCCTTAAAAAGGAAAAAGGCCGGTGAATATCACCAGCCTTTGGCTCCATGGGATTCTCGCTACTGACTTAAGCTTCTTCTAACACATCTTTGGCACGTGTCAGGCTACCCAGATCATACACATCGACACCGTATTGCTTTAACTTTTGGCTGGCAATCTGACTACGAGTGCCACTAGCGCAATAGACCAGTATCGGCTTTCCCTTTAATGCGTCAATACAGTGATCCAGTTTTTCCAGAGGAAGATTGGTTGCGCTGTACAAATGCTCTGCCGCGAATTCATCAGGACCACGAACGTCAACTAACATCGCGTCCAGGGATAGCAGGGCTTTCGCTTTTTCAGGTTCTACGGGTACCGACCAGCGTCCTAGCAAGCGCATAAGGCCTTCGTACATCCACGACAAAGTGCAAAAATGCGTAAATATAACAATAAGTTGAAGAGCCACCAGCATACCACCAGTCACTATAGCGGCGACCGGCATCTCCAGTAGGAAAAATACTGCTGCGGTGGTGTTCATAATTCCCGCTGCGAAACATGCCAAACGACGCTGAAAGGGATTAGGTGGTAGTGCGACAGCATCGAACAGTTTACGTACCCCGTGGTTGTATATTAAATCCATTGGGTGACCGGCAGGAAAAAAGAAGGCCCACATGCCCAGGAAGGCTACGAGGAACAGTAGTATTGGTGATTGTGTAAACAAGGCATAAATAGTTATAAGCGTACACACCGCAGGGGTAAAACGCAGTCCCCATTGTATCTGCTTGAGCTCAGCAGGTGTATATGATTGATATCCCTGTTGAAATAGATTTTTTTGTTGAAAAGACAAATCGCATTTATTGGTCATGGCAAACGCTCCCAAATACCCTTAAGTGTGAATCGCCAGGTTTTGAGAGAACCCCGGCGAGTAGAAAAATACCGGGCGGGGATTATACGCCGATATGGATTAGCATTTAATTATTTTATCCGTTTTTTCAAATGTCACTGGTGGCAAGGGTTTGGCCTGAGCCAGGCCAACGGCCTATTGCGAGTAAAGTAAGGTCGTCCTGCTGCTTCCATCCCTGCACAAAATTATCCAAAGCGGTACTGACCGTATGTAAAACTTTGGTCGCCCCGTTTTGTGCGGTACGGACAATTTCAGGTAATTGCTGGTGCCCAAAATGTTCGCCACGTATGTTGCGGGCCTGTGTTAAGCCATCTGTGTAGGCAAACAACACGTCTCCCGGGTCGAGGCAATCTTTTCCGATTTGATAGTTTGCTTGTTGATACAAACCCAGTACCGGACTCGTTGTCGAGAGGATTGTTACCTCACCATCAAAACGACGGATAAGCGGCGCTGGATGTCCGGCATTAACATATACAAACGCGCCCGATTCTATGTCAAAAACGGCAAAGAACAGCGAGGTAAACTTTCCATTATGGGCATGCGTCTTGACTACATATTGGTTAATCTGGTGGATGATATCCAGTAATAACACCTTATCTGATGGTAAAGTCTGATCTAGACTTGCTGTATTTTTCGAGGAATAATTCAACTCGTCATAAAATTCACAGCCAAAATGTAGCAGGCTACGAAACAAGCTCATAAACAAAGCGGCGCCGACACCACTATCACCTACGTCGCCAATAAAAGCAGCAATTCTATTTCTGGTTTCCAGCCGAAAGTAATCATAGAAATCACTGGCTGCTTCATGCGCCGGAACAAAATCACTTTCGATTTGCCAACTATCAATTTTCAATGGCTCATCGGGCAGAAATTTTTTTTGAATTTGTTGACCTAGTTCCAGTTCGCGTTGTAACAGCTTTACTTTCACTGCCGCCTCCGTTGCTTCTTTTACAAGCCGGGTCTCATGATCGCAAAGTCCCTGTATTACCCAGCGAGCTGCCTGTGGATGAGCATAGAGGCAACGATAAAAATCTTTTTCTTTAACTACGAAAAGCCGACTCGCCGTGACTGTTGTGATCGACGCAGTGCGCTTTTGTGGCGATAAGGCCGCAATCTCGCCGAACATTGCGCCTTTGGATAAACGTGTAATCTCGACATTCCCATCGTGAACCTTGACCTCCCCTTCGGCAATAAAACATAAGCTATCGCCTTGTTCACCTTTTTCAACAACCGTAATGCCAGCGGGCACATCAATGGCCTGTACCGTCTGGGCAAGTTCTTCTATAAACTCATCTGATGCAAACTGAAGAAAACGGGTACGCCGTAGAAAGCGGCGTTTGGTATTGAATAGCTGATCGGATATGACAACCCCAACTGGAACATCATACTCACTGATATTCGTATCCATATAGTCTTCCTTGACACGTGTGTCTTAGACGAGTTGCAAATGTCTTAGGTGAAGCTTCTGCTGCAATCTAATAAAACGATGTTGGTAGGCACTGTTATGCCGATCACTACACATAAGACGTTTAGTACTACTCAGGGCGGACTCAAAGTCACGCAGCCGATGTTCGTAATATTTGGCCAATTGTTCTTCAGATGTAAGACACCCGTCCGTGGCAAGCACTTTCCAGATCTCGGCCGCCTGTTCCCACTGTCGCTGTCGTCGGTAGGAAGCGGCTAACGCCAGCAAACCTTCATGATCAAGTATAGTTCGGTTTTTCTCCAATACCGCGTGGGATACGTCAAACAAACCGGTATCTCTGTACCACTTGGCCAACGCCGACAACGATATCTGCGAAGCCGATGGCGCCGCTATCAGTGTGGACAAGCGATTGAGTGCTACGAGTAAACTTAGTAAATCCCAGTAATTGTGTCGTAATACAGCGTCCAGTCGCTGATACCTGCCGAATCGCATCCACTCAAACCACACCTCTGGCGCTTGTGAACCGGGTAAGTCGTCTGTTCGCTGGAATCCTAATAATTCGCTTTCCACGCGCGCCAGGCGACAATCTTTCCAAAGCTGTCTGAATAAACGACGAACAGGGTGCAATAAATCCAGATGTTGCAAATGAGAAAACGGGTCTTTTTCACCCTGCATTCGATACCGTGTTGCCAATAAGGGAGAATCAAACGATTTGCCGTTATAACTGACCAACACGTCATGCTGATTTACGATCTCGGCGACGAAACGCAACATGAGTTGTTCACCACAAAACGCTGTCAACAAAAACTGCGATACGTCAACATGTCCGGCTTGTTGATCGAGTGACGCCAACCCAATGATAAAGGCTTGTGTCCCGGTACCCCCTGAAAGCCCGCTGGTTTCGGTATCAAAAAAAAGAAGGCGCTGCATACTCAAACCATCAAGCTCGGGCAAACCCAATGCTCTTTGACTCACTGGCTCTATACGAAACATTCCATGTTGACGACCCAATGGCACAACTGTACGACGCAATATAACGCCTCGGCCAAGCACCTCTGCGCCCAATATTCCCGCAAGTTGCTCGTCGTCTGGTTTATTCTGATTGATAGCTGCCTTGCGCGAAGAAGCCTGTAAACGTCGTCGCAAGTCATCTGCGATCGTCTCCGTCGAAGTAGTATTCTGCGAACTTCGACCTTTCAAAACCGCCAGCTTATCTTTAAGCCCGCTTTGGACCGACGGAAGATTAGCCATTGAGCGCATACCTTTCTCTGCGCTTTTCTTCCATCATCGACAAACCTTCCTGCGCTTGTCCAAGAAACAGCGCCAACACCATGCGCGCAGATGTCTTTGGAGAATAGCCTCGCGCCTCTTCACTGGCGAGGATAGGACCGATACAGGCCGGGCATCCAGAAGTACAATCGCAATCTTCGATCAGCGAAGACGCACGCTGCAGAATCAACTCACGTTTATCAAACAACGGCGCGCTCAGACCTATACCACCGGGAAAGTTGTCGTAGAGAAACAGCGTTGGCGTAAACTCCGCGACGTTCGATGAGTCGCTGATTTCGGTTCCAGCAAAGGATTTCATTTGTCCACGCCCGTTTGCGCCAACAGTTGCCAACCACTCAGCATCGCTATTACCCACTGCGCGCCCCAGATCCTGAGGCTGCGACATCAACAACAGACTGGCAATGTGATGCATGGCATAGGCAGCGCCAAGAAAACCATCCAGGGCCTGCCAACGGTTTTGGAAGGCATTGTCGAGACTCTCAGGCTTTGCCTGCCACCAAACCGCGGTGGTATGCATTTCCTGATCGGGAAGATTGACCTTGCCGAATCCAATATTATCGTGAGTGTAATAGCGTATCTTCTTATATCCCGCGACACGCCTCACCAGATGAACCTCTCCCATCGCGACTTTACATTCACCCAGTGATGCAGACTCAAACTGATCCAGCGTCTTGAGTTTGGTGTAGTCGATGGCATCGGTATAGTAGTCGGCGCGGGTTTGCGTTACGAAGGCTTTGCGTCCTTCCCAGTCCAGATGTTCAACCTGCCACGGGCGTGCTTGTATCATATAGATTGCACCTTCATACAGCGTCAGTGGTGCAGCGGAATAATCCACTTCGGCGATGATCTCCTGCTTGCCTCCAGTGGTGTCTATGACGACGAAGTTGCCTTCCGCCACGGAACGCAAACTTACACTATTGGCAGGGTAGGCATCGGTCATCCAGTGCCATTGATCACCCTCGTGATGCAAAATCCCCTCGTCCTCCAGATAGTCCAGAAAATCCTCCACCCCTCGATCACAAAAGCGCTCACCTTCACGAAATGGCAATTCGAACGCGGCGCAACGGACATGATCGAGTAAAATCAGCAACTGATCGGGATCGATCTGCGCATGCTCCGGTGAGGCATCGAGAAAAAACTCCGGATTGCGAACAATATATTGATCCAGTGCCTGACTACTGGCCACCAGAACCCCCAACGAAGGACGATTGCGTCTACCTGCCCGGCCGATACGCTGCCAGGTCGCTGCGATAGTGCCGGGGTATCCGTTCAAAATACAGACATCCAGAGCACCGATATCCACACCCAGTTCCAGCGCCGAGGTCGCCACAACACAGTCCACTTCGCCACGTCGCATGCGTTGCTCTGCATCCCTGCGTTCGCTAGGCAAATAACCACCGCGATAGGCATGTACGCGCGCACGATGACGAGGATCTTTGTCGAATTTGTCTTTTAAATATTTGGTGAGTACCTCAACCATTAGTCTGGATTGGGCAAAGATAATATTCTTCAAACCCATCCCCGTAGCCTCTTTGGCTATTCGGGTAGACTGCGATCGTGCCGAAGCGCGAATCCCAAGATCGGGATTGATTACCGGCGGATTCCACAACAATACCCGGCGTTCCCCTCGTGGCGCCCCACTCCTGGTAATTGTCACTACTTCGTGTCCAATCAAGCGCGTGGCCAATTCCTCAGGATTGGCGATAGTGGCGGAACATAAAATGAATTGTGGAGAGCTTCCATAAAAACGACAGATGCGTTGCAGACGGCGCAATACATTGGCCATATGCGAGCCGAAAACGCCGCGATAAATATGCATTTCGTCGATAACGATATAACGCAGTGTTTCGAAAAACTGCGCCCATTTGGTGTGATGCGGCAATATGCCCTGGTGCAACATATCGGGATTGGAAACAACGATGTCGCCATGCACGCGTACCGCCTTGCGCGCATCCCCTGGCGTGTCTCCATCGAAAGTATAGGCGCGCACGCCTAAGCCGCCGGAATCGTTCAACTCCAGAATTTCGGCTACCTGATCCTGAGACAATGCCTTGGTGGGAAAAAGATAGAGTGCCCTCGCGCGATCACGCAATACACTATTGAGTACGGGCAGATTATAACAAAGCGTCTTACCAGAGGCCGTTGGCGTTACGAGCACGGTGTGTAGACCCTGGTTTATATATTCCAGTGCCTGGCGTTGATGACTGTACAGGCGCGTAAGACCACGCGACTCTAGCGCCCGTACAAGACTCGGATCGAGGTACTCTGGAAAGTCCGCATATTCGCCACGATTGGCGGGTTGTATTAATTCAGCAGTAATACAATTTGCGGACTGTTTACGTAAGCGCTCCAGTAAATGCGTAATCGCACCATCGGAAGCCTGTGGCATGACTCAACACCTATCAGCAGTTTCGACGAACCACTGATTATACATACACCTGTTTATATGTACAGTCTTTCTTTTACCGAATCAGCCTGGATGCGTTAAATCCATACATCCCTGGACTAGAGTCCGATCAGCTCCGCATGCACGCCACTACTTTTCACTACCTCAAGAATTTCACTGGAATTTATGACGTCCGGATCATACTCAATAATGAAAAGATGGGCACGTTCCTTGCGATGACCGACGCCGACAACTCCATTCGCCTCACGTATCATGGTTTCGATTTCATTCTGCTGATCTAAAGTCAGAGTTTCATCAATGTGAATGGTTACATCAACAAGATTAGCGCTCATCAATACTCCTCTCATACAAATTGCCGTTTCACATTTTTAGTTTGCTACTGTATGACGACAGGTGCAAGTGTTTCCTGCTAAAGCGTAGTAACACACTCAATTAATAGAGGCGCCGTGTTCACTATTCGCGTGAGCATATGGCTGACAAAATTCCTGAACGACTTCTTCCGTGCTTTGCAATACCTGACTAATATCTTCGAGGATAGCCTCACAATTTATCAATTTGCTGGAAAGCAAAGAAAATTCCGCATCACACTGTATGCGAAAATTCTCAATTCGTAGCAAACGCTCGTACGATTCAAAAGTTAACAACCCATATCGGTAAAGTGTCTCTGTGTGGCCGATTAACCCTTCCGACTGATTGATAACGTCGGGTGCCGGTAGCAGTCCTTTTGTACGTGCTGTAATCGTCAGTGACACCAGTGACAATTCCACCAGTTTAAACCCAAACATCACCGACATCAGCCGCGTTGAGCTGGCCAAAGCACCGTGTACAGGTTTAGGGCTTAGATTTTCCAGTTGCGACAACAAACGATCTAGTTGCGGTGCCATATTCATCTCAGACATATTTAGCTCATTAAAAGTGTGACCTGGTTCCAGTTTCAGCACGCACTGTGCCACTCTCGTTACCAAGCCATTTTTCTCTTATTAAACATTTAGTTATATATATTCGAACAACTTAGAATGGTTTTTTTGGGGCAGTAAATTTCCGCTCAGGCAAGGGCTTGCAGCGAACGCCTAGCACTTCACAATTTGATACATTTGGACTCTTATTTTGGTGGCGTATACCGAAATAGAGACATACATTTTTTGTGGAAAACC
The DNA here is from genome assembly GCA_029881255.1 of Gammaproteobacteria bacterium. NCBI lineage: Bacteria > Pseudomonadati > Pseudomonadota > Gammaproteobacteria > Gammaproteobacteria bacterium. Next base: position 74,100 of record JAOUMY010000004.1, on the reverse strand, counting down.
TGGAATATGTCTGGCGCAACACAACAACAATTACCGGTACCTGTAAATCGCACGGCACATCTTTATTCAAAAGACGGTACACATTTTCGCAGCGATTTGACAAATATTTCGATGAAAAGAATTGGCATACTCCACCAGGTTCCGTTGACAACCGGAACACCTTATAAGGTGCAATTTTCTTTGCATCTGGGAAATGCAATCAAGAAGATTTGTGTCCTGGCTACGGTGACTCACAAGCATATACGTAATAATCAACACTACATCGTATTGCGAATTGTAAAAGTGGACCCTCAACATTTAAACGCCATACAACAATACTACAACGACAAACGGGCCGGATTGCAGGCTCCTCGCGCCAGCACCGCCTGATCAACACCTATTTCCGACACAATCCTTTCAATACCAAATCGGTATAACTTACGATGCCAATGACTTTGCGGTTTTCCACAACTGGCGCACGCGACAAATCAAAGCGATCGAGAAAACGCGCGCAGTAACGTATATCCATTTCCGGGTCCACATGTAAGACTGGCTTGGCCATGATTTCGTAGACATTGACTCGATCCATAGCAAGATCTCTGGCCAATACCTTACGCGCAATATCTGACAACAGAAGAATGCCGTACTCGTCGTTTTCGTGTCGTTTGTCGACAATTAAACATTTAGTATCGACATGCTGCATACGTTCCACTGCCTGATCAATCGTCGCCATACCATCGACTACATCGAACTCTGCCTTCATCACATCTCTGACTTTGATCGGCGCTTTCTCACTCATAGATTATCCTCCACCAATTTTGACAATTGACTGACCTGATGAGACACCCCCACTGCATCTTCAACATTTATCTGAAAGGCGATTCCCGCCCCCGAATCCACATCGAATCTTGCGACTTCCGCAATCGTCTCAAGAATTTTTCGGCACAAATGTTCCTCGACCAGAAACATCAACATGTCCCGCTGAGTTTCCAATGACAAGCCCAGGAATGTCTTGGTTGGAACCAAGCCCTCGCCACGCGTGTGATTGATAATCGTGGCCCCAGTCGCGCCCTGCTTGCGGGCAGCTTCGAGCACGGCCTCAGTTTTGTCGTCCTCGATCAGTGCAATAATTAATTTAAAATGCATTACTTCCCTCCTTCCGTATATCGTTTCCTGTTTTGTTTGGAACGCCAGTCTGAAAACTGCGCGTAGCCCATGACTGTCATCATGGGGAATAAACTGGCAAAGGCAATTAGACCAAATCCGTCCAGCAGCGGGCTGCGCCCCGGCACGGTATTGGCCAAACCCAATCCCAGCGCAGCTACTAATGGTACCGTCACAGTCGACGTTGTAACCCCGCCAGAGTCGTATGCCAAGGCGATTATCATGCGCGGTGCGTAAAAGGTCTGGATGACGACCACGATATAGCCGGAAATAATATAAAAGTGCAAAGGTGTACCCGTTACGATACGGAAGGTACCCAGGGCAATCCCTATGGCCACTCCCAGACCTACGGCTATGCGCAAACCCCACACACTTATGGTTCCACCGGACACTTCCTGTGCCTTAATGGCTACCGCAATCAAAGATGGCTCGGCAATCGTGGTGGAAAATCCGATGGCAAAGGCAAAAATGTATACCCATTTGTAGTCCTGCCAGGACAACGCTGTTGTAACTACGTCCATTCCTCTTGAAATAAATTCAGGATCTGTCAATTGTTGCGCCATTAACTTGCCGAGTGGGAACAAGGCCTTTTCCAATCCAACAAGGAAAAGCGCTAAGCCAAGCAGGACATAGACAAATCCCACCAGGACGCGTTTTAGTTGAGGAACGGGTTTGCGTATAACCAGAAATTGAAAGCCAAAGATGATGGCTGCGATCGGTAACACATCACCGATAGTGGCGAGTAAAGTCGATAGTATTTGTAATATCAGTTCCATCAGAACAACATCCCGTACCCCATGACAAATATCATGGGTAATAAGGAAGCAAAGGCGATAAGCCCAAATCCATCGATCATGGGATTACGCCCCTTAATGCTGGAGGCCAGGCCAACACCGAGTGCTGTCACTAAAGGTACGGTAATAGTCGAAGTGGTAACACCGCCAGAATCATAAGCAATACCAATGATCTCTTTAGGCGCAAATGCTGTCATGATGACGACACCTATGTATCCGACGACTATCATGTAGTGGATAGGCCAGCCCTTAAGTATGCGCCACACCCCGAGCACAATCGCCACGCCGACTGACAAGGCCACTGTAAGCCGAAGTCCATAGGCATAATCACTCTTCGCCTCGTCTGTATTTTCAATGACACCGCCGCCGGCTGCGACTGCAGCAGCTTCTTTAGCCACGGCGATTAACGCAGGTTCCGCTACGGTAGTGCCAAATCCCAGAGCGAAAGCGAATGCCAGTAACCAAAAGAGACTGCCCTTACGCGCAAAGGCGTAGGCCATACTTTCTCCGATGGGAAACAAACCCTGCTCAAGGCCCTGAATAAATAGCGTGAGACCAACTGCCACGAGTAACGCGCCGATGATGATATCGGTCATATTAGGAATGGGTTGCTGCAACACCAGCAACTGAAAAAAGGCGACAACTAAAATGATGGGGGCGAGATCACGAAAGCTGCCAAACAAGGCAAATAATAGAGCAAATTTCCTGCGCCCGCCTGCCATCCGTAATTCCCAGTCGTTTGTTGTGACAACATTAAACCACATTGCGACACCCAACCCAAACTAGAGTCTGAGGCAGTACTGAGTCTTTTGGGAACTTATTGCAAAAAAATTCGTGTTCCTTGTGAAGAAACTCACAGCTTTCCAACAAACCTGGCTCTATGCTTGAACTATAGATGAGCTCTATCGGGATATGTGCACAAACGAGGTACATGAAATGACAACAATGGAAGACACCGATTTCAGGCAACGAGAGCAGGAAACTGCAAGATATCTGGCTCAGATCAGCCCGTTGGATAACAATAGTGTTTGCGAACTAGCCGACAAAGCCTTAAACGACAACGATCCGCTCATGCGAAGCATATGCTTTGACATTATTGGTATGTTAGGTGAACAGGCATCGCCAGCCCTACCGGCCTTGGTGCATACCCTTAGAGACGGTGAAACTGCGTTACGTATCGCCGCCGCGCGCGCGCTGCGTAATATCGCACCTATTGCCCAGCTTTGCCGACCGGCCTTGATCCAGGCATTGAGTGACACGAGTCAGAAAGTACGTATCTACGCCTCTGAGGCCTTGGAAAGGCTGTCACCTCAGATGGGTTAGTTTCACCTAGCAAGCGGCAGCACCTTGCCTTCTCCCTCCTCCTCTCTCGCTGGCGAGGTGCTGCTTACATTCTTTATCCCATTGTAATCACTAGACATATCACCATCCTCAGAAATGGCATAAGTGCTGCTATTACACTACTAACGTAGCTGCAAACTTTGCGAGGATGTCATGATTACCGTTGATGAAAACACTCTTGATACAAAGCCACGATACGAATACACACAAAACCCCCTCGCCTTTGTCAATCAAACCTTCGTAGCGCTTTCACATGCCCAAAGTGCGGAAGATCTGGCTGACCTGGTTGAAGACCTGTTGCAGGCGAACACTCTTACTCTGTTAGAAGACAATGCTCAATTGTATCTCCCACTGAGTTATGCCATTTCCTTCTCTATCCGTCGTGTGGTTTTTATGCCTGCGGAAATTCGATTCCCGAACCTACTGCTGCTACTTCCACCGATCTTTCATACACTCGGTTGGTGTCACGACTCAAATGAGGAGTGGGATGAAGTCCATGAAGAGACCTTGAAACGATTCGAACAATTTCCTGGCATACACGATGCTATCATGTTGCTATTTATAGAGGGAATGAAATTTAATCCGCTGGAAGCCATGATGATGTTTCAATCACGCACCTGTTTAATGCGTAGTTTGCGCGAACGCCACCAGGCGCAGGCTTTGGAAAAAGAGTTACGCGAATATGACTGGCCTGAAGTGTCGCGGCGATATATTGCCTGAAAGGGATTAATGCGTTTCGATTAAAAGATTGGAATGCACCCGATGGCTTTGCCTGTTAGGCGCTTTTCTTCTCGTTTGGCGTCGTCTTTTTATTGGGCTTTCCACTCGGCATCTCAAATACACCCGCCTTTAACATCGCCCGAGCCTGTCGTGACACTTTGCGTTTCGCATCGTTCACCGCATCTGGCTCCGGTACGCCCAAAGCCTTAATTGACGACTGCAGCATTGCCCGAGGCCTTTCCAGCATAGTGCCGAAGATTACGCCACGGTAGCTTTCGTCTGCGTCATACAAGGCCAAGGCAAGCACTTCACGATCAAGTTCGCGAATAACATTTTTAAGTCCAAGCGTAGGTATCTGTACGATATCGTCGAAGCTGACATATACCTGGCGTATTGCATAGTAGAGATCTGGATTTTCTCGCTGCAGGGATTTGAGCAGGGCCGTTTCTTCCGCAGAATTCATATGGTCCAACATATCTGTCAGCAAATCGATGCCCTCGACTTCCAGATTTTCGTAACTCGGAACGTGAACCGCCTTTTTTGCGAGCCTGTTAGCGATATCCCGAAACGCGGATACCGGTAGCTTGGCGAACTGGCTGATCTCCATCGCGATCTTACTACGACTGGCAATGTTGAAACGTTTCAGTAAGGACGCACCTCGATTAGAGGACAACTGCGACATTACCAAAGCCTTGACTTTGAGCGGCTCTTCTTTCAACAGATATAGAATCTGATCGTCATTGAGTTTTTCAAGAAAGGCGAACGGTTTATTCTCGTCGCGCAAATCGTGTTGTTGCTGATAGCGGCGTTGCATCATGGCCTGAAACACATTTTCCGCCAGTGCCAGTTTCTCATCGGGAGACATCATCTCTTCGATTTCGAGTATCTTACCGACGACGGCAATTTGCTTTTCCGGTGTCAACACGGGATGCGCCAAGCCGCGATATAAGCCTTCACCCAACATTTGATAAAGTAAGCCAGACTTGTTTTTGTCATCCTCAGAGGCACTACCAAGCCATTCCTTGATTTGCTCGCTGACCATTTCCTGATCTGTTACGGCGAGACTAACAATTTCTTCCTTAATCGCCCCAAGACGGTTTTCGTTTACCGTATCGACTTTCTCGTGCATTTTTCGGATTAATTCTTCAAGCTTGCGCGAGGCCTCAGACTCCACCACCATGGGTTCGGTATTCACAGGCGCCTTTTCTCTACGTCTGACAAAAAGCCACAGCAATAGCAGCGCTAGAATGGCACCGGCCGCGAGCACGTATTGCCAATTTTCCTCCCACCATGTGGGAGGTTCTTCCGCCGGAGTTTCAGCCGCCTCCTCCGGTACTTCTTCTGGCTTGGGCTCTTCTTCTACTGGCTCATCCAGTACTGATGCCGCAGGAAACTTGGAACGCAAAATACGTAGTTCGTCTCCACGCAAAAAAGAGAGATCGGCCTTCTCTATCACCAGATTGCGAATAAACACTTCCTGCTCCGGAGAGACGTGTTCATCCAGCATCACCTTTGCATTCAGTTTACGGATCGCTTCCTGTTTACTGAGTAGTTTTTCTACCTTTTCCTTTTTTGTTTGCACCTGAGGCACTGGTGGAGGTGGCGCTGGTGGTTCCGCTTTCGGCGGCTCTTCCAGTTTTTGCTTCAGTTCCTGTTTGAGTTGCTCCAACTCAACCAAACGTTTTCGTTCTTCCTCGATAAATTCATCGGACAAAGGTACACCGGGCAAAGCCGTATCAACACCGATACTTTTTTCCAGAATACTACTATTGATTCCGTCTTTGGTATCGAGCTCCATCTGCGATAATATCGTTTTCTTCTTTTCATCTATCGCGGGTACCGGTGGTGGAGCTTGAGGTGCAGCCTGTGGTGGAGCTTGAGGAGGCGGCTCAACCGGCACCACAACTTCGCTGATATCCCACTTCTCGATATTTTCCAGTTGCGCATTTATTTGTACGATAAAGAATTCGTGATTGAGATAGGCTTTGATATCGCGGGAAAGTCGCTGCTCCAGATCCTTCTCGAATGTACTGCGTGCCAGATCACTGACCTTACTACGTCGCTCGATCTCCTCTGCAAGGCCGACCGGGAACGCAATGAGATAGCACAACACCAGCGCTAGTGCTCTGATTATCAATTTGCGTTTATGACCCGATTCAAACATTATGCAGATTCCCGGTACAAGCAACTATTTTTGATCCAACTGACCTAACATTTTCTTAACATTGTCGAGACTTTCATCGAGTTCCAATGCCCGTGTCCAAGCGTTGCGAGCCTGTTCTTTTTCGCCCAGCTTGTAAAATATAGAACCGCGCAATGAATGCGCTACCGCAGATCCTGGCGAGTAGCCTACGGCACGGTTAACCTCTTCTAATGCGCGTGCATATTTCTTTTCCAGAAAATAGGTTTGCGCATACAAAATGTATTTGCTCGCGCGAGTATCGTCGACTTCCGGCTCTACGGTTGCAGCCTCTTCTACCGGCGCAGGCTTTTCTTCTTCGACTGCGTTCTCTTCCTCTGGCGGTGGCTCAGGGATAACTTGCTCCGGTTCTGGAAGCGGTGGCTCTTCAACCGGTACGGGTTCCTGAATCTTTTCCTCTTCCTGCGGCAAATCCATCACGAAATAGATATTTTCGTCACTGGCATCGAGGACCATGCTGATCGAATACTCTTCTGTCTGGCGTTGAATATGAATCATCCCGGGCTCATTAATCATCTTGACTCGTTGCCCTTTTTGCTGCATTTCGTTCTGCACGTCTTCCAGAGCTACGTCGCGAGTCTGAGTCTGATTGGTAGGAATACGCGGCATACAAGCGGAGATCGCCACTACCACCAGTGAGATGTAAACTAATTTCAATCGACCAGAATATTTACCCATGTCAATTCACCTAAAAACGAAAACCGATAGTGACGTCGTAACCAAGGTTACTAAGCGAAGACACATCACTGTAATTTGCCAAAGCTGATCCGTTGCTAAATGTCGTCGTAGGAATGAACACGCCACCAATCTCAATAAAATTACGCCTGTTTATACGTATCTCCAGACCACCCCGAATCAATAACACAGGATTGTTTTTCAAGAACGCCTGACCAACGGAAAGATACATCAGCCAATTGCCATAGTTCTTCATTTCCAGCCCAAGCATACTATCCATTTCGACGCCCACACGGGCATTCAGACTCAAGCCGTAAAGATCCACCTGGGTGCGATACATCGTATTGAAGAAGGCTTCGACGCCGTAGCCATAATAAATTTTGTCCGAAATAGTTGAGCGCGACAGGGTTCTGAGACCTATGTCGAGAATGGGCGATACGCTGATATCCGAACCACTACCCGAAGTTCTTGCCCTTATCGCCTTTATTCCCCACAGTGAGCTATACATCTCCCACTCAAATTCATAGGCAGGTTCACTCAGGTATTGTTTCGACCATCGGACCTGACCATCTGCTGCCGAGACGACGCGTATATTAAGCATAGGGTCACCCTTATACATATAGGCTTCCCACAAAACAAAGCTGTCGACGCCAATTTTCTTCCCCACTTCGTTGAGTGCCTCGTTCGAATCAAGTTGGCGCAAAACGGAAAACTGCTTTTCCTTTAACAGTACGCGTGTCGTTTTACATTCAAAACATTCATGTACTGCGAAACGTTTGGCCCGAATAAAACGGTCCATTAGTCTTTGTTCAATCGAGTCGTAGAATATGCGTGGAAACTTTTTGTACTGTCTGTCGTTGAAGCGATAAAAGGCAATATTTCTTACTTCAAAATCTATATCCTTTAATACTTCCTCTGTTAACACACCCGGCGAATCAAGCAACTTAACGAATTTTTCCTGAGCATCTATATACTGAATCATCTCTGCATCGCGATAACTCAACTTGAAGCGTTCGACTTGTGGTGTAGCTGACGGATCAGCAGCCATCACTGCGTCTGGTGAAATCACGAAAAAAGACATGAGCAAGAACAGCGCCTTCCGTTTGCTACCATTTCTGACAAGTGAAGTCATTTCCATTACCTGCCCCTAATCCTCTTTTCTCACCACGTGAATCACCACGCGTCGGTTGATAGCCTGATTACCAGGGATTGCATTTCCAGCTACGTCCTGGTTCGGTACTTTTGGACGCGTATCGGCATAACCTGCGACCTTGATACGATCGTTATCGATGCCACTCTGCAGAAAATGGCGCACGACGTTCGTTGCCCGGTGCACAGACAACTCCCAATTCGAGGGATAGCGCTCGGTATTGATTGCCACATTGTCCGTATGCCCCTCAATCTCCACCTGGTAATTGTCATAGTCAAAACCTTTTATCGACGACGCCACATCACTCAAGGCCGCCAGTGCCGCATCCTGTATGTCTGCAGAACCCACGGTATACAAACTGGACGATGCCAACTCTATCGTCAGCCCTTTTGGTTGGCGCGTCACGGTCATGTTTTTTTCCATATCATGTTCTTTGGCAACATCATTCAATTTTTCCTGTAGCGTCTCGAACGGCGATACATACTGCTTGTCCTGATCCAGGCCTTTCTCTTTAATCGACTCTACAACCTGCTCATATTTCGCCTGATCGATAGTCGATACGGACAACATCAAAACTAAAAACGTCATCAACAATGTCACCGCATCCGAGTATGTCAGCAACCAGTCTTCGCTATCTTCGTCCGACACCGCAGACCGTTTTCGGTATCTGGTAGCCATGGCGTTTTACCTTTTCTTGCCCTTTTCGTTTGTTGCAAGCAAGTCAAAGTGAACTGCGGGATCTAGAAAGCTGTTCAACTTGTCCTGCATTTTGAGTGGATCCACTTTTTCACTCAGCATCACAAACCCTTCAGATAACAACGTGTTTCGAAAGCGCATAACATTGTTTTTTTGATCCGTTTTCAGTGCCGCTGGCTTAAACACGAGATTCGCGGCAATTACACCGTAGAGTGTTGTTATCAATGCTAAGGCAAGTCCTTGCCCCAACTGGCTTACATCTGCCTTCAAGTTATCCAGCATGATGACCAGACCGACCAAGGTGCCTATCATGCCGAATGCTGGCGCAAACTGCGCCATCGTTTTCAGAACACCCACCTGCACTTGAGAACGATCAAACATCGTCTCTGTCAGTTCCATTAACAACTCCCGCAGTTCCTCGCCCTTATAGCCGCTGGAAAGCATGTTGAGTCCGTGCACCGTAAATTTATCCAGCTTATTCGCGGCGGCATTTTCCAACTGATCGTCTAATATTGCCGGACCTTTTTCCCGTACGTCACGACTCCATTCAAGCAGCCGTCCCACATCGGCAAATAAAGATCCAGCACTAACACGCGTGGGAATTAGAATGCCAAACAATGCCTTAATCGTCTTCATGACATAGGCGGATTGATATGAAATCAGCGTAGCTGCAAATGTACCGCCGATAACCATAGACAAACTCGCTACACTCCAAAACACCAACGCATTGTCTGTCGATGTCCATACCGCAAAAACGAACAAACCGAATCCGGCAAGTATGCCGAATACGGTGTCCCATGAAATAAATCCGCCCTGCCGTGCTCTCATATATTGACAATTTTATTACGGATACTTTTTACATCACGTATCCATGGCTCAAAATTCTTTCGCGTCTTCGACATATCTTTCGCTGCTTTTTCCGCCTCTTCACGACTGTCAAAATAGCCGTATTGAACAACATGCAAAGGTCGTTTATTGGATCGATCGATATAGTGCAAATAGTTTTTTCGCTTTAACCTGTGCTTTGAAAGAAATGCATCGACACTACGGGGATTCGCGGCAGACAGTACCTGCAAAGTGTATCCTTTGGTCGGAAGGTTGAGAAACCAGTCTGCGCCGTTTACTGTTTCAACTTTCCGAGTATTCGTAACCGTCGCTTTTTTGCTGGTCTTAGGTTTTGTTGCACTCGGTGTTGCATCGGCAACCCGAACCAGCGTTGGTTGGACTGAAGTGTCTTGTTGAATAAATCCCGTCGATTTCTCCACGCCGTCTCTTGCCGCGGATCGGAACCAGCGTTCTGCCATCTGGGCATCCGGTTCAGTGCCCATTCCATATAAATACGTTAAGGCGAGATTGTGCATCGCCTTCGACATACCGCGATCAGCGGCGGCCTTAAACCAACGATGGGCTTCATATTCATTTTTACTCACGCCCTCACCGAGGACGTAACGAACACCAAGGGAGTACTGCGCATCCACATTTCCCTGCTCTGCGGCCATGCGGTAATAGAAAATACCCTTATCCGCATCTTTGTCTGTACCTTGACCGGTCAGATAGATAATGCCGAGTTGATATTGCGCCTCAGCCTTACCCGGTTGTGCGGCCTTTTCCAGCATACGAATAGCGTTTTGACGTTGTTCGTCACTAATGGCAGGACTGGAAAAATACGACATGGCCAATTGGTATTGTGCTTCCTGAGAGCCAAGTTGCGCGGCTCTATGCCACCAATTCTGCGCAACATCTTTTTTGTCCTCGCCCAGAAAGCCGTTCTGATAAATACCCGCCAACTTTTCCTGTGCGGAGACGACGTTTTCTTCTGCCAGTTCGCGTAAGAGTTTTTCTGCCTCATCGTATTGTGCCTGCTCTAGCTGCGACACCGACTCCAGCATCATGGTGTGATTCAAGGCCTCAGTTTCCTGAGACACTATGGCGGCATCGCCGTTTACTGCTGCCCGTTTAAGCCAATGACGCGCCTTGCCATAGTCTACCGGCGTAAAAATTCCTTCACGAAAAGCATTGGATACCACCAGCTGCGCATGCCAATTTCCATTATTGGCTGCGAAGTAGAGATAACGATAACCACTCTTTTGCTGTTGCTGAGTTGACTCATGGGCCAAAATATTTCCAAGGGCGACCTGGGCATCAACGACGCCGCCCTCAGCCATCGGTTGTAGTGCACGTATCGCATCGGAGTTTTTGCCCTCAACCATAAGCTTTATCGATTGATTAAAAAGGGGTTTCTCATCATCGAGCAACTCCCTTGCAGACGGTATTGGTAATTGTTCTAACCTATCCCATGCATATACAGGCGCTGTCATCAACACTGATAACAGACTCAATCTCACCAATTGAATGAGGGTTCCGCTGTACATATTTTCCCTTATCTATTTAGCCATATACGCTATTTCGACAGGACATGATTTTTTCTTAAATTTCAAACGCAAAGACTTGGCTTTATATTGAGTCAGCGCAAGAGTCAGAGACACGCCGTACCGATATACAAAGTTAGTATCGACTTGCTACGCAACACGCGACATCGTGGGGTGGAAATATTTTCAGCGGCTGACAAGTGCCGCGGCGCACTATAGGTGAGCTGAACTGGCCAATACCGCGGTTTCAGAATCGCGAAAGATAGTGCTATATTGCGGATTATCTAAGCATTTTCTCCCTTGTAAAACAGGAGTATTCGTTTGCCCGTAGCCAACCGTCGTGCCTTAGCCGAGCATCTGTCCCATAACAGCAGCCGATATGCCGATCCTCTCACGACCATTGAATGGGATGCGCTTTCAATCCATGACTATTGGCTACCAGCGGACGCAATTTCGCTATCAGGATTGGCAGAATTTGAGTCTTTGCCTGAATTTCAAAGAAAACGTCTCAGTCAATACGAATTTATCAGCATCATTCAGGCAGGGGTATGGCTGGAGCAAATCTTTCTCAAACGTCTTATTGAGGCCACGCGCAAAGAAAATAGAACGCTTGCAGAACACCGCTATATCTTGCATGAGATACGCGAAGAAGCGGGACATAGCCTGATGTTTCTCGAACTCATGCATCGGGCAAAACTTGCCATACCCAGTATAGAAAATCAGTGGCCAGGTTTAGCAAATTTCGTCGGACTTCATCTGCCGTTTAACAGCGCATTATTTTGGCTAGTCGTTACTATCGGTGAAGAAGTACCTGACAAAATGAACCGGTTTATACGCAAAGAGTCTTCTTCCTCAGTCAATCCGGTGATTCAACAAATGTGTACACGACATATCAAGGATGAAGCTCGGCATATTGCGTTTGCACGCGAACAATTAGATCGCGCCATGGCGCGCACCTCACGTTTTTCACGTTATATCTCCCAAGCCCTGATCAATCGAATCTTCAATGAATTTGTGACTGCGTTCTATCTGCCGCATGAAAAGATTTATGAATACGCAGGATTGTCAAATGGACGGTTGTGGCGACAGCGTGCGCGTTGCAATCCCAAACGAGTACACCTCGTTGAAAAATGCGTATTGCCAACTATGCGCCAGCTTCAACGCTACGATATTCGCCTGGATCTCAACAGCTTTTAATGACTTGCTCTGTCGTATAGATAGGCTGCCAACCCAATACAGTTTTTGCACGCCCATTATCACAGGTCAGACTGTTGTTTGCGCCCTGCACCCAGGCAGTCTCGCCGCCCCATCCCGTAAGCCTCCATGCCAGATTTACCAGTGTGGACGCCAACTCTGGCGTTATGCCAATATTGAAGTTACGGCGTAAATACATCATGTCGTAAAAGCTCAAGCTATCATCCGGTGCAAGATTAAAAGCGCCCTGCCCTGTCGTCCGCAAGGCAAGCATAATGGCATTAGCAACATCGGATTCATGTACCGCCTGCAACCGGGGCTGTGGATCAGCCAGTTTTATGTAAAAAGGTAATCGTAACAGCTGTTTTAGTAAGGGTTGGGCACAGGGGCCGAGAATGATATGCGGACGCAGTTGAATAATATGTGGCGCAATTTTTTTCAATCGCCGTTCAACGTCTACCTTGTGTGCTGCATACAGAAAATCGGGAAGCGGGTTGAACACGGCCTCTTCTTTCAGCATGGTACCGCTTCCGTAGACTGCCGCACTGGAAAGGTTGATTAACCGCGATATACCGACTTCCCGTGCCGTTGAAAACAACTGTAAAGTGCCATCAACATTGACTGAGCGCATGGTCTGTTCGGACATTCTTCCTCGCAGTACAACATAGGCCATATGAATAAGCGCATCGTGACCAAGTAGTCTCGCCTGCAGCCGGCGGCTACGAATATCTTCGATGACCGGAAAGAATTTTGGATGGTGAAAACGTGAAGGTCGGATGTCCAGACCGGATACCCGCTCGATATCTTTGTCATTGCACAAGCGCGGCAACAAGGCCTGTGCGAGATGTGAGCTACTGCCCGTAATAAAAACTTTCATCTTATCTAAACGCAGGCATAACCTTTTCGCTAATACACTTCATACTCTCTTTTACTAACTCCGTAGGCATGGCACCAGCCCCAATCGCGCATAACAAATGACTTACGCCTGCGCGTTGATACTTGCGTAAACGTTTTATACATTGCTCCGGTGTACCCACCACGGCCATGCCAAAGGTTTCAAGCATCCGCAAATTAATGCCCATTTTGATCAATTTGCGAAATCTACCCAGACCATGAAAGTGTTCGTATCCCGGATACAAACTCTCCAATACTGGCAACGTTGTGCGATACAGCTCTTTATAAAACCAGGTGAGCGAAGTTTCCGCCCATTTTCGCGCCAAATCGCCATCTTCAAGACAAACTATTCCAACTGTCATCCCAGTTTTTGGCGGCGTTTCGTCACTCCACAACTCGCGAAATCGCGCGATATCCTGTTTCACCATAAACCAGGGTTTGAATGGTCCGGCGAGCACGCCCAATCGTTGTAGTGCGGCCCACTCAAAACTTTCGGGGCTAACCGCCGCGGTCCATAACGGCGGACCTTCTGGCTGAACGGTATGCGGTACGATGTCACACGTTTTCGCAGTCCCCTGTTTATCCAGAAAGCTAAGCGGCTGTCCTTCAAAACTATTGCGTATCGTTTGTAGCGAAAATTCCACTTGTTGACGGCTTTGAGACATATCGGCACCAAACACCGAAAACTCCAGTGGGGAGAAACCGCGCCCGATACCAACCTCTATACGCCCTTGCGACAATATATCCAGCGTCGCAATGCGTTCGGCGATATGCACCGGGTGATGCAAGGGAAGAGGAATAATTGCGTGACCGAGTCGTATTTTGCGCGTGAGCTGCGACAATGCGCCCAGGAAAATCTCAGGTTTGGACAGGTGCGAATATTCTCGCATGAAATGGTGTTCCACCACCCAGGCACAGCCAAAACCCAATTCATCCGCATAGGCGATTTCCGAAAGCGCTTCGCGATAGGTTTCGCTTTCACTGCGCTCAAGATGGCCTGGCACAGCCAGCTCGTAGAAAAGATCGAATTGCATAATTCCCTATGCGGCTAAAAGCCAACGTTCCAATAAGACTATCAGTAGTGGTATGTAAATCATACCGGCCAACACGGACAAGGACGCCATAGTCGCCGCGAGATCCTGATCCAGATCTTCGCGTATGGCGAATACCAGCGTATTGAAACCAATCGGCGCCGCGCCCGCAACGATTACCACGGCGCGAGAAAGCGGGTCCAAGGGTAACAAAAACGCCAACAGTGAGGATAACAAAAGACCACCAATAACACGCACAGCAATTGTCCGCCAGATCCAGGGATGTAATCCCATGCGTATATTGACATGAAGCCCCAGCGCGAGAAAGACCAGCACCACAATCCACTTACCTAATTCAAGACAGAAACGCGACAGCGATTCCGGAAAATACCAGTCAAACCCGTTAATCAGTAAACCCAGCCACAATGCCCAGAACGGCAGGAACCGCAACATCAGTATCAATGAGGATGCAACACTGCCCTGCCCCCGGCCATGCCATGAGGCTATCATTACCACCACGCTAAAGGCGATCACACCATTCCCGAAATCCACCAATGCAAGACGCGCTACGGCTTCGTCTCCCCATGCCCAGGACAAGAATGGATAAAGCGTAGATAGATTCATTATCATCACGCCGACAATCACAACACCACGACTTTTTTGCTCAAGCACCGTGCTGTGTCTGGTAAAAAAATAGGCCACGGCTCCCAGCGATAACATCACCGTTGCCGCGATGAATGGAAACCAGGAGTAATATCCGGCCAGTTTGACTTGCGTGACCGATCCCAATATGAGCAATGGCAAGCCGAAATTGACGACAATATTGAGTAATGACGCGGCAATTCCTTTGTCCGCAAGCCGGGTCTGGCGTAGAATAAGCCCGGTGACAAACAGCAAGAGAAACATAGCGAGTTGCAGATACAGAGTATTCACCGTTTTTGTTTGAACCGCTGCCCACAAATAGAGACAGCCCAGGCAGAGATTTCGGTCGATATGAATTATGTCGACCAGACTAAGCGCATTTATTATAGCCATCGCATAGCTTCATACGATAGTCTCAAGACAAAACGCTCTCACCTACGCGAATTGGAACCCCCACATGTTTAAACCTGCTCACTATTGTCCCTATAACAGTGGTCGCTTTGAGATCAAGGCCGGTTTATCTGCGCTGGACAAAAATTTTGGCAATCCCCAGGATCACCATGTCTTTCAGATAGACGAACGTTGGTCTGAATATTTTCAGACCAAACAGCGATCAAGAGAGGAGTCACTGGAAAAGTACTATCTCTACCGCGATTTTCGCGATGACACGCGCAGGGCAGTCATCACGCTATTACTGAACCAGCTGAATACCGAATACCCAGATCTGTATAAAACCTATCGTGAAAAAGATGGCACGTTTACGCTGGAATGCGATCTCGATCAGTCACGCGCGCGTTTCAGCGAAGACTATACGCTGATCGAAACGATAGACGGCAGCCCAGGCGCATTACGTCCCTATGCAGATCTATTCGACTATATTTGCACGCATTTGCAGGAAGACGTATCCCTGGTGCAACTCGACGGCAAACATGACGTGGTTGCCGCTTTGCACTTATGTTTTCCCAATCACTGGTCCGCAGAGGAAAAAGTCGGAAAATGTTTTGCCGGCGCCCATATTCCCGTACCTCACATGGAAAAAATCAACCGCGGTATCGACACATTGTCACGCCAATTCCTGCAGAAAGGTCCCTTTGTGCGCTTCGCCTGGGGAATCGCGACAGATGGGCGACTCAATCACCACCCACAGCCGCCGGAAGGAACCGATCCTGTATCGTGGAAAGGTCGTCAGTTCAATCCGGAGAAACCGGAATTGTATGTACGCATCGAGCGTCAGTGCCTCGTAGGAATCCCGAAAGTTGAAGCCTATCTGTTCATGATACGGACCTATATTGAAAACGTGAAAATGCTTACGTCGGAGGAAATCGGCAATTTGATTAATGCTATCGAGTCGATGAGTGACGAAGTTTTAAAATACAAGGGTCTGCTTAAGTCCAAAGACGCCATATTGCAGTATCTCCATGATCTCGCCAATAGACCCAGCGCAGGAACAACAAAATGAAAGGTGTGTTTTTAGATCTGGACAGCATGCATCCGCAGGATCTCGACTTGTCAGACTTAGAAAAATCACTCACGAAATGCGTACTACATGCGACAACAACTCCCGACGAGCTAGTGCCGCGTATCGCGGATGCCGATGTCATCATCAGTAACAAAGTCGTCATCAACGAAATCCACATGCAGGCCGCAAAGAATTTGAAACTCATTTGTGTCGCTGCAACCGGCTATAACAATATCGACATAAACGCGGCTACTCGTCTGGGAATAACCGTCGCCAATGCACGCGGATACGCGACGGCATCGGTAGTCGAACACGTATTCGGTTTGATGCTGGCGTTAACACGCAATCTTTTTCAACATCACCGGGCCGCGCACGATGGTCAGTGGCAGCGCAGTCCTTATTTTTGTGTACTCGATTATCCTATGGTCGAGTTGAATGCGCTGACGCTGGGAATAGTCGGTTATGGGGAGCTGGGACGAGGCGTTGCGCAAATGGCCGGCGCCTTCGGCATGAAGGTTCTGGTCGCTCAATCGCTACAGACCACGAATATCCAACCATCATCATCCGGCGATCGAGTCCCACTGGATGATTTGTTGCGCATTGCAGACATTGTCACTCTGCATTGCCCGCTTAGTGAATTCACGCAAAACCTGATTTCGACTCGCGAACTGACATTAATGAAAAAAAGCGCCTTTCTGATTAATACCGCCCGTGGGGGGATAGTAGACGAGAGTGCTTTAGCATCGGCGCTGCGTGCAGGTCAAATTGCCGGTGCTGGAATCGATGTCTTGAGCAAGGAACCGCCGATTGCCAGCAATCCTTTGCTGGCAAACGATATCCCCAATCTCATCCTGACACCTCACGTCGCCTGGGCCGGTCAACGGGCAAGACAGGAATTGTTAAACGAGATCACCCGCAACATTAACGCCTTCGCAAATGGCACCCCTCGTAATTGCGTGCGCTAGGGATTATTGACCATAAACTGTTCGATCAATTTAGGGGGTACTGCGCCGACCTGTTGCGCCATAATCTCCCCTTTGGGATTAAAGAATAGAAACGTCGGCGTACCAAACCAGGAAACCCCGGTCAAGTTTTCGAACGCCTCAGCCAATGCTTCGGGCTCGCCATAGAGATTGTCAAAATTCAGTTTGTGGCGCTGAACAAAACTCTCCGCTTCCTTCTTTTTTTCCAATCCATCCATAGAGATTCCCAGCACGATTGCGTCCCTGTCTTTATGCGCCGTGTGAAATTTCACATACTGATGGGCCTCCTGATTGCACACATGACAGTCATGCGCCCACATCATTACCACCGTCCACTTACCTTTGCCGGTATAATCCGTCAGGCTTTTGATATTTCCCTGGAAGTCTTTCAAAAATTGAAATGCCTGCCCTGTCGCGGGCAATAGGGCAAACATCAAAACGAATACCGTCGCCAATTGTCTGTTCATGGATGATCCTTTCTTCACATACCACCACTACTTTAGAAATCAAACCCTGGATTTTGTTACACCACTACCTTGCCTTAAGAATGTCTAAGACCACTAGTCGTCAATCGAATTCCCGCGCCAGATGAGCTTATGTAAGCACTGGCCAGGCACTCAGAAGAATCCAATCATATTTACTCTTTAAATACAACAAGATATACAAACAAGCGAATTAATTCATGCTTCAGCCCCCATGACTAGCATAACCAGTTCGTTAACGGCGATGCATCACCTCAAGAAAGCCATTAGAATAACGCCAATACCCGAGGGAAAAATATAAGGCCATGGCCCCTGCCCGCAAAATTTCAACATTGATCCTCTGTGCATGTCTACTCGTGCTAACGAGTTGTGGCGGGGGTAATCAGGCAAATCCCTTCGGCGCTCAACCTAAACTCACCGGTATACGAATTTATTCTTCTGAACTCACCTATACGATAGGCAACTCAGACCGGCTATACGCCTATGGTATTTATGATGAAAAAATCGAAAAAGATATCAGCGACAAAGTTAACTGGGTTAGTAGTGACGAGAAAATCGCGCGCATCACGCGTAACGGGGAACTTACGACTCACGAACCTGGCGAAGTTGTCATCAGAGTCTACTTTGAAAAAATGGAACAAGAACTCCCGCTATTGATAAAACCTCTCCCCGAAATCACCGCTGTTTTCCCTTCTGTCGGCATTTCAAAAATTACTCAAGGAGATACCATACGCGTAGATGCACTCGGCAATTTGGGAGAAGGCCGATTTCGACGCATCGAAGAAGGACTTGAGTGGTCTACCAGCAATGAGAACATCGCCGTCATAAATGAGGGGGGAATTCTTGAAGCGACGGGATACGGTGACGTCACCATATACGTAAAATTTGGACAACTTACAGGGGAAGTCGCGATAAACATACTACCTGAACTCGTCGACTTCGAGATCACGCCACCGGGTAAGGTTGTTGTTACCGGCAAGCGCATCAAACTGATCAGTGACGGCGTTTTTAGCGATGGCAATCATGGTGAAGTCAATCGCCGCCTCAAGTGGTCAAGCGTTGATGCAAATACAGCCACCGTCGAAGGCACGACGGGAATAGTCACAGCCAAACGCCCTGGCACCGTAACGATCCGCGCCTTATTCAAAAATATCGAGCGCGAGATTGGAGTAAGCATCATTGCTGGCATTAATGTAAAACAAGTGGACAGCGATGGTATTGCACTATTCTGGGAAGACATGGATGCGAGCGGCTACAATTTGTTCTGGAGCAAGCAACCCGGAGTCACCGATCAAAGTGCCAGAATTTCCCTAAACAAAATTGTAAGCTATCAACACCAACAACTGACGCCGGGAACTACCTATTACTACCGTCTTCAAGCCATTTATGATTCTCCCTTGCCATTGGGTGATGAACTCGCCGTGTATTTCCCGGAAAACACGCGTCTGTTTAACCTAGCGTTTGAACACGGCCTGAAGGATGCAGCAACCTTCAGATACAAAAATACGATTTACGTTCACGGTGGACAGACACCCGACGGCAAAACGTCGATAGAAATGGCTACCTATAATTTCGACAACAATCGCTTCGATGGCACCCGGTCTGCCAACAGTTATCGACATGGACATAGCGTTTGCGTCTCAGGCGACTATGCCTATGTGCTTGGCGGAATCTCCAGCTATATATCGAAGATACAAACAAACATTGACATTCTAAACCTCAAACAAGAGCAGTTGGAGCCACCGAATTCGTCTGCCGTCATCGACACGCCTCGCGCCTATGGTGGATGTGTTACCAGTAGTGATGGAAAATATATTTTCTATTTTGGTGGCGAAGATATCGATGGCAACCCGCTAGATTCCGTATCTGTCTTTCTTGTATCGCCCGGACAAATCGAACTAGTCGGTGGGCAGGGTCCAAGTTTAAGCATTGCAAGAAGTCGTTTCGCTCTCACGCAGACCGGGAACAAAATAATTATTGCTGGCGGCCGTACCCCGGATGGTATAACCGATAATATCGCTGTCTACGACTTAAGCAATAACAGTTGGACATCCGGTAGCGAAGTTTCACCACTGTCCAAGCCCATGGAACATGCGCAAATTATTTACGCGGACAATAATTTGTACCGGATAAATGGTTATGACGTTGAACAAAAATTGCTCAATAACTTCGAAGTGATGGAGAATTTTAGCCTATCCGGTGTAAGCGAAAACAGTTCCTGGGTGAATGTCGCGCAAATGATCGATCAGCGAGAGCATTACCATAGCTATTTATTGAATGGTCACCTGTTTATTCTTGGTGGGTTGATTGGCGATATCCCTGTCAAACAGAGCGCCAACTTTTCGTTTAAAGAAAATCTCTGGTATCCGCGAAAGAACCCCGCTGCGATACACTTACTTTCGACAAACGCGCAAGTCGGTGAGTCCGTCTATTTAATTGGGGGCATAACGGCGGACACACGTGAAATTACCAATGCGGTTCAGTCGTACAGTATTCCAGCCGACCAGTGGCGCACTCACGTCTCGCTACCCTTCGTTAGATATGCGAGCGCTAGCGCAGTACTCGGCACTGACATTTACGTGATTGGTGGAGTTACCAGGAAAGATACCGTGTTAACCGATGTCGATATATTTGAAACGACGAGCAACTCATGGCGTAAAGGGCCCTCGTTGCCATACACGCTCTACGGTGCCAGTGCTACGGCATTGGATGGAAAGATTTACGTGGTTGGCGGCGACCGACAAACAATTGTGGATACGCAAACCGAGACGATAGACGATTCCGATATCCCTACGAGTTCAGATGCCACCCATACGCATAACATCCTGGTCCTCGACCCGGAGACCGATTCATGGCAAAAAGGCGCGGAAGTTTTGCAAAACCGGCGCTACGCCGCCTTACTTGCCCAGGACGACTCTCTCTACTATATCGGCGGTCAGATAAATTCCGAGAACTCTCAAGATTTTGTTCGCTCAGTTCACCGCTATGACATTCTTCTGGATAGCTGGGAAACTTTGCGCCCGCTAAATACTGGCGGATACCTGATGGGCGCGACTGTCTACAATCGACGTCTCCATGTTTTTGGTGGCTTATGGGGTGGACCAGATGGGCAGCAACTCGATCAAATTCAAATTTATGACCCACTCAGCGGCATCTGGACACACGGCGGGGCATTATCAAACCCGACTCGTCAATTGTCCGTAGGCCAAACCAATGGTATTTTGACATTACTCGGTGGTCTGTCTTTAACCAACGAAATCAGACCCGCTGAAATCATCAAATAGAGAACGCTTCCTCTCAGATACGATTTGCGCGGCATGTTCTTAACACGCTCAATCTCGTATGTTTTTGTACACCAATGCGGCAAATTGTGACCCCAGTGCAACGACGACTGGAATTACATCACATAAATCCAGGTATGAAACCCGATATAGTAACCAAGAGTTGATTGCTAAGGAATCCAAGTCATGAGTCTGCTAATAACACAAGACGACGCAAAATTTCTTGACCATGCGCACAACGTACGGAAGACCGCAGCCAATCGCCCTGTCTTTATTCGTATGAGTAATGGCAAGGGTGTTACTGCAAAAATTGTTAGCGTTTCTGCGGTGAGCATTGGTATCGTTTTTCAGGCCCCTGGCCAGATCGGCGCCATACTCAATGTGCGCTTCCTGCTACCTGTGTGTCATCGTCTGTTTGAGGTAAATGCCAAAACGCGCATCATCCATACCCACCTCAAAGGGGATGTATATTACTCAACCCTGGAATTCGTTGATATCAGTAACGATGACTTGAGTGTTGTTGAATCCTTTATCGAGGAAAAACCCGTTAGCATAGACTAAACCGGAATTCGAGCCGGACGGCAGTCCTACTCAATCCGATTGTCTCTGAGTTGAACCAGGCGATGTGCCGTCTCAGCATGTTTTTTCCACTTACCATACGCTTTGCCACTGGATTCGAGTCGATAAATAAACTGACTGGATTTTTCATCGACATCGCCCGCCGCCTCTCGCTGAAAAGGCGTACCGGGCAAGGGCATAAAAGTATGACAATGTATCTTTGCCCCTTTGTCGATTAAGGTCGTAATCAATGCCTGTGTCGCTTCCACATCTCTTTCACTTTCACCCGGTAAGCCAAACAGAAAATCGACATTAGGAAGAAACCCCTCAGCCACACATAGCTCCACCGCACTGACGATAGCCTGCACCGAATGTCCTCTTTTGCTCAAGTCTAAAACATTTTGAGACCCGGATTGCCCGCCAATAATCAGATTATCATTGTCCGCGTATTTTTTAATGAGCTCGAGAGCGTCTCTTGATACATGTTCAGGGCGTATCTCAGACGGAAACGTCCCGAAGAACACACGCGCGTCATGACCCACGGCAAGCCGGACCCCGGACAGCAAGTTTTCGATGGCATCCAGATTTACCTCCTCCCCAACCGCACCGTAAGACAACGATGTTGGCGTAATAAATCGATAGTCCTTAAAACCCTCTTTACGCATTCTTCGCGCATATTCGACTATATTTTCTATACTGCGATGACGGAAGCGTGCCTTGCTTACATAGGGAGTTTGACAAAAGCGGCAAGCGTATACGCATCCACGTGTAATCTCTATTGCGCCAAACATATGGTAACGGGGTGAAAATGGCGGATAATCATTCAGGTCGATCAAAGGTCCGCGTCCACGTCGTTGCATATTGCCATTTTCGAGATACGCTAGTCCCTGTAGATCTTGTAAGGACTGCTGAGCCAGGAGTCTTTGCACAAGTTCGACCAATACCTGCTCACCCTCGCCTATGACCACATAGTCGAAACCCGCTCTCAAGGTTTGAAGTGGCTCAGCAGAGGCATGAACGCCACCGGCAACATGAATAATATCGTCGCGATCTATCAGAGTTTTGACTTCGTTAAGATGACAGCTTGCTGCCTCGAAGCCAGGCGAATAAAACGACCAAAGCACAACGGTAAAATCCGATAGATTTTCACGAAGAAGTTCAGGCAAATCCTGACGCCGACGCGCGGCGCATATACTCAGACGCGGGTCGCTTATATGACTATCCAACGCTCCTACCAGCGCGTTAAAGGCGTAACGTGCACTCTTGGAAAAATTGACGATGACCCGAACAGTAGCCATTTCCCGGTAAACCGACTTAGTGGCTTCGCGCCCAATTCACTATATCTGATGTCCCCATTGCACCGGCCTGTCTCGCCACTTCCCTCCCCCCTTTAAATAGCACCAATGTGGGAATACTTCGGATTGAAAACTTTGCCGATAAGGCCTGCTCGACCTCTGTATTGACTTTGACCAGCCTCAACTTGGGTTCGAGCAGCGCTGCTGCTTGTTGAAATTGTGGCGCCATCATTTTACATGGTCCACACCAGGGAGCCCAAAAATCTACCAGGATTGGAATATCGCTACGTTGCAGATGCTGCTGAAAACGCGCCGTGTTTAACTCCAGAACCTGTCCTAAGAACAACTCCTTGTGACACTTTCCACATTTCGGTGCGTCCATTAACCGGCTCGATGCGATGCGGTTGACAGCTTCGCAATGCGGACAGACGATATGAAGTGAATCAGTCATACCAATTGACCCCCCTGAAAATTACTCGCCAAATTGTAACCATAATTGGGGATTATTGTTTAGTCTGCAAGATCGAAATAATACGTCATTATTTTCCTAAAACTGGAAAGGAATACCTGTGCAAATCATTCAGAAAAATAAAGTCCTTTCCTGTCTTGTTGATTTGATCTATAGTCAAATCGAGAGTTGAAAATAGTGAGGTGGGTCGATGAAAATACGGAATTTAGTTTGTGCCCTATCCGGTGCACTAGCACTGGCAGTCGTTTCCAGCAATGTCTTGGCGGATGGCAACGCGGTTTATGACAAGGCATGCAAAATGTGTCACGGTACTGGAATGGCAGGTGCGCCGAAAGTCGGTGACACAGCATCATGGAAGGAACGTATAGCCAAGGGTGAAGACGCATTGGTTAAGAACGCGATCAACGGAGTACAAGGCGCGAAGGGATTTATGCCTCCAAAAGGCGGTAACCCATCTTTAAGCGATGCAGACGTTACAGCAGCCGTAAAGTATATGGTTAGCTCCTCTAAATAGATTTGAACGGGGCTTTTTCCCAACCGAGAAAAGCCCCTTCCTTCCTACTGACTCCCCAGAATCTGTACTGCAACTGAACGCCGTCTTGGACCATCCAGTTCAACAAGGAATATAGACTGCCATTTACCAAGCACAATTTTTCCATTGGTAACGGCCAACGATTCGCTATTGCCAAACATCATGGCTAGCAAATGGGCATGAGCATTTTCCGGTTCATCCGGTGGGCAGTCGCGTAGATGAATATCGTTGTGCAAATAATGCGCATCGCTCGGGGCAATTCTCTCTACAAACTTTTCGATATCCTGCATAAGTCGTGACTCGTTTTCATTGATGGTAATTGCGGTCGTGGTATGCAAGCCTTGAACAGAGACCATGCCCTGCCTGACACCTGATTTATGCACGGCCTGCTGAATGGCTGCTCCAATATCAATAAATTGAAGACGATGATCTGTACCAATACTAAGTTCTTCAAAAATGACCTGCATGTTTTTCATTACCTCCCCATACCGAAACCACCTGGCATCATTCAAGATAAATTAACTCTCAGACGATAGCCTGAACTGTCTCACCAGGGCCGAAGATTTCTAACTTATTTCAACAAGATCTGCAATGTTTCTTAAGAGAGCCACGCAACAGACTGGACTGTTCGAACAACCCGAAGCGCTTTTGCGCTATCTTTTCGCACGCCCCCTGTTCGTTGCAATTGCCATCGCCCTGTTTATACACTTTCTAAAAGCATTTAATTACCAATGGAATTCGGGCGCCAACTATTTACTAAGTCTGTCCCAATCGCTTGGCAAAAGCCCAGTCATTGTCATGGGGGAAATTATACTACCCTTTTTGATTCCCCTTTTGGTGATCGTATCTGGTCGCAAGGTGATAGCCATACGCCAACAAAACTCACTGGCAATATTTCCGGAACTGAATCCAGACATTGTGATCAAGACCAGTCTTAGTGGCCATATTGAATATATCAATCCGGCAGCCAGACAATTTCTCAATGACACTTCGATTTCGGTCCAGGATGCTAATCGACTCTTGCCGGCAGAGTTTGCTGAAATTATCGGTTCGGCAATACGGAACAACAAAAACAAACTCGGTATAGAACATCATATCGAAGGCCATGTCATTGACTACACCATCAATAGCGCGCCCAATCTGGATGCTGTTTTTATTGCTGGGAGAGATATCACTCATCGACGTGGTATTGAGCGCCGCCTGCACGACAGCCAGAATCTGATACGCGAGATGAGTGAACTAGTGGACCAGATTTTCAATGAATACGATCCACTGAGTTTTAATCTGGAGGACCATTTCACCCAGATTGTAAAAACCTTTCTACACAATGATCATATGGGCAACGCGGCTACGCCGAAATTTGTATATCTCGCCTCACTCAGCAAAAATGACGCCTTTGTGGGCCATATCTATTTCGGCGAGGAAGATGCCGTAAAAATCAGCGCCGACATATTTGAAACTTTGTGGAAACCCTTGCCCTCAAATGAACAGCGGCAACAAAACGCCGTCTACTTCAATATCGAAGACAGCCAACAGACACCCGAAGAGTTTCAACAAGACATCGATCCCAAAATAAGGGAATTTACAGGAAATGTTCATCGGTATGCGATGTACCGAAGTGGTCATGTCGCTATTATTGCGTTTTACGAAGGCGATCGAATCAATCAGTTCGATGCCATGGTGCTTAAAACCCTGGCGATATACTCCAATGCCCTATTGCGTATTTCCCTTGAAAACAAGGCAACTGAAGAAGCCTTTATTTATGCCATTGAAGCACTGGCCCGCGCTTCGGAAACCAATGACCAGGACACCGGCTCCCATATCAACCGTATAAATGAATACTGTCGTGTTCTCGCACGCGAACTCAATCAACCGGACAACTTCGTCAACACAATTGCCTACTCCGCGCAAATGCATGATGTTGGAAAGATCCACACGCCAGCCAATATTCTGAAAAAGCCCGGCATACTCAATGAAGACGAATACAATGTCATGAAACAACACACTATCGCTGGCGCGCGAATTTTAGGAAATTCACCGCGCTTGAAAATGGCAGCAGAAATTGCGCGTTATCATCACGAAAAATTTGATGGGAGTGGCTATCCCTGCGGACTTTCTGGCGAAGAAATCCCGCTTGCCGCCAGAATAGTCGCCATCGTCGATGTCTATGATGCCTTGCGCCAGCGTCGTGTGTATAAAGATGCAATGAGTCATAATGAAGCGGTGCACATTATCTGCAATGGTGATGAACGCACCAAGCCTCATCATTTTGATCCGCAAATACTGGAGGCTTTTCTCAGAGTGCAGGACCAGTTTGATTCCATTTTTAGCCGTTATCAGGACTAGCCCCTACCCGGGAATACGCACGGGGAGAGAAATACAATATCGCCCAAAGTACAAAAAAGCCTGTCACATAGGACAGCAGTGGCGAGAATTCCAAAGCAACTGGTATATAACCACATAGGGCTGCCGTGAGAGCAACCGTCAAACTATAAGGTATCTGTGTGCGCACGTGTTCCAGATGATCACACCCACTGGCTATTGAACTCATAATCGTTGTATCGGAAATCGGTGAGCAATGATCGCCAAAGATTGCACCGTCCAGCACAGCCCCCAAGCTAATCATAGTAATTAATCCGTACTGGTTTCCATCCAGTGCGTAGGCAACAGGTATGGCCGTGGGAATCAAAATCGCCATGGTTCCCCAACTCGTTCCTGTTCCAAACGAAGTCAACGCGGCTGCCGCAAACAACAATAACGGAAACCAAAAAGGCTGCAACACTTGTCCAATGCTGTGTGCCAAAAACTCTCCTGTGCCCAGCGCGTCACACGCAGATTTCAACGACCAGGCTAACACGAGTATTCCCACGGGCAGCAAACTGCTTCTCACACCAACATAGGCAGCGCGTGCTATCGCGGCCCAGGAAACGTGCGCGATAAAAGTCGCGCAAGCCGCGGCAGCGATCAATCCAACGCTCGCCGATAGTAATAGAATTGTACTGCTGTTTTTAGCCTGCGTTATCACGTCCATCCACATCCAGGGCAATAGCGGTGCAAATAGACTTTGTTGAAACAGACTTAGCCCTTTTCCATCTATCCACAAGCCACCTAACAACGTGAACATCATCAAGCCCAGAGGCAAAATAGCGCTCCAGGCCGAAATTCGCGCGTCTGCCGAAGCGTCTACCATTGAGAACCCGGAATGACTATGTTGGACAATTTGAGGCGAAACACTATTGGAGCCGAGAGACGAAGACGAGATCCGATGCATTGCGCCAAACTCACGCTGCATAATGATATTCAGAAAGACGAACAACAACATCAATACGCAATAAAAACGAAAGGCCAGCGCATCAAAAAACATACTGTAGCCATCAAGCCCTATCTGCAAAGACTCAGACACTTTGGTAAACAGTCCTGTTTCGTATCCGATCCAGGTGCTGATGACCGCCAGACCCGCTACCGGCGCGCTCGTCGCATCAATAATAAAGGCCAGTTTTTCTCGACTAACGCGATGACTGTCTGTGACTGGCCGCATGGCCGATCCGACTATCATGGTGTTTGCATAGTCATCAATAAACACTAACAACCCTAGCACCGCCGTCATTAACTGACTTGAACGCGCGCCATGAGAATACCGCTGCAGATAAGTCACAATGCCTTTCAGACCGCCTGACAAAATGATCACGGAAATCATCGAAAGAATACAAAAGACGAAGCCCAGAATTTTCAGGCTCCACGGGTCGAGTAATGCCTTATAGGCGTAGGTAAACGCCAGCCCTATGCCTGTCGGAAAAAACGTAGACGCAGTCTCACCTTGCTCAATCGCGACCAGCAATGCCCCCAACAGCATCGCCGCCAATAGACTCCACAGCAAACGACGTGTGACAAAGGCCAGAACCACCCCCGCCAGCGGGGGAACCACGCTATACCACACCCCGGACTGCTGAGATCCAAATATTGCGAATAGGGATAACACAGCCGCAAAGATGGCAAATCCAGTCAAAATTCGAAAAATCGACACTGCGGCTGGCTCCTTTTGCCTTTCTGTATCGAGTCAGAAGCAATAGTCACACCGTTACCAACTTCCAGCTCAACGCACATCCATTAAAATCAATATGTTAGATAATAACAAACAAGAGTATCCTATAAAAATCAGTTTTTTTGGCCGAAAAAAACTAAATAATTTCCCAATTCTTGTCGAATTAATTTGGACATAAAAAAATGCTGGAATGATCCTTGTATTCCCATAGAATAGTGTCCCTTTAATTCTGGTTTTTGTGGAGAAATGATGTCGTTTACTAACCGTTTTTGTTTTTCGTTGCTGTTTTCGCTCGTATTCACCGTGAATACCTACGCGGAGAGCGTATCAGACAATGAATTCAATAGTGAAACGACAAGCTCCAGCACTTATGTTCCCGCCGAATTTCTGGCGGAACACCTGGACCCCAAAAAACTGTTTCTACGCTCTAGTGCCGCCATCGTCATGGATCAACGAGATGGAGTGGTACTTTTTGAACGGGACAGCAATGAGAAAAGACCCATAGCCTCGCTCACCAAGCTCATGACGGCGATGGTCATTCTTGATTCAAAGTTGCCGATGAATGAAATCTTGAAAATCAAGCGCGCTGACAGAGATCGTTTACGCGGATCGAAGTCGCGTCTTTCCTATGGGACACAACTTACACGGGAAGACATGTTACTAATAGCCCTTGCCGCTTCAGAAAATCGCGCGGCGGCAGCACTCGCCAGAACATTTCCGGGTGGCAAAAAAGCCTTTGTAGCCGCAATGAATATCAAAGCCGATGCATTGGGGTTGAAAAATACGCATTTTACTGACTCCACTGGTTTACATAGCGGCAATATCTCCACAGCCAGTGAACTGGCGAAAATCGTCGACGCCGCCTATTCCTACCCTTTAATACGCGACATGACGACCAGTGGCAAAGATTATGTAATCGACCACCGTAGTGGCTGGAAAGTAGAGTTTTTCAATACGAATCGGTTAGTTCGCAGGAAAAGTTGGGATATCAACCTTAGCAAAACCGGTTATATTGCAGACGCTGGTTACTGCATGGTTATGCATACCAACATTAATGAACGCCCGGTCATCATCGTATTACTAAACTCCTGGGGTAAATACTCCAAATTCGGTGATTCGAACCGAATTCGCCACTGGATAGATAGCGCCGAAAAACGCGCAAAACGCAGCTATGCGGGCTTGGCGAGCGCACAAAGCTAATCGGCTGTTTTTCTATCTCGTAATCCGCTTCTTCTTTGCTCATAAACTCAAGCATGTTGCCGTTGAGGTCGAAAACCTATGTGGATGTTTACATTGACCATATAGAACTGGACTGTTATGAGCGAAAAACCCACCATACTTGTCGTAGACGATGAAGACCTCAATTTTGATCTGGTTAAAAGCGCCCTAAGACAAAACTACCAGCTCGACTACGTCGATAATGGCGAAAAATGCCTGGCCTATCTGAAAGACAAGTTAGTCGATGTCGTCATTCTTGATGTAAAAATGCCCAATATGACCGGATACGAGGTTTGTCGCCGCATTAAAGACACACCTGAAACCAAAGACATTCCAGTTATCTTTGTTTCTGGCCTGGACAGCATTGAGGAACGAATTGAGGGATACGAAGCAGGTGGCGAAGACTATCTGGTAAAACCATTTCAGCCCAATGAACTGCAAAAAAAGGTCGAGGTCGCAGTAAAGCTAGGCAAAAAATTGCAATCCCTGAAAAACAACACGTCTAATGCCACAAAAGCGGTTATGGAAGCCTTGACCAATACCGGTGAAATTGGCGTGGTATTGAACTTCTTTACCCGAAGCTTTCGCTGCGATACCTATGACGACCTTGCTGATACTTTGATGAAGGCACTTCAGGAATACGGTTTGAATAGTGCGGTACAAATTCGTATCGAAAACAACGAATACCTGGACTACGACAGCAGTGGAGTAGTCAGACCGCTAGAATCGACGTTGCTATACAAACTTAAAGACGCAAAACGAATCTATGATTTCGAATCACGAACTGCGTTTAATTTTCCAGTGATGACGGTTCTGATCAAGAACATGCCGATTGACGACAGTCTGAAATACGGACGATACAAAGATCATCTAGCCACGCTCGCCGAAGGTGCGGCATCGCGGGTTCAGAGCCTGCAAAATGCGATCTCACTTTCTAAACAAAAAGTTGCCCTCGTAGAACTTCTAAACAATACACATGACGCAGTTGAAGCCATAAGCACGGCGCAAGAAGCCAACAAACTGGAAATCACTCAAGTCTTCGAAGCCTTGATTATTCGCGTAGAAGAAGAATTTCTGACGGCGGATTTAACGGAAGACCAGGAAAAAAGATTGCTGAGACTGGTTACCGATACCTCGGACAGAATGAATGGCATCTATGACCGTGGCCGTGCCATCGAAGATAGGTTTCATGCGATCACCCAGCAAATCGAACGCAGCCTGGGTGCCGACAGCAAAGATTAAATCCATGACCGAGCTTCAACAACGGAATGACAAGTCTATACTTCTTCTTGATAGAAGTCTCAATATTGTCGATTTTCAAATAGATCAGAGCAGTCCTGTACACACAGAAATCACAGACAGTGCTTCGATAACAGATCTGTTTAACTTGCCAAAGAATGTATTGAAATGGCTTGCCTCACCCGAATCCTCGTTCCTGGAAACATCCGTCGACTTTAAAGACCAACTTCTAAATATAGAGTTTACCTTTCAGCCATCAGTGAACATGTTCTCTGTTACCATATCACGACTGAGCGACACAGCTGTCTATCTGTCCGATCGGGAACTAAAGGAAAACGGAATTCTTCTACTAGACAAATCCCATCGACTGCTAAGCGGCAATAAGGCGTGCGATGAATTTTTCGGTGTCGATCTATCCTCACAACAAGGAATCCTTATTTGGGACGCGATTCCTGAACTGATGAGTGGATTGTACAAACCGCTAAACAACTTTGATAAAAATCAAAACAACAATCGTACAACCATTTACTTTCCGCCAAAGGATCGTTGGCTAAATATTCAATTTCTCAAACGAAACAGCAATGATCTTATTTTGATCACAGACATTACAGACAATAAACGTCTTGAAAAAAAGGCTAAGGATGGAGAGACATACTTAAAGAATATATTAAACAATGTCTACGACGGCATCATCACCACCGATATACATGGCACAATCCTACTGGCCAATAAGACTATCGAGAGAATTTCCGGCTATTCTAATGAAGAGCTTACTGGAAAGCCCGTCGAGATACTCATGGACAGCACACATAGTTCACGACACTCATCGTACATGGTGCCCGGCAGCCGTTACGCCAAGAGTCGCGTTGTCAATATGCGTCGTGAGCTTCAACTCAAGCAAAAAAGCGGCAATATGATTCCTATCGATCTTGCCGTTACGGAAATGATGCTAAACGATCAGATCATATTCATTGGAAGTATCCACGACATTTCACAGCGGCTTGAACAGGAAAAGCAGATACGCGAACTGGCAAGATTTCCAGAGGAAACCTGGAATGCCGTACTTAAAATTGAGAAAAATGGAAAGTTATCCTACGCCAATTCACGCACAGATATTTTGCTATTCCACTGGAATATAAACGTCGGTGATATCGTGCCGGATGATATTTTAGCTGTTGTTACCAAGACGATTGAAAGCGGAGACCCCGAGAGACTGGAAATCGATTGCGGCGATGTCATTTATAGCGTTCTTTTTGCACCAGCACTGAATAGTGTTTATGTTTATGGCACGGATATCACCTACAACAAACGCATCGAAGCCGAATTGAGAGAGCATCGCACGCGTCTTGAGGAGATGGTCGAAAGTCGTACCCGTGAACTTGCGGTCGCTAAGGATGACGCCATGGCTGCGAGTCAGGCCAAGAGCGAATTCCTCGCCAATATGAGTCACGAAATGCGCACGCCATTGACCGCTATCATTGGCTATGCAGACTCGCTACTCGACTCTGGCATTAGTGATGTAGAGCGAAAAAAGTTCATCAACACCATCATTCGCAGCAGTACACATTTGAAAGATATCATCAATGATCTGCTGGATATTTCCAAAATCGAAGCTAACAAACTGGAAATAGAATCTCTGGAAACCGATGTCGCCAGTCTACTCACCGATATTTACACTGTTATGCAGCAACAAGCTAACACGAAGTCGCTCAAATTCACGATAGAGTTTGATACACCCATCCCTGCACGCTTGAAAACAGACCCTACTCGACTAAAACAAATACTCATTAATCTATTGAGTAATTCCATCAAATTCACACAAGAGGGTAGTGTTACTATCCACATTTCTCACGACAAGTTCTCAGAAAAACTTGCGTTTGCTGTATCAGATACCGGCATAGGAATAGAAGATGCGCATCTCGTCAAGATTTTCGAGAAATTCTCTCAGGCTGATTCAACTACAACCCGCAAGTATGGAGGGACCGGACTGGGACTTCCACTCTCCAGACAACTTGCGCGTATGTTGGGTGGCGATCTCGTTGTGAAAAGCACGCCAGGCAAAGGCAGTTGTTTCACACTAACCATCTCAGCTGCTGAAATACACGATGACGCCGGCTATCTTCAGCAATATGACGCAGGATATACACAAGAGAATGGCAATCAAGAAACCAAACGTACACTACAGGGTCGCATACTTATCGTTGAAGACACGCCCGCCCTGCAGGAACTTGCACTGCATTTCTTGAGACGAGCAGGACTCTCTGCCGAACTTGCGAGAAATGGACGCGACGGTGTCGAGAAGGCAATTGACGGTGAATTTGATGTAATCCTCATGGACATACAAATGCCCGAAATGGACGGATACCAGGCAACGCAATTACTACGTGAAAAGGGATATGACAAACCTATAATTGCGATGACGGCGAATGCCACCGCTGATGATCAAAAACGCTGCCTGGCCTCCGGTTTTGATGCCTTCATCCCCAAGCCGATTAACAAGGATGGGCTCTATAACACACTAGATGGTTATCTTGTACAACAAGGCAATGTCGTTTTGAAACCTGTGTTTTCCACCATTCTCCGTGAAGAACCTGACATGCAGGACTTGGTAGAAAGATTTGTCGATAGTTTGCCGACAATTCTTGGCACGATCAAGCGGGCCATAGCAGACAAAAGCTGGGATGAACTCCGCGATATTCTTCACAAGTTGAAAGGTATCGGCGGTGGGTATGGATACGATGTATTGTCAGAGCTCGCCGCAGAAATGGAGCTCTACGTTCATGACCAGCAATATGCAATGCTCCCTAAAACCTTCGAAACCCTGGATCAGGCAGTTCAGCAAATAGCCATCGGCATAAAGAAATCCGATTAACGCGCAAGATCTCAAATCGGAAAGCATCATCCTTTCTCAAATATAAAAACATCCGGCTCAATAAGCTCCAGACTGGCCTGCCAATGATTAGCTAGATATTTCATCGTGGCCTTGGAAAAAAACACGATATGGGTTGGGTCGTTCTTATAATGCCATTGAGAAAAGCGCTCACGTCCCTCGTGGGTTTTTGTCATTACGGCCAAGATGCCTCCCGTAGTCAACAGACCCCAAAGCGTATCTAAGTCTTGGCCAACATTCACGAGATGTTCAACCACTTCTGTGCATGTAATAAAGTCATACTCATAACGTAGCACTGCCGTATCCGGGGCATAGAATTTGTCATAGAGAGTTACCTGATGCCCCATTTCTTCCAACATTACCGACACGGTCGGACCGGGTCCACTACCAAAATCCAGTCCTTTGCTCCTGTCCGGCAGCCTTCGACGTAGTGGATTTACAAGCCGGGATAAGAACTGCCGATAGCGCGTATCATTGGGCGAATTTTGATGCATGTCGTACTGCTTCTTCTCCTGTGTCGGGCTGATATGTTCTGCAACAGGTACAAACACCAGTTCGCATTGCGAACAGATAACATAGTTCCGCCGCTTGTCCCGCCAGAAATGCGCGCTCTGCGTTGAATTGCAAAGAGGACATTGCAAGTGCTCGTAGGATTCCATGTTATTCCAGGTATAATTGGTGCCATCAACATAAGGAAGGCACACTATGAAATCAAGTCTCACTATCAAGTTCCTGATGCTCTCTTTGGCACTCAGCCTTAGCGCCTGCGGCTATTCAGTTGAACAACTGGTTCGTAACGATGATTTACGACACAAGGTATTAAAGGAATGCGTAGTCATGGGCAAAAAGGCTGTGGATGCCGACAAATGCAAAAAGGCCACAGAGGCACAGGCGCGCGTCACGGGAAATGCGATAAAAAATATTTTTGAGTAATATTGCGTAAATTCATATACATAGAAACGTTCTCGGCCCATACAAGAGTACCTAGACAGGCTTTTTACCGAATTTTCACACCTCCGGCCAACAATATCTCTGAGCAGCAAATGCGGGCCCTCTCCCAGGCCCGTAAATAGAGAAATTATTCTTACAAATCGAGGTGTAATATGACGGTCGAAAATGTGTTTTACCTTTGGTCAAATAACGCCGGCGTGTCCGTCGTTATTTGGTTTGTATTAATCGTCCTGGCAATGTATCTGGGACGCACCCCAGCCCACCAGCTTCTAAGCTCTATGGGCAGATCAGTACGCGCGGCAGCGCGCCTGAGTGCACGTTCGCTAAGTCGCTTTGAGCAACGGCTCACTGAACGCAATAAAGAAGTCGTTCTGGCTGCCGGCCTAAACAACGTCGAAAAGCAAATCGAACGCGAATTTCATCGCGTAAACGCTGTTGTTTCCCGTGACCTGAGTGGCTACCCTGCACTGCATCGCAAGATCAGCGATGCCTTGAGCAAGATCGAGGAAGACTATCGCAGCGCCACCGAAACACCGCCCTCTCCTCCTGCCTGGTTGGACGCGGTCGATACCATTGCACGTATTCCTCGCCATGGTGACCCTACAGTAGCCAAAATTCTCGACGGCCTACATGAGACTATCGAAACTGCGCACAAAGAAACCATCGACAGCTATCGCAAGAACAGTCTCCAGCGTCATCAGCTATTAAAGCGTATGCTGCCTTCCTGGCGTACGGTCTCTCAAACCTTAAACGAGGTAAATAATCGCTTTAATGATCTTGAGTCACGCTCTAACAAAATTGACAACCAGATCAAAACTTATGAAGCTATTCGCGCAGCTGAAGATCACGCAGCGCGTTCACTAACTTCATCTTCCCTCACGCAGTTCTTTATTGCCGGTTTTGTTTTACTGATTGCCTTGTTCGGCGCCGTTATCAACTTTCAGTTGATTGCCCTGCCGATGTCTGAAATGGTCGGCGGTACATCACAACTGGGTCCAATGAAGACTGCAGACGTAGCAGCATTAGTGATTATTATGGTGGAAATGGCCATGGGTCTATTCCTGCTGGAATCACTGCGCATCACCCATCTATTCCCCGTTATACATTCGATGGATGACCACATGCGCCGCAAGATGCTGATCATCACCCTGACTATTCTGACCATATTGGCTACCGTAGAAGCCTCGCTTGCCTATATGCGCGATCTGCTGGCTATGGACCGTGAAGCACTTGCGCAATCACTATCGGGCTTAGGTGTTGTTGATGCGGAGTTTCGTTGGATTCCGTCCATGGGTCAGATGATCATGGGTTTTATACTGCCCTTCACATTGGCCTTTGTTGCGATTCCACTCGAATCCTTCATTCACTCTTTACGTACGGTACTGGGTTTGATGGGACTGGGCGTGCTGCGCACACTGTCTTTCATGATTCGTTTTTGCGGCAACCTTTTCAACAATCTGACTAAGGTCTGTGTTGGTCTCTATGATGTCTTGATCTTTCTACCACTACACATTGAAAAGGTAGTTATCAACCATCGCAAACACGTTGTTCAGGACGATGTTGAGAAACTACCAAAAGGTGAAAACATTCACTTTCTTGAAGCCGCTGAAATCGATCAAGTCAAATAAGACTTTGGAGAAATTCATTATGAAACGCATATCAATTTTATTGTTCGCAGCATGCATGACACTGTTGGCCGGTTGTTCTGAACAGGGTCCACGCACGAAAGCGGTGTTTATGTTACTGGATACCTCCGGCACCTATACGGAAGAACTACAAAAGGCGCAGAAGATCATCAACTATCTACTGGCCAATCTGAGCAGCGGAGACTCCCTGGCTGTAGCGCGTATCGACAGTGGCAGCTTTAGTGAGAAGGACATCGTATCGAAGATAACATTCGATCCTCGTCCAAGCGCCACAAATGAGCAGAAACGTCAGTTTAAACGTCAGATTGATAACTTCATCTCTGGTGTTAAAAGCAGTTCGTTTACGGATATCACGGGTGGTGTACTACAGGCTTCGGAGTATCTCAATGAGACAGGCGCATCGGAAAAATATGTTCTGGTGTTCTCGGATCTCGAAGAAGATCTCATCAAAGGCCATATCCGCGATTTTCAGATTCCATTGGTGGGCATCAAAGTTGTTGCCCTGAACGTAACCAAGCTACGCTCGGATAATGTCGACCCCCGCGAGTATCTGAATCGCTTGGACCTTTGGGAGAAGCGGGTTAGCGATGGTGGTGGAACATGGACCGTCGTCAATGACCTCGACCGCCTTGAAAAGCTCTTGCGCAGTTAACCCGCGGTGTAGGGGCCAACTTTCGAGTTGGCCCTTTTTTTGTATTGATTATATTGTGATTGCCGGTGTGGAGTGTGCACCGGTTTTGGCGTTTGTGAAGCGTGTGTTCGAAGTTTTACGAACCAATTGGTTAAGAATTCGGGTTTTCGGGTAGTTGGGTCCGGGGCGCGGCGTCGCTCTTTCAGCCTGGGGTCGGTGTCGCTTGGCAAAACTCGCTGTGAACACGTCCGTGTGCGCTCTGCGGCCGCGTCCATGCGGCCGAAGGTTTTGCCAAGCGACACCGACCCCAGGCTTACGAGCTCGCATTGTGCAAAGGTTTGGATCGTGGATTCGTGGATTCGTGGATTCGTGGATTCGTGGATTCGTGGATTCGTGGATTCGTGGATTCGTGGATTCGTGGATTCGCCAAATGGTGACTCAAAGAATCTCTTTTAATGAATACAAACAATTTAGTTTTTACGCTGACTCGAATGTCGGCATGAAACCCAAATTCAAGCACGAGCGGCGCGCCCGATACCTATCCCTAGGGGGTATAGGAGAGAGGATGGGACTTACAAGACCTTCGGCCGCACGGACGCGGCCGCAGAGCGTACAGGGAAGTATTTGCAGCGAGTCTTGTAAGTCCCATCCTCTCTCCTGTTCCCCCTAGGCCCCAAACCCCAAACAGCCGCGAAGCCCAAAAAGGAAACCGCACCAGAATTCTGGAAAAACGCACTGAAAGCCTGAATGAGACACAGATAGCAGACTAACTTGTAAAACTTGCACAAAATTGCATATATAGACAACTGACACGAAACGACAGAAACCACTATGGCGAGAATATTCTGGGTAGAAGACCAATCCCACTGGATAAACAAATTCAAACACGTCCTAGAAGAGACGTCATTCGACGACAGTAATAACATCGTCGAAGTATTCAAATTCCCCGAGGCCGCATGCCAACGCATTAACCTCGCAAAAGACGACGAGCGCCCCGACGTTGCTATACTTGACGCACGCATGAATGGTTTCGACCAGGCAGGTTTTTCTGTATCCCGCGCCCTACAGACAAAGTGGAAAGACGTACCCGTGATCTTTCTGTCGGAGCATAACGGCACCGATATTGAACGCGATGCACTGGTAGAACACAATGCGGCGGATTTTATCTCCAAACACCAGCGCAATATCGAAGAGGTTCTGGTGTGGCGCATCCGTGCCATTTTGCGGCAGGCCGTGGTTCGCCAGAGTTCACCAACACAGACCACAGACAAAGTCATCAATAGTGGTGAGCTTAAACTCGATCTCGATACATGGGAAGTGTACTGGAAGGATCAGAAAGTAATGAACCCGGACAATCCGAAACGCCCGCTGGCACCAACACCGCGCAAAATCCTACGCTGTCTTGTTGAACGCTCTCCTCGTCCAGTTACCACCGCCCAAATGGCCGAGTATCTCAATATTGAACCAGAGGACTACGCGGCCGCAACCTATCGCCAACATATAAAAACCTTGCGTCGTGCAATCGACGTAGCTGGAGGCGGGCAAGGTGATTTTCTCGAAACCTGTAAAAATGGAAAAGGCATCGTCGCCGGCGGTGCCGATGGCGCATATTACTGGAAAAAACCCTGAACATACCCATGACCGAAGAATACACGGAAAAAAAACCAAAGCGGTTCAAGCGCGCCCCACTACCCTTCGCCTGGTTCGGCTTTGCCATCGCCGCAGTTTGTCTGGGCTACTTTTACCTTATTAGCAATCAACAACGGATGCTGGACTGGAATATAGATCCAAGCATGGCCGCCACGACAACACAACTCTGGATATTATTTGCATTTATTCTGGCCATAATATTGGAAGCCGTACGTTTCCAACGCCAAAAACGCTATTTCGATCGACAGGTGGAAAACTATGAGGCACGTCTGAATGATTTGCTACTAGGCAAAAACAAGCTACAGAACAAAGTACACAAATATGCCGACCATGCAGACAAGCTAAAAATGTTCATCAGTGATCGATTGTTGGAATATATCGAATATGACGAAAAGTTTCTCCACTTCCGCCATATCGCCTCCGAGGTCCGACACAACGGCGTTATCAGTTACGATAAAGTCAATACGGCGCTTAGACGCGCCATGCGTGAGTTAAAAACTGAAGATACCGTCACCTACGAAGAAGCATTGCGGGCCATGAGCTATTTATGGGATTTATTGGATCTTTCCACCACCGATAATATTGCAATGTATATTGCGAACAAAATTTACGAAAGCGAAGAACACTATTATCGACAACTGCTCGATGATCAACAGGAAAACCCCTACTCTCCAACCTTCTCCACCCGTCTGGCGGTAATACATAGTCTGGATGCATTCATCATTAATCGCGACAGCGCACTACCGCCAGAAGGTAAACGCAGCGAAGTGTACCAATACCAGGACCAATATTTCTGGGTCAAACTCGACTATGCTGGCGAATTACTCGGCAATGAAAATTATATAA
Organism: Gammaproteobacteria bacterium; assembly: GCA_029881255.1. Classification (NCBI taxonomy): domain Bacteria; kingdom Pseudomonadati; phylum Pseudomonadota; class Gammaproteobacteria; species Gammaproteobacteria bacterium. The sequence goes on along the minus strand of JAOUMY010000004.1, from coordinate 35,079 downwards.
TTCTATTGCTTGAAAATCTGATCAACAATGCACTCTACTATCACAACAGCAAACGTTATGGGCACAAATATTCTCGTATTGCGGTAAGACTAACCCGCAACGGAAAGTATGCAAAACTATCGGTGTATAATAGCGGCCCAAACATCGAACCAGAAATTCAGGATGAGATTTTCAAACTTGGATTTTCCACCAAACGTACCAAGGGTCATCATGGCAAAGGACTCGGCCTCTATTTCGTAAACGAGATTGTGACCGGCTATGAAGGCGAACTAAAAATTCGCAATTACGTCAACAAACCGGAAACCTACGTCATACGCTTTGAACAAAATAATGGCGAAACCATGAACCAGATTATTAATGTCATTTTAGATGAACGGAAGAAGCCACAATGCTCGATCAAAGGTGACGAAGAGGATACCACTGAAGTCGTCTACAAGCTGGCGCACAAAGTACAGAGTCTCGAAATATCTGTTCAATCAAGCCAGAAAACCTTTCTCGCCAATCGACTAGGAAAAGATGGCAAGACGGTTCTACTTGATCCCCAAAATCCAGACAAACCTAGATGGTGTATTGAAGTCCATCATCTCAAGGCCGGAGACCGTATACACTTTCGTCCCCTCGATGTCACCGGTGTTGAATTCAATATTCTCATTCCAACTGCGGACTCGCGACTTGATGCTGACTATCATGAATTAGATGAAGCAAAAATAGATGAGCTCGAAAATCCCAGTATCGAGTTCATAGACACCAATCCTTTCCAATAAAAAAATGGGCGCCTAAGCGCCCTTCAAGCCCATTACAGGAGGTAATTTTTACAAAGGCAATTCGATGGTGAAGTATCCTGTTGTTGTATCTCGTACGACTTTTACACCTACCGAATCATCGTTAATAACAGCATACAATTCACTTTTACTACTGAATTCCACTGGCAGACACATTTCGCCCTGCGCGCCATCGAACCACTGGACTCTTTCATCATTTACCAGCCACAGTTCGGCCATTGCAGGCTCCCCAGTGCTCTGGTTACGGATTTCGACACAGACATCCCCTACGACAGCGTATGCGCCCCAAACCGGTATGACGGCGCGTGGTGGCTTCTCACTCGCGATGACTAGAGGTGTCAGTGAATAAAGAGTAAAGGCAATAATCCATACGGTAAGAATGCTTTTCATTGTGGGCCTCCGGTTCTCAACAAGTCATGGTTTCAATATAGGCCTCGGGTGTAAAAAAGCTGTGAAAAGTAATTTTTACCGAAAACTTTCCAAATTCCCTTATTCATTAAGCAGTTACCTATCATTTAGCCTACAGAATGTGACCTAATTCCCGCTATAAATCCGGACTTGATCGCAATTTCCACAAATTACCTCCCCTTAAATAAAGTACTGGAAGTACGAGGCCGATAAAGATAGTGAGAAAATATTGCGAGTTTAGTCTTTAGACATGACGACCGTACTGTTTATAGTTTTTGTTCTATTCATTATTGCGGGCTGGGTTACTGCAGAGCTCAACTTTCGCACGGAAAAGAAGTCCGGCGAAAAAAACAACCGTCAATTGCTAACACTGCGGCAAAAAACAGAAAAACAGGAATCCATTATCGAGCACCTCAATGCTCAATTAGCAGAGCTCAACGAAGCATATGAATACTCAAAACGTCTGAGTGATAAAGCGCGTGTCTTTGAAGCCGAAGCCAAAAAGCTCAAAGAGGATAACGAACGTTATTCAACAAGCCTTGCCTGGTTAGATAAGAAGGTAAGAAGTAAGGAATACTCAGGAAATTCGCTCGCACGCGTCATAAAAGCGCATCTGGACCATGCTTTCCCTAACTCAGAAGCTCAGGAACAAAAACAGATTGAGGAGTCGAAAGACACCTTCCGCCGCATTAAAAAAACAATGGGAAGCTGATCTGCCCCACTATCCGTTAAAGCCGCACGCTCCTCCAGAACAACCACCACCAGCACCGCAAGGGGGAACCTTATTTCCCAGGCTCTTGCTGCTGACGACATTTCCACCTGTAGCCAACTTTGTTACCGGTGAGTCGCCTGGTACATTGCCAACTTCGCGTCCACTAATCTCACAAAGCTCCGACCAGGTAGTAATACTTTCGTTCATGCTATGACGCACTTCAAAAATTTCCCCTGTCGTCTCGCAGCGATAATCATAGGTTGGCATACTAACTCCTAAATAAGTTTTGCGGGTATTATAAAAACTGACCCACTAGAATGCCAGTACCGCGCCCGGGAGAAATGAATGACACCTTATTTTCCGTTTTTGTTTCGAATGATCGGATTGGCTTTAGTCTTATTGTCAACATCGGTCTACTCAGCGGATACGAAGCAACTATTCGGAAAACAACAGCCAGGTTTCACCTTGACCAACCTGGAAGGACAAGTACAGAGTGAAAGTGACTGGCAGAACAAAGTCTTGGTGATCAACTTCTGGGCCAGCTGGTGCACCCCATGTCGTAAGGAAATCCCGTTGTTTAATCGCCTTCAGAAAGAATACGGGCCAGATGGTGTCCAGTTTATCGGGATTGCAGTTGATACTCGGGACGCAGTGCTTAAATTCATACAAAAAACACCTATTGACTATCCTGTGTTTTTTGGAACTCAGGAAGCAACCCGTCTCACGCAAGACTATGGAAACACGGCTGGTGTGCTCCCTTACACAGTCTTTGTTGACCGCCGCGGCCGGATACAAACCTTAGCGCCTGGCCAGCTAAATGAGACCTATACGCGTAAACACCTGGAAAAATTACTTTAATTCTTTTCATTATTATCAACCAGTTACTACACCCCACAGGTTATACGGAAAAGATTTGAAACAATTCACATAAAAATATCGGGTATTGAGTAAAGTAAAGCCACAACTAGCCGACAAAAGTCGAGTACATATAATAATCTAGGGCTGACTGTAAGAGTCAAACAAACATGGTAACTGAAGTCATAACGTATGCATTTTGTATTGCGATAGCTATAGGCGCACTATTCGCGTGGGCAAACGCCGAATCTAAGTACAAAGCGCAACGAAATAAGATTTTTGAGCTAGCTGCTCAATTGAAATACGCGCATCGTGACCTTCGTGAATTACGCGACAAGTCAGGAAATACGGACTCTCGCAGCCAGCGTTACTACGATGCACTGATAAAAGTTGGCGCTATTGTCGGGACCGATAATACTAAAAGCGAAACCAATGATAAAATTAATACCGTGTTGAGTGCGGTAATTCCTGAAGCCGTTACGATATCCAAACAGCCGAAGGGCAAGGGAAAACGGGATGGAACCGAAACAGAAGAGATGTTCCGTCGCATGAAGGAAAAACTAGGCGGTCAATCATAACGATAAATGGCAATTTCAGCAGATTCGACGCATTAAACCACTATTCCTCAGAATCCCGCTTTCGAAAAGGCATAATAGCTGCCGATTTCACTACCCCATCCGAGTTTGTTTTGGACCCGTCTCCACAGAAGATATTTATTAGCCGTTTTTGTTCGCTATTGAGTGTCATTAGTTCATCCCACATTAAACGGCTAATACGATTCAATGAATCGACAGGATTTCGCGCCAGTTTGCGGGCTTGATCGACACGCCACTGGACTCTCTGTAAGCGAATTCGTTTTTCTTCGGGCGCCGTATTTAGGAATTCAGCTATCATTTGCGACCTCAGACGTTCAAACCTTTCTGGATTACGTCTGGCGAGCCGAGCCCAAAAATCGAAATCATCCTGATATTTCAGTATGCGGTTTGACTTGGCCTTGGTCATAAACACCTCTTCGCTCAATTTGAGCAGAATTCATGAATCTCTAGCTGAATACCACAGCCCGATCCGTTGACTACCTTATAATTCATACTAAAATACCTTCAAGCCGCATAATGCGATCTGACTCACGGATTCGAATTTTCACCTAATTTTGTACTTTTGATTTAGTCCATGCCTAAAACCATCATCTCGCCGTGGCAGCCGCAACACATGCGTGATTCACTGCTTTTTCAACCTTTACTGGCCTTCAGCCAACGACTGGAAGATCGGACAACCTGGCCAAGCGTCGAGGACATGAATACGGCATTGTTCAGCTCGCGGGATGTCATAAGTGGCGGGGGTAAACCTATTTGTCTGGTCGAGCAGTCGACAAAACCAAATTGCTTCGAACATCGTTATGCACCCCGAATCTACCTCGAAGGTGAAATTCAGACACGCGAAAACAATTGGCATGACTACTTTCAAGCCATAAGTTGGCGGATGTTTCCTATCACTAAAGTCACCACTAACTCTCTACACTTTTCAGCGGCTCAAAAAGCCTATTCAGAAGAACGTCCAAGCGGTACCCGAAGCCCAATGGAGAATGCGTTATCGCAGTTTGATGAATGTGGCGTCATTGTCGTGAGTGATCGCCAGGATTTGCTCGACCACATTCGACGTTTTGAGTGGCATACCTTGTTCTGGGAGAAACGTTCCCTATTAGCGAAACATTTGAGATGCGTGGTGTTTGGACATGCCATCTACGAGAAGGCCATTCATCCATATATTGGTCTGACGGCCAAGGCATTATTATTCGAAACCCCTGACACAACGCTTCAACTACCTATTCCGAAACTGGTGAACGCTATTGATAAGCTATGCGCAGAGTATTTTCACCCCGTTTCTCAGTTGACCTCACCACGGCAACTACAGCCTTTTCCTATTCTTGGCATGCCCGGCTTTTCTATCGATAATGAAAACGAGACTTATTACCTCAACGCGGATTATTTCCGCCCTGCCCCCACACCCCGAAAGCTTCAATCGATACCAGTATAAAACTTAATAAAACAGGAACTTGTGCCGAAATAAAGAACAGGAACAGCAATGCAACAAGACCGACATGTCCAATTTTTCGTTTCAGATTACAACGCTGATTCAAAACAAGGCCATTAACTCTAAAAATTTCAAAGAGTTACTAGACTTTGCCGCTTCACTGGGATTTCATTCGGTGACCACTCCCTCATGTGCCGAAAAAACGCTCCTTCACATCGGTAAACGTGAAACCGGCCTATTAGAGGTCACGGACCTCCTGATCGCCTTACACTTGTTCGCTACCCAGCGACATGAGGACTTAACCCTGGTCGGAAAAATGGACGAACACAAGTTTTCGCACCGTTTATTTGGCACCTTGTCGATTGAAAAACTGCACAACTGGTCCAACCATCTGCATGATGTGATGCGCAAGACGCAAATTGTTGCCTGATTCAATCCCCGCGACGACTGGTGCTGCGTATGCTGTCAAATAATTGTTCGTAAGGAATCTGCTCAAACTCACCGTAACGGCCGATACAGGCATTCAGCACCTGCTGAATATCAGGAACGCCCTGTGAGGGAATACCAAGAAGTCGCCGCAGTCCGTTCGCTGCACCGACCTGGAGTCGCACTGCTTTGGCGTAAGGTATAGGCTGATCTGGATGTTCGATACGCAATACAAAGGCTGCCTTGAATTTCAAAATATGCATAAAGGACTCGCACATTTTATACCCCTCGATAGAGGCGCAGCCTATGATTTCTCGTTCGGCCAGATATACTCGGCGACTGGACTGGCAGGCGCACCGCCCCTGCAATACCGAACGCTGAAATACACACGCCCGATCTCTGACGTCACCAAGAGTCTGCCTAAAAGCCTGTTCATCCATATGTTCGCACCACTAAACCTGTATTCGTTGAAATCAAAACAGCGTAAACGCACACGCGTCGCAGAATTGAAAAATCCTCATCATTTTGCGCAGTTGTTTATGTTAAGATTGCGCCCGCTGTCGGAAAAAGCCATTTTGTATCAAACATGAAGGGTTGCCAATTGTGTCTATTTTTAAAAATATACCAGAACTGACCTTACTCATCGTCCTTACCATTATTGCTTACATTGCCATGGCATTACTCAATAATGTAGAGAGTAATGAAATTCTAACGTCTAGCGGTGCATGGGGAATCATAGTTGGTTCCTTCCTGCTGAGCTTTGTCATCGCGATTATTGCCGTACTCGGCGGCGTAGGTGGTGGCGTATTGTTCACTCCGGTGATGCTCGGTTTTACCTCCATCGATAGTTTATTAGTACGCTCGACTGGTTTGGTGGTCGCCATGTTTAGCGGGCTTGTGTCTTCTGGCCCGTTTATGCGCAAGGGACTGGCCAATATCAAGGTTGTTCTTTATTGCTCGATTCCTATTATTCTGGGCGCCATGATGGGCGCGCAAGTTGCCATTAGTATGGCCGAGAATATGGGAGAACTGGGCGATGCCATAGTGCGATTTATGCTCGGCGTTATCCTTGTCGGCATCGCCATACTGTTTATCTCTGGCGGTTCCAATACGGAATATCCGGTACCCAAGAGGCGCGATACTCTTGCAGAGAAACTTCGGCTGAATGCTTCTTATTGGGAAGAGTCTCTCGGTAAAATCGTACATTATCGAGTCATACGCATAATTCCAGGCGCTATCCTATTTTTCGTCGTCGGTTTTACTGGTGGCTTTTTTGGACTCGGCGGTGGCTGGGCAGTTGTTCCCGTACTCAACCTGGTAATGGCCGTACCGCTGAAAATTTCTGCCGCATCCAGCGGCGTGTTGTTAGCTATCGGAAACGCTGCCGCTATCTGGCCTTACATTGTCAAAGGCGCGCTTATCGCGGTGTTTGCTGCGCCCTGGATGATCGGCCAGGTTATTGGTGGAATTCTTGGCGCACATATTCTGGCGAAGATTAAAGCAGGCTTTGTACGCAATATCCTTATCGGCCTATTGCTGCTAACCAGCATCAAGCTCCTCTCACGCGGTTTCGAGGGGATCTTTGGCATAGACATACCGTTGCTTTGAGGAGATTCCCATGCAGGAAAAAGAAATCATCTATGACGGCGAGCAAAAACCTGAAATTTCCACAGCAGGTATTGTTTACGGTGACACTATTTATTGGATTACGATAGTCGCCACAATCATCGTTATCGTAGGCTCAGTATTAAGCTTTATCACCAAAGCCAACTATATTGACCCCGGTTATATGCTGACTTCGATATGGGAAGGCAAGACTGTAGAACAAATTTGGCAAGGCGCTGTTGGTTCGACACCTGATGGGCACTGGTATATGGGTCACATAGCCACAGGTGATGGTTTAACCATGTTTGGTATCGCGCTTGGTGTTTTCTCTGTAATACCAGCCATATTCGGCGCTGGTGTTTTTCTGTTCAAGGAAAAAGAAAATCTCTTTGCCGTATTAGCCGTGATTGCGGCATTCATCACCATTGGCGCCATGTTTTAGGTATGCCCAGGCGATTATTTTCATATGCCGCCGAAAATCTGCGTCAAGCTGAAGAAGTTTCGGCAATATTGGATAAACACCATATCGAATTTTACGAAACACCAGCCAATCACTGGGGCTTTACCAAAGCCGCGATCTGGATAAAAGATGACCAGGACTTCGAAAAAGCGAAGTCCTTGTTTGAAGAACATGTCGAAGACTATGCGCAACGCGCACGTAGAGCCTACCAGGAACAGACAGGGTACAACCCAGATGCACCACTGGCTGAACGCATCCGTTTTAATCTCACATTCATATACCAGCGTAAAAATATCCTACCTGTAGTACTCGCAGGCATAGGTCTGCTGGTTCTGTATTTATATCTGTTCATGCAAATATTTGCATGAGAGTATGACTTGAACAAAGTCGAAGTCTAGATTCAGACTAGTCCAAACGGGTTTGCCGACTGCCGTAATTTTGTACGGAACCCGAAAAAATCAAAACATCCAGATGTGGGAGAGGTAACTGTCATGCTTGGCTCACTGTTACAAAAACTACGAGGAATTCCTGAAGACATTCCACAGGAATTGCGCCCACCATTAGTGTTGGAACCCAGTAAGAATGCCCCGGATGCCACGCCTGACCTGGCCGAGCCCTGTTTTTGTGGTAGCCAGAAGTTTTTCAAATCATGTTGCGGATCCCTTGAGTCCCGACGTAAAGCCCCTTACGGTCTATTTGTGGTTGAAAATTACCTGAGCGCAAAAAAAATCGCCGAAATTCGTAGCTATGCCGACAGCTGTGAAGGAAAACGTCTAATGGTTATCGACGCAAAATCGTCGACCAAGGATGAATTAAAGCTAATGGAAGATGAGCGACGCGTATCGGAACTGGTAAATCTCGGGAGTTACCAGACGCAAATTAATGAACTGGTCGGCAATGCCTTTGTTGAACTGTGCCAGCGTTTTACGCCCTATGAGCTGGAATGGTACGAAAGACCGCAAATGTTACGCTATCGCCCCGGTGGTTTTTACATTCGACACTCCGACAGCGAAAATATGGATCCACAAACCCGCACCTGGACCAAATCGATTGATAGAGATTTCAGCATGCTGATTTATCTCAATGACGATTTCGAAGGGGGAGAACTGTTTTTCTCTAAATTCAATTACCGTCTGAAACCAAAGGCAGGAATGGCGGTATTGTTTCCATCTGATCACCGATACATACACGAAGCATGTAACGTCACCAAAGGAATCCGTTATGCATTGGTAAGTTGGGGTGCAGCGCGCGGTGTGAAAAAAGTGATGACACGGCCGCCAGAAAGTATCATTAGGTGCTGAAGCTGGCCGTGTTTAATGTGTGGGACAAATTCGGTACTACTTTCTAAATACGCTAGACAATCGCGATAAAAACCCTGATTTATTTGGTTCGCCCACTGGAGGAACCGTGGCCTCAATAGACAGTGGCTGCGATAATGAATCACCCGGATACGCCTCCCCCATCATCTCTTTCGCATATTGCTCAGCCTGTGAAATTTCTGTTTTGTATTGCGTCTGCCACTTCTGGATATCTTGTCGGCGCTGTTCAGGACTATAGGCCTGGGCACCCTTTGAATATACGTTCATCACCGAACTCAGCTCACTTCGTATATCAATTCCCGGTTTGGGTTTCAATTGGAACCAATCCGCGCAAGACTGTATCGTTTCCAGTGGATTGTCCAGCATGACATTGAAATTCAAACTCCGCATCTGTTCTGGATGTTCACGACACGCCTGCTCATATAAATTTACGTTGTAACACCAGTAGTGGGCCGCCATGCTCGCGTATTCATCGTCATTGAGATGGCCAGTTTTGTTTATATAACGGTATCGGTCGCGTATCCAGGCTTTACGGTTTTCTGCACGAAGACATGCCACAACAAACTCTGCCAGCGGCACAAACATGAACAAAATGGGTACTGGCTTCCATTGCTGCAAAGGTGACATCAAGGCATTGGAATGATCGTTGGCCTTTAGTACGGCAATCTGATACGGATTATAACGACGACTAAGCAAAGCCATAGCAGTATGAGCCATACGTGTATCAACAGCTAAACCCTGTTTAATAGCCGCCGCCAGATTTCCCATGACGTCGGGTTCACGCAAAGGCAGGCAATCATAAAGTGAGGCCAAGGCCTTGGACATTAAGGTTGAACCACAGAACGCTGTGTGAAAAATACAGGGCGCGAATTGCCACTCGATTCCACTCGCTTTATCCAGCATCCAATTAATGTCGGTTTTAACAAAATATCGTCCCAGAATTCGATTGGCATCTAGAAAATCACTTCCTTCGTACCAAAATGGCGACATTTTCACCCACTGTACTTCATTGCGCGCTGAAACTATTTTTACGGGAAAGAAATCTGGCGAAGAAATGACATCATTGATTGCCGCTTGTACACCTGAAGGCAATTGCGTTAACAGCTTGGGGTCCTGGACGAGATCAAGTTCATGTTCATTTGCCGCTTGACCAGATGAGGCGCAGCAGTGGCTGTAATCCAACCCACTTTCACAAGGACAAGGGTTATTCGTATTCGAAAAACTCACGTTGATACTTCCCTTTCGTTTGGCGAGACAATTTCCTTATTGTATTTGTCTTATTCAGCAGGTCAACGATACTTCCTTTTTATCCTGATTCCAAAAACTATTAATCCCCTGATCAGATTATTTTTTTATCTTACTGCTTTGCCATACGAAAAACCTAGGTCTATACTTGGGTAGAGTTCGGGTACATAGTAATAATAAAAAACCGTATAATTTACGTGGGAAGAGGGACACCGCTATGAGTCGCAAAGTATTTTTGCTTGGATTCTTGTGCAGCCATTGTTTTAAGAAATTCAAATATATCCTATCCAGTATAATTGCGTTTGCAGTTGCCAGCTGTGGAGAAGCAATTCCACCATCAAATGGTCAATATGACGTTTATATAGGGCCAAATGGGTTATCCAGTGTCAAAGCAAGAGAGGATGTCGCACCAGCACCGGGAACAGCACCAGCGCCTGCAACTGGTCCTGCGCCGACTCCCGCCCCAGCACCTGCTCCCGCACCTGGACCAGCCCCCACAGATGATGACACAGCTGCAGCTCCTGCACCTGCTCCGGCGCCAGCGCCAGCACCAGCGCCAGCGCCAGCTGTAGATGATGATCCTGCTCCAGCGCCCGGACCAGCTCCTGCACCGGCGCCAGCCCCTGCACCAGCACCGGCCCCCGCCACTGACGTCGAGGATCCGGATCCTGCACCGGCACCTGGACCGGCACCAGCGCCTGCGCCGGCCCCCGCTCCTGCTCCTGCTCCTGCTCCTGGCGCTCCTGCACCTGCGCCGGCCCCTGCTCCAGCTCCTGGCGCAGATCTAACACCGGTAGGTAATGTGGTCAGCAGTATTCCTGGTGTTGCTACAGTCAACGATCTAGTCACTGCGGCTGTGTGGAATCCGTCAGGCTTAACTCTGAGAGTTTCCTTGAATCTGCTCGATATCGATAAACAAGTCACCATTTGGGATTTGACCACTGGCGAATTGATTGCCCAACTTGATATAGGCGCAAATGGCGTAGTAAATGGCGAGGTAAGCTCTCCAATACTGGCGCAAACTCCTTGCGAAGTCGCCGTGTTTACCAATGGCCGTTTCCAGATAGCAACTGTGGCAGACACGGGACTTACCTGTGATACCCAAAACAATAAACTGGGATTTATCGAGAATCAGTTCCCAAGGGCATCGATACTTTCACCTGGAAGTAATCAACGGATTACTGTCGGCACCGCCGTATTCTTTACCGCACCGACAAAAACCGGGGTTACCTATGATTGGTCTTTCGGTGGCGTTGTTGCGGATAGTCAGGTACAAACGCCAGGTTATGTCATGTTTACGCAGCCAGGCACGTTTGTCATAACGCTTGATGTAGTATCCGCCAAAGGGCTACGCAGTCTATCACCTGCAACTGTCTCGATAGAGGTAGTGCCCTGATCGTTAGTAAGTGTTGCACTGTCGGACGAATTCGACATTTTATTTTTGTAACGGCGCTGGTAATACTCTTTGCAGCTATTACCGGCGCCTGTGACAAACAAGGCCGCTCAAAAGACACTCTTCCCTCTGCTGGTTTTATTGGCAACAGCCTGCTGGGCGAATCGCTTTATAAACAACATTGCGCTAGTTGTCACGGGCGCGCGCTCCAGGGAAGCGACAAAGGCCCTTCATTTCGACTGCCTGAATTTTCAGAAAACCAAATGCGTGACCTGGCTTATTACGTCGCTGTAAGAAAAGGAGTAGAACAAAACAGATTCAAATTTGGCGACATGCCGGCTTTAACCAATATTGACGCCAAACAAGTTGCCCATATCGTCGCTTACATAAGAAAAACCCAGCGTCATCATTAATTCCTTTGTTTTAACGACAAATCTATCTTCATTTTAAGTTTTCCTGCAACATGCCGCTAATAAAGGGCATGTTGGCTATTCCTCGCATTCTTCAACACAAAATATGGCGAATATGAAGACACTGTTTCACGAGACGCTTATCGATTCTCTCAATAACGTGTTCACGTTAATGATGAAAATTGAGCCTAAGTTTGGACAGTGGCAAGAAAAGGCTGATGACAAAACGCTTGGCGACATTACGGGTGTCATCACAGTAGGTGGAAATGGTGTCCAGGGTTCTCTCGCTGTCAGCCTTTCCCAGTCACTTATTCTTGAATTGACCAAGCGAATGCTTTTTGTACAAACCGATAGAATCGATGAAACCGCTACTGACCTTGCTGGCGAAATAACCAATATGGTTATAGGCGGCGCAAAATCTCTTGTGGATGACCGCGGATTTCGTACCGACATGTCTGTACCCTCAATGATTAGCGGCATGCGAAAATCATTACAACACCATATCAATGCACCAATTACTTATATCCCAGTGGAAACAGAGATCGGCCCACTGTGGATAGAGACCTGTTTTCAGGAATAAGGATCCCAACTAACTTAATCAAACAGGAAAGAGACCTCATGGCTAAAATTCTCACAATTGATGACTCGGTTACTATGTGCAAGATGATTGAAAAGATTTTGCAGTCACACGGACATGAAGTGGTTATAGCAGATAGTCCGCGTAAAGCTTTGGACATAGCGCGAGACCAAACCTTCGATCTCATACTGTGCGATGTCAACATGCCTGAAATGAGCGGTATAAGTCTCGTGAGTAAATTAAGACGCTTAGCTGGCTATAACTTCACACCCATAATTATGGTTACTACAGAAGGCAGCGACTACAAAAAAGAGAAAGCACGTTCCACTGGTGCTACTGGCTGGTTACAGAAACCCGTCACCGAAGATCGCCTCATCAAGGCCGTACAAAAGCTGACTGGATAATTTTCAGCCTCGATTCATTTCTCCAAGCATTGCAAAGAGATGAGCCGATGAATTAAAAATGAAAAATAATAATTAAACTTATTATCTGAAAATATTCACAATTCTTTTCTTTTTTCTCTTGCCAAAACACTAATCTCTTTCTATTCTTTCCTTAAAATAGCATGCATGATCATATTGATGCATTCATAACAAATTTAAAATAAACGAAAAATAAAAATAACTGGTAAATCCAGATGCAATGTTTTGTGGGGAAGGGAAAATTCGTCTTTCTGATTTTCAGCATCATACTTACCAACAATCCATCGCAGTGGAACACGGAATAGCCACAAGAAAAAACCATCCGTTACCGACAACGCATCTCTTCACACACTTACGCGGCAGAATTTGGATTTGTTCAGGCATTTCACATGCGTGAACAGATAAACATTGCTATCCACCAACCAGGAGGAGATGTCAAAAATGACGTCGCGAATAAACCGAAAAATATTAAGCCCCGGTAAATACCCGGGCAGTCTATTTATAGCCGTTTTACTACTTTTACTTTTTTCCTGTAGTCCTGTACACGAAACCATCGATCACAACATAACAGCTGTTTGGGATGTTGAAACATCGACATTAAACATAAGTGGACACGACCCCGACAACCGAGCTTACGTGGAAATCCATGATTCAGGCACTATGGAACTGTTGGGCGCGGCCGTCGTAGACGACGAAAACAACTGGCAGGCTTCTGCATCAACGCCAGCTTGTGAAATTCACGTCACGCTATCTAAGGGAGTCGCGGTAGTACCGGTACAAAACGCACCAGCGAATTGTTCTGCAAATGCATTAACTGGTCGTGTAGCTGAAGAAAATGCGATACCTGTGAATGTACAGAGTGATGAAAATCCGAACGCACTGAGTAATGCGCCGAATGCTATTATTCTTAGTCCACCTAGCAATATCACAATCAGTGCAGGACAGGCCGTCAACTTTGCTGGTACTGCAACTGGAGGTTCAATAACGCCTCCGTTGGGTTTCTATTGGAACTTTGGTGGTGCTGCAGCCAATACCTCAGTACAAAATCCAGGTCAGGTATATTTTTATCAGCCTGGCGTCTATTTTGTTCAGTTAACCGCAACAGATAGTCTGGGCATTCCTGATCCAACGCCGGCCGTACGCACCATAACGGTTACAGAAAATAGTAACTCACCGGTGGCAACAACGCCCATACCTGTCATTACCTCGCCTGCATCTAATAATGGTGTCGTGTCAGTTAATATTGGTCAAAGCCTATACTTTACCGGCACAGCAAGTGATACCACCGGCTCGACAACTTTTTACTACGAGTGGAATTTTGCCGGTGCCGCTCCGCCGTACTATGGTCCTACGCCGGGAAACATCACTTTTTACAACGCAGGCACTTATCGCGTAACGCTATATGCGACAAATGTTATTGGTACGCGTAGTGTCACGCCAGATACATTAACCGTCATCGTTGGTGGTATCGGTGGAGTGGGTGGAAATCAGGCACCAGACGGCGCAATAGTGTCGCCTCCACAAGATGTAACGGTTAATCTGGGAGACACGCTGAACTTCCGCGCGCGCGGATTCGATCCCGACAACAGTCAACCTCTGTACTACTCCTGGGAGTTTAACGGAGTGTCGCCGGACATTTATATGAGCCAAAGTCCGAACGCGGGCAATATTACGTTCAACACACCAGGCGTGTACTACATCAAAATGACCGTAAGTGATGCGCAAGGAATTGCAGACCCGACGCCTGCTGTACGTCGTATTACAGTGCAATACTTTGGTGGTGGTGGCGGTGGTACTAATGGCACTTTATCAGGCCAAATCGTTTCTCCGCCAACTGATGTCACTATTTCTCCAGGACAATCTGTATTCTTCAGCGCTCAATCGTTTTCAGGCGTGCCTGGTCAATTGCGTTTCTTGTGGACATTTGATGGCGCTGCGCCTAACTCTTTTCTACAGACTCCTGGCGATATTTCATTCCCAACACCCGGACAGTTTATCGTGCAAATGCAGGTTGCCGATCAGAATGGCAATATACTCGGCCCACCTGATACCCGCACGATCAACGTTACAGGAAGTGGTGGGGGAACGTCTCTTATCATTGCCGATATCACCTCGCCCACCGCCAACAGCACTGCTCAAGTGGGTGAACCGATATACTTGGCGGGTCAGGCAAACAGCACAGCGAACCTGATCGACATTCAGTACAAGTGGAGAGTCAGTTTGCAAGGTTCAACCACGGATGTCTTTACGTCAAACCAGCTTATCGGTGGAAATTTCATTCCCACCGTCCCGGGTACTTATCGAATCCGTTTCCGCGTATCCGGACTGGACACATTAAGCAATACGCGTGTCAGCACTGTGGTTCGACGCGATATCACTGTTGGTAGTCCATTCATTAACAGTACGCCGATTATTGCGTCACCTGCACAGGATATGTTTGTCTCAGTAGGTCAGACTGTTTATTTCCAGGCGGGAAATGTACCGGGGCTAAACGTAAGCTATCGTTGGAACTTCGGTTCAGTTGCACCTATCAGTCTGCAGGCAAACCCACCACCGGTAACGTTTAATCAACCGGGCAGCTATGTTGTTCAACTGCGCGTACGTGGAACCGCGTTTACGGGAGCACCGCTTGATATCACGGAACAGCGTATCATTACGGTGTCATTTGGCGGCGGTATTCCACCGTTCCCTGGCCCAGTTCCGGGACCAATTCCAGGCCCGTTCCCTGGTCCATTCCCTGGACCTATACCACAGCCACCAGTCACTGGAGCTGCAGCACCTGAAGGTATCATTGATCAGCCTGCAACAAATCTGACGGTCAGAGTCGGTACGCCAGTAAGTTTCACCGGACGGGGATTTGACCCACTCGGAGGTGGCCAGTTGTCCTTTATCTGGAGTTTTGGCGGAGCTGCACCCAATATTGTTTCGCAGTATCCCGGTACGGTTACATTCAACCGGGTTGGCAACTTTGTGGTGAGCCTGCTTGTTGTAAACTCACGCGGACAAATAGATCCGACACCTGACACGGTCGTGATAACGGTTACGCCGTAAACGCTTTGACACTGACTGAGAGGGGGCCATGCCCCCTCTTTTTTTTCATCCGTGAAAACTACTATGCCGGCGACTTTTTGCGTGATGCTGCCAGATAGACGCCGGAAATTATCAACACACCGCCAATACTCTGCAGAATACCAATGCGCTCTTGTAAAATGAAATAGGCTATACCCAGTGTAATCACTGGGCCAGCCATCGATATTAGCGAAGCACTGGTAGCACCTATGCGCTTGATTCCTTCCGCCATAAACAACAGTGGCAACACCGTGGAAAACACAGACATAGGCAAAACCAGAGCATACACCTCTATCGAATAATCAAACACGGCAAAGCCATGTATAGATATAGCGTGTACCAATGTGACGATAGTCGCTGCAATAGATGCGTATACCGTAAAACGCACCGAACCCAGACGCTTGATCGGCGATACGCTTGCGACTGTATACACCGCAAAAACGATCGCGGCGCCTAATACCATCGCACAGCCAAGAAAAATTTCGCTGTTAAGCGCCGGAATTTGCTCCGCGAAAACCGCCACCATGCCGGTATAACTCAAAAGCAGAGCAAATGAAGTTGCGCGGGTAATTTTTCCACGCCCAGTGACATGTGCAATCAATACCACGAAGCTCGGGTATAAAAATAAAATCAATCTTTCTACGCCGGCGGGTATATGTTTAAGTGCGGCAAAATCGAGTATGGCCGAAAGATAGTATCCGGCAATACCTAACAGTCCTATTTGGAACGTGTTGATATAGGGAAATGTTTGTTTGGCAGTTCGGTCTCCAAAATAAATCAAACACAAAATGAAAAAAGGCAGCGCCAGGACGAATCGAATCGCAAGCATGGACACCGCGTCAATATGTGGATCGACGAGATAGACCAGTTTGATAAAAATGGCTTTTAGTGAAAGCCCAAGCGTGGCCAGCGCCACGCACACAATACCGAACAAGACATCATTACGTTCGAATCTTCGCAAAGCTAGTAACATGAGATAGTTCCCTTTTTTGTGGCGCAGATCTCATGCAGGCAAAACGAAAAAGGCCGTGGATGAGATCCACGGCCTTGTTGCTTGAATAATTAATCGAATAACGTCAACAACGACCGTGGCTGGCATTTAGCCACCACAGCGGTTTATTCTGACTAATCTGATTCGAGTGAAAGTTGTCCATAGGCCAAAATAATGGGTGAAGAACGGATTTGTGTCAACCACTCTTTATCCGGTTTGAGCCGGATGCGCTATTCATTGTATATTGCTCTCAATCCATCAAGGGAATGAATACTATGAGCAAACCAGGCATACAGATTAGCGGCTTCGACATGACTTTCGAGGATGACAGAAAGATAGGTCCAAAAGACCCTGAATCACCGTTTACTATTTTGATTTTGGGTAATTTTTCTGGTGCCAGAACCGCGCCGGGCAAAACCTGTATCGATATCGACCGGGACAATTTTGAGTCTGTTTTGCATAAGTTGTCGCCTGAGCTTGCTTTACCCCTGGGTGGCGACCGCAACACTTTGCTTGAAATGCATTTCCAGAATCTGGAGGATTTTGAGCCGGATGCAATCTATGAAAAACTTCCCCTTTTTTCACGGCTTCGCGATATACGCGATCGATTACAACATGCTGACACTTTTACACAGGCGGCCGCAGAGTTGGGGTTTCGTGATGAAACCGATACAACACCGCAGTTTAGCCCCCCGGACGATAGCGGTGATTTGCTAGAGGCTGTTGTCAGCCAAACTCAAGTCTCCACCGGCGTCGGCCTGCAAAACGATTTGGAGGCCTATATCAAAAACATAGTGGCTCCCTACTCCATGCCCAAGGCTCACCCCAAAACTGAAGAACTGTTGGCCCTGGTCGACGAGGCCATTGCTGGACAAATGCGCGCCATTCTCCATCATCCCGATTTCCAGGAGTTAGAATCACACTGGCGCAGCCTTTACATGGTAATTCGCCAGCTCGACACCGGTGCCCGCTTACGCGTGCAAATATTAAATATCACTAAAAAAGATTTACTACAGGACTTAATCACCAACGAAGACATCGAACTTAGTCCAGTCTATAAACGTGTGGTTAGCGATGCAAGCATTCCTGGCAATCATCCAAAGTCTCTACTCATAGGTCTTTACGCATTCGCGAACAACACCGTGGACATTACGCTGCTCTCCTTGATGGGCCTGTTGGCGCAGACTGCTCAAGCACCGTTCATTGCCGCAGCTAATAATCGGCTTATACACGAGGGAGATCTATTAGCAACTACCGACGATGATGACTGGCAGTCTACGTGGACAGAAGAACAACAACAGCAATGGCAACAACTACGCCTAAGCAGTTTCGCGGAAAACATCGCCCTGGTTTTACCACGATTTTTATTGCGTTTGCCGTATGGGAAAAACACCCTACCTATTGAACAGTTTGAGTTCGACGAAATAACCGACGACATTTCTGACAGGCAATTTTTATGGGGCAACCCTGCCATGCTGGCTGCCATTGTCTACGGACAAGGATTTAGTCGGGATGGATGGAATATGCGTTTGCCACCCACTCAATTACTCGACGGTTTTCCAGTTTTTGCCTATCAGGAAGACGACGAATATCTCGCCCTTTCCTGTGCAGAAACACTGCTAAACGAACAAGGCGTACAAAAAATTCGCGAACTTGGGTTGAGCGATTTACGTTGGGTCAAGAATACGGATCAGTTACTGATATCGCTTCGCTCAATACGAGACAATAGACTTCAATAACTCAGTTCCAGGAAGGTTCCCATGCCTCGGGCAGAGTGTTCCAGGATGTGACAATGGACAAACCAACCGCCAGATCCGTTGCTATCCGGCACTTTTCCTGAGGCGGCAACCTGGCCTTCCCTTCCGGTATCATCAAAGCGTACAGCGAGTCGCATGATGGTCCGGCTTTGTCCCATTTCTCCACTGCGCCCCGGCACACGAATCGTATCCTTCCATTCGCGCACATTTGCGGTTTCTACTCGATTCTTATCCGGAAAATCGATGTCTTCATACCGCGTTTCCAGCCACTGAAACCGGAAACCATGAGGATGAAATGGGTGATCTCCCTGGGTGAGATTGCTTACCTCCCAGATATAGGTTTGCCCAATCTTTGCTTTTAATGCCAGTTCAGGAGTGACCTGATCGAATGGTACGCCCGACCCATTATTCATGGTTGCGAAAAATGTAATATCGCCATTCGCGTCAGGCATAGAATGACCAAATACGACAGGCAGTGTAGTTGCAGCACTGGTATCCAGGATTTCAATCGTTCGCAATTTCTGCGGCGGAAGATATTCATCTGCCAGCCAATCACTATCATCAGTAAATGTAAAACGAATCAAACGAGAAAACCATATCAAGGAACTGGTGTCATGTTCATGTGACAACATAATCTGGCCGGTGTCGTCATACATCGCCTTATGTGCGCCTCTATCGTGGTAAAACCATTCCAGGAATTTACTATCGCCTGGATAGCCAATCGGTGTAAAAACAACGTCGCCACGCTCACCGGGCACCAACATAAGACCTTTACTCAGATCGGGATTGGCTCTATAAGTGATGCCGTCTATATGCCGAGGATTTGGTTTCGCTTTTTGAGTCTGTACCGCTTCAAGCACATCGATCGGCGGCCTTGTCTGCGGCGTTTCCAGCAAACCACCATCGCCACCTATTTGATATAAATTGTAATCCGGCATAGCGACACGGAAAAAACGCGCATTCGCCGCATTGATCAGCCGCAGGCGTACTGGTACACCTGACCTTACATTCAAGTTGGGCAAGGAGAAAGCATTATCCTGGACCGGAAAGACTTTTCCGTTGATCGCAAACCAATTGCCTTCGCGACCATTAGCCTGTTGCGTCGCCTTTTGTAGAGGGTCGCTCGATGGGTTGAATACAATCTGACCGGCATCATCTAAAAGAATGTCATCCAGTATGACGACAACTTCACTACTGACGGGTAAACCCAGCTCACGCTCATATTGCGTATCACGTACCACCAAAGCCCCATACAAACCGCGTTCGACCTGTTCATAAGCCTGAATATGTGGATGGTACCAATAGGTTGCGGCATGGTTTAATTTGAACTGATAGGTGAAACTCTCTCCGGGTTTCACCGCAAGTTGGGAGATATGACTGCCATCCATAGTTGCGGGAAGTTCCAGGCCGTGCCAGTGTATGGTAGTGTCTTCGGGCAAAGAATTAGTGAGGTGTACAATCAGTGTGTCTCCCAGCTTTGCATCAATTTGAGGACCGGGAAACTGACCATTATACGTCCACATGCGCGTTTGAACGCCGGGAATCAACTCGACATCTGTTTCTTTGGCCTCAAGATATACTTCAACAATATCACTGGCCGGATTAACATCTATTGCCGCAGGAACTCGTAGTTCTACATCCCAGTTTTCCGGGTGGGTAATCGGTGTTTCATTTTTGTGCCAACAGGCACTTAAGCTCAAACAAACGGGCAAGATCAACTTAATGATTTTCACACATACGTCTCACGTGAAAGATTCGTAATTGTATCCTGGGCAAGCTGGATCAGGGATTAAAATTGATAACATTGTCTGACTGACCGCTCGCCAAAGGAAATTCAACTGAAAATGTGGTTCCTTCACCTAAAACACTATTTACCTTGATGCGACCACCAAGTAGTTCAACCAGGCTTCGAGTAACGGTTAAACCGATACCAGTGCCTTCAACCACATACTCTTGTCCCAGACGTTCAAATGGCTCGAATACCTTATTGATATTTTCGTCAGCGATTCCTATACCTGTATCGCTTACCTCAAATCTCACCCAACCCATACCGGTAGGATAGACATTGACATCAATCGAACCATTACTGCGATTATATTTGACGGCGTTGCCAATCAAATTAATCAAAATCTGTTTAAATTTAACCGGATCGGTTCTAAACCGCGCTGAATTCAATTCCCGAAAAACAAAATGCATGGTTAACCCATCCTTGGCAACCATATTGCGCATCATCGTCACCACCTCGCGCGTCACTTCCACAGGCGAAATCAATTCCTGTTGAATAGCTTGGCCACTCGCTTCAATTCTTGTAAGATCAAGAACCTCGTTTATGAGATTGAGCAGGTGCGTTCCCGCCGATACAATTTCAGTGACGTTTTCCAATTGCTCGGTACTAAGCCCGCGATCCAGTTTTAACAATTCACCAAACCCCAAAATGGCATTTAAGGGCGTCCTCAATTCGTGACTCATGCGGGAAAGAAATGACGACTTGGCGTTACTGGCCTCTTCAGCCTGTTTCTTCGCGATCTCAAGATCTCTAGTGCGTTCACGCACTCTGACTTCCAGACTGGTGTTCGCCTCGCGCAGGGCTTGCTCTATATTGAGCCGTTGAAAATACACGCCCAGCCTCGCACCAATTTCATTTATCAGACTACGTTCTTCCTGAAGAAATGGACCTTCATCAAGAGCCGGCATTTCTTCCAAGTAGACAACCTCTACCGAGCCCACAATCTCACCATCGCATTCAATATTACTTTTAATTACGTGTTCCGTTTCCCGAAACGTGCGCGATACGAAATGCTGACCAAGATAAATCAGACGCGAACAACTGATCTCAGGATATAAAAATGATGGCGGAATGGCTTCTACAACGGCTTGCAACTTCTTTTCGACAGCTTGGCTATTGTCGCTGAGTATGCGCGACAAATTATAAATACAATTTAGCTCTTTGATCCGTTCCTTTAATCGTGCGTTGCTGCTTTCAACCTGCTCTGTTCTCTTGATTAAACGACTTTCTTGTTCTGCCAGTTTTTTTGATGCCAAATTCAAAGATTCAACTAGCCTGTTTAGCTCGAGCGTCCCCATAGTAATAGGTAATTCTTTGCCGCGATTAACGGACAAACCTTGGGCAAATTCGGTCGCCACGCCTAAGGCCTTCATTTTTCTGGCGAGGAAAAGTTGTATTGCGAAGAATCCCAGAAAAAAAATAATCGTGCCCGCCACTACTGTTTGCTGCCAAATTTCACTCTGCTGTTGTCTCACAAAGTCGAGATCGGCAGTCACAAATGCCCAGCCACGCATCTCACCGGCAAACAGAATTGGAGACCAGGAATTAAAGCCTTTATCATCTATCAAATCGCCAGGCTCAACCAGCACGGGTAAATCAATCTTTCTCCCGCTGTATACGATCGCGACTTCCCCATCTTTTCGAGCAACCTCAGCGACAATGGTTCCTGTCGGATCGGTTACAATAATCGAATTGATGTCAGGAAAGCCGGTTGACTTCTGCAACAAGTTCTCTAACGCGACGTAGTCTTCCTCCACTAAGAAAAACATCGACGAGGCCGCAATATTCCTGACTAATGCGTCAACCTCACGATGTTTTTGTTGGATAAGCTTATCGGACTGTACGTTTACTTGAAAAGAACCATACAGCAAGGTGCCGATAAACATGCAAATCGACACGAGTACGGATATTTGTAAACTAAGCGAAAGATTCTTCATTTTTTATATCAATTAGCAACCACGTTATTATCAGTACCATAAATTCTGGTATCGCATAAACTGCGAAAAACACCTATCATCAGCCTTTAAACCTGGCAAGAACACGCGTGATAATTATTCCACCTTCTCTAACAAAGTAGAATAAATCGACAGTCCCAGCTTCTCCACTGGGCCATAATCCCTGTCATAGTCCGCCGCTACCGGCTTCTTGATTTTGACGTCTTTTAGCAGCTTTTCACCTTCCTCGGTTCCAGGCATTTGCAGTATGCTTACTCTCACTGCCTTCGCTACTTTTGCAGGGACAGAGGGATGTATCCCTACGGGATGGGGCGCCATTCCCGGTGTTTCATAAACTACCCGCAATCGCTCTCTTAGCCCCTTGCTCTCTCTCTCCAGCGTCCGATAAACCCCGCCACCGGCGGCATAGCGTTTGGTGGCTATCGCGCGATAGACATTATCGTGGCCTTTCAGGTAAACCGGTTTTATGTCCAGCTTCAATTCGTCCTTCAACAAGGAGCGTATATACAATGACGCCGCAAATGCATTCTCATCAGGAAATGCCACAGACATACCCTGAAGTTGTTCGACTTGAGTGATATTGGAATCGTCAGCGACGACCAGTATACCCTTTAACTGTTTACCGCTACTGCGAACCAATGGACTGTAACCATGTAACTTTCGCGCGACGATTAAATAACCTGGATTACCGTAAAAAAAATCCAGTTTACCTTGAATAACATCCAGCTCAAATTCTTCTCGCGTTTGATAGACTTTGAGCTTTATCTGATAACCCGAAGTCTTGCTTAGATGCTCAATGAATGGAGTCCACACCTTCGCCATGGTAATGGCCGACAACTGAGGGGCGCGGCCGAATACGTAAGTCTTTTCGGCGCTCGCTGGTGCTATATATGCCAAACAGACCATAATCAATATCACCAGTTGTTTCACCTTGTGTCTCCTTATCACTTTGCTTAAACACTAGAGAAGAAACAAGTTTAATACCAGAAATACAAAAAGGTGACACTTACTTTGCGGCTATCTTCGACCACCAGCATAGGATGCCACGCTAAAATTTAATCGCTTTTGATTAAACGGCTTGGCTAAAAAGCGGTGTTGACGAATGTGTTTGCGAAAAGTCGCTGCCTGGCAAGACTGTCTGGAGCAAAAAAGAATATGGTTATCCAGCGAACGCTGGCGCAATACAAAGGCTGAGACAAACCCCGTCCGCGGCGGCGGAAAACGGTTAAAAACCGATGCTTTCAGCTCATCCCTATCTCCGAAATTGAGCACCAGTGCGCCATCATGTCTAAGATTTCTGGCAAGTAAGTTAGCCCAGTTTCTATCAGCCGAAACAGCGCGACGGGGTATTCCATCGGCATGACTAAACAAGTCGTCGATTATCAAATCAAACTTGGCTCCGGCATAACTTTCCATCCATGCCACAGCATCCTGTTTACAAATATTTACATTCCGCTGATTCAGATCGAAGAATTTTCGCGCCACTGAAATATGAATTGCATCCCGTTCCACTACGACAATCTCATCCGGCGCAACAAAATGTCGCAACATGTGCACAACGGCACCGCCGCCCAATCCCAGTAGCAGAACTCGTTTGATCGAATTTTTTGGATGAAAAAATACCGGTAATGCCAACATGTCCCAGACACTGCCGGAAACGATATGTTGCGGGTGGTACTGGGTATGACAAACCCCATTGGCATAAAGACGACGGGATCGCCCCGCGCTTCTGACTTCATAATCGACGCCGTTAACCGTTTTCTGCCAGATAAGCGCCATTACGGTGTTTTCGGTGCAGCGAGCTCACGCAGGAAATTGAGATACTCTATTTCATTCCAGGGACGACCACCGAGGGCAATGAAACGGATTTTATTTTCCGGATCAACCAAATAAGTCGACGGTAACCCCCTGGGCTGCCATTGTTCGGAAATAACGCCATCTTTATCGAGCAAGGGAATCAAATCAGGAGTTACGATACTGGCGAAACTGAATACGGTATCTTCGTCTTCCGCGGTGTTGATCAATACTATTTGCCACTTGTCGCTTCCCAGTTGCGTGCTGATTTCCTGTATCGTCGGCATTTCCTTGCGACAGGGTCCGCACCAACTAGCCCAGAAATGGACGAACTTCCATTTTTTTTCCACTTTGCTAAGGTCAAAGTCATCGCCGTCAAGATTCTTGAGGCGAATCGTCGGCGCCATGCGACCGTCTTGTACGATGATGCCTTTTGGTGGAGTCGCAGCCTCAAGCATAACGCTGTAGAAAATACCTATCAGCAACAGGAATAACGCGCGCATTATGACGCCTCACATTTCAGATTGTCGAAACGCAATACCTTTTCACCCGCCGCTTTGTCCTGACCGACACGAAATCTCAGCTCCATTGAAAACGGCTGTCGGGTGTCCACCAAGGTGATGCTACCGCCTACTGGCTCATCATGGTGTAAGTCTCGTTGCTCAGGCAGAAGATACCAGCCAAACGTCGACTGATAAGAGAGAGCCAGCCCCAGACGGCTCCATTGATCTTTCCAGTATTTTCGATCGAGTCGCTTAAACGCTTTGTCGTCACTGAAAAACCGCCAGTTGTCCAATTCCAGCCAATGGACTTTTTCACTATGGTTGCGCATCAACACCGTCACATAACAAACTTTGGCGATTTCATCGAGGGCAAACTGTGGGAAACCACGCCCCTGGTGAAAGGCGGAAATATTTTCCTTACCGCGCGGAATCACCCGAACAGTGACATCCGCGTCTTCGTATTTCAGGTTACTCTCACCTTCTGCTGCCTGCGCCTGCCCTAAGGTGTAAGAACACATAAGCACGCAGCAAAACCTGACTAAACTCGATTTACCGCTCAATATGTCTCTATCCTCTTAACAAAAAACCTCGTACCCCGTAAAACTTTCAGGGAAAGTTTTTCGGTTCACGCCTATGCAGCGTTCCTCGTTCATAGGCGTAGGCCAATTGATATAACAATGCTTCGGAGTAGGGCCGTCCTAATATCTGTAAACCCGCGGGTAAACCTTCCGAGGTAAAACCCATTGGTACCGTTATCGCCGGTTGTCCGCTATGTGGTGCAATTATCGGGCTGTTATTACCGTGAGGACTATCAAGATCGCCAATTTCCCGTGGTGGATTGTTCCAGCTTGGATATACCAAGGCGTCTATCCCGCTTTTATCCATGGCGTTGATGACGGCGTCGAGTAACCGTTTACGTCGTGGATCTCCCTCGACATCCACGCAGGGTGGATTCTGTTTCTCGGGAGCGACATCGACAGACATGGCCCATTTCATGGCGCCGTCATTACCGGGCAAGAACTTACCCGAGGCGGCCACTTCGCCAAGGTTTTTTACTGGAGAACGATCACCCAGGCTTTGAAAATAGTGATCGATATCGTAACGAAAACGGCTGCAAAAGCCGGTGGCTTCCGTTAACGCCTTCAATCCGTCAATATCCAGAGGATCGACGATTTCCGCGCCTAATCGTTTTAAATCCTTAATCGCCTGTTCAAACAGGGTTTCGATATCCGGATCTGTCGTCGGCGTATCAGAAAGCGCGCGTAACACGCCTATACGTTTGCCCTGCAAGGCCTCATGGCTTAACTGACTATGGAAGTCCTTGGGCAGTTTTTTTTCTGCATCCCTGGTTACCGGATCGGTCGGATCTACGCCGGCGACAACGCTAAACACGCGCGCGTTGTCTTCTACCGTTCGCGTCATCGGACCACCGATATCGCGATTCAACACCAAAGGCACAATCCCATCCCTACTGGTCGCGCCTATAGTAGAACGCATACCCACCAGGGCGGTATGCGAAGAAGGACCGCGTATCGAATTGCCGGTATCACTACCCATACCGACCAAACCAAAATTGGCGGCAACCGCCGCGGCAGTGCCGCCACTCGATCCTGCCGGCACGCGATTCAAATCATATGGATTGCGTGTTTCGCCATGGGTGGAACTAATCGAGTGGTAAGGACTAAACGCCCATTCGGCCATATTTGACTTGGCTAGCATTATCGCCTCCTCTTCGCGCAAGCGTCGCACCATGAACGCGTCATCGGGAGGTATCACACCCTTTAATACCATCGAACCGGCTTCCGTCGGCATGTCTGCGGTATCGAAATTGTCCTTGAGAATTACTGGTACGCAATGCAGTGCGCGCATCGGTGCGCCACTTTCACGCTGACGATCCAGCGACTGCGCTTTTTCCTTCGCCCGGGGATTGATCAAAATGATTGCGTTAAGCTTACTACTCTGGTCGAAGTGTTCGATACGTTGTAAGTAGGCATCAACCACGCCAACACAAGTCTGCTTTCCAGCCTTCAAAGACTGTTGCAATTCCGATATCGTCAGTTCACCTAAGGCAAAGTGTTGTGCTTGTTGCGGTACTGTTGCGCAAGCAGAGAGTGTTAAAAAGACAAAAAACAAAACAGCGCGAGTGCGCCAGAAAATTTGGAAATGAGATGGCTTTTTCATCCGGCCATTGTTAATGAAAGCCCGCAGGATTGCAAAAGGATTTTAGCGATACTCCGCCGGGATAGGCATTGACTGAATTCACTGGCGCATGTGAACAAGGCGAAAACAAAAGAGAAAACTCATTTTACTTAAGAATGTGAGTATTTCGTTTTTGCGTTTGAATACTTTCCTCACTCGCGATGGTTAACGCATCATCCCTACAGATATTGGAGATAAGGACCACGTTGTAACCGCCGACAACAATCCCAGCAGAATTCGTCGCTGGCCCGATCCCATTGCTGAAAACCGCGCCCATCGTGCATAACGCAAAAGGTGTTATCACAATGTTCCAAACCGTAGGTGTGTCCCAATTCGTGTAACGCGAGTTTACACAGTCTTTTGCGTATCAGCCCGGCGTCAGCGGATACGCATAACTGACATACCGAAATTACCGCTGCCCGGCCGACAAAATCGGCCATCCCTTTGATGCCGTCGACAACATAGCGATAAAGATCCTCCGACATCACGCCGAGTATCCGACCGCCCTGGTGATCACGCAAAAAATCGAGCATACCGTCGGCAAAAACTTTTTGTTTACGTGGATGCAGGACCGAGGTAGGCGCCTGTTCCTGTTGTTCAAGTTGTGCGCAAAAACCCGAGGCATTCAAATCACAGGCAAGCTGCGACAGCAATAAACCATCGACACCGCTAAACGGTACGATGTGTATATCCCGTGCCTGACTCGATAACATCCCGGCGAGTGTACGTGAGACCATGCCAATCCCCCTACACAATCAGATAATAAGCGTCTTCTGCATAAGCCTACTGGCGAGTGATAACGGGATTAAAAACAAATTCAAAACGCTAAATTACTAACCGTAAACAGCGCTCATTCGATTATGTTTGCCCGGTTCTCACTCACCTGCTAACTCAATCAAAGTATACTTAAGTGTAGTAAGGGATTTAGCAAACACAAGTCGCTTAGTGTTTTCTGCCTACGACGACCACTTCTTTACCCTCGCCGAATAGATATACCTCGGGTTCCATATCGACTTCACGGAAGGCCTCGGATATCTCATTCGAGGTCAAAAAGTGATTACCCTGAATATGTTCGCTGAGATTCTGAAACGCCATTGCGCGATAGCCGGGATCACGCAGCAAACGTCTATCGCTCGGCCAGTTCGGTTCCCAGATTACCGCGCTGCCACCTGGACGCAGATTTTCGCTGAGTATGCGAAACACATTGTCTTTGTCGTCCCACACATGGTGTAACGCGCGATTCATCGCAATCAAATCCACCGGTTCATCGACAGTAAACTGGTGAATATCACCGGTACGGAACGACACCCGTTCCGCAACGCCATCCGCGACGGCGGCACTGGACGCCTGATTGATGTTTTCTTCAAAACCATCGAGACCAATACCACGCAAATGTGGGTAGCGTTTGGCCATGCGCCGCAGATACCAGCCGTTGCCGCAACCCAGGTCAACCGCTAGTCCCTGACGACGGTTGATTTCGGCGTAAACCGGCACCTTGGGCAGTATTTGCTGTTCAAGGAAGGGACCAAATAAGGCCTCAAGCATGGGACCAAACCACGGCAGAATCATTGATCGTTCCGCCAAAACCTTTTCACCCGGACGTTCGCCACTGCGCATCAGTTCGGCGGCACGATCGGCCATGTGCGCCGACAAAATCGACTGTATGGCGAAAGGCATAAGCGAACCCACGGTGTCCGGTACAAAGGCGCGGCCAAGCTCGGTCAGGCTGAATCGACCTTGATCGTCTTCCTCAAGTAATTCGAAACCATAGGCCGC
This sequence comes from Gammaproteobacteria bacterium, assembly GCA_029881255.1. Classification (NCBI taxonomy): domain Bacteria; kingdom Pseudomonadati; phylum Pseudomonadota; class Gammaproteobacteria; species Gammaproteobacteria bacterium. The sequence continues at coordinate 6,604 of JAOUMY010000004.1, read as the reverse complement.
ATCACACCAACGACGTGTATAGCCCACATCAATTGTTGCGGCTTCGGCTAAATCCTCGACGCCTGCCCGTCCCATAGAAGAAAGCTTTTCGAAAAGGTAGTTGGTGACGCCTATATAGGCGACATTGAGCATTAAAGAGCCCTGCACTTTCTGCAGCAGACTCTGCATGAGTTGTTGATTCATAATCTTCCCTTGTGTTTTATCAGTATAGTTATTATTTTTTGGTATTCGAGTTCAAATTATTTGTTAATCAGCACCTCCAGTCGTTGTTGTATGTTTTGTGTCACTGGCAATAACCGTTTGCGCATTACCGTCCCAACCGAATCTGTTTGCGACAATATAGGGTTCAATATATTTTGCGACACCAGTGCAAGTTCACTAATCGCATTCCATTGTGCTTGATTCGTCGCGCTCATACACGCCACATTAATTCCAAAAGTCTCGTTCAAACGCTGCGCAAATACCGGCACGGCTTCCCAACTTGCTGGCGCCAATCCTAACGGGTTCGCCCACTGAAAATAACGATGGATGGTGTCGCACATAAATATCGCGGCATCCTGATTGGGAATTCGGTCTAACACCTCCAGCATCCCCTTGATAAATTTCTGTCCGCTCTCGCCAAATAAGTGTTCGATACCTGCGCGTAGATTGTTATCGTCTAATTCTTCAAGTAATTTCGGCTTTTTTTCGACCGTAATGTCTTCCGGCACGATAGTCGGGTTTGCGGCCAAAAAACCCAGACGTATGCCTGCACGACGTTTACCCTTTTGCCACAAACTCTTTAACTCTTCTTCCTGCATTACCCCGGCACGTACCGCCTGTTGCGCGGCCTTAATCATTGCCAAGGGGTCTTCCTCAAAGGGCAGAAATTCAATTAAAAAATTGACCAATTCCTTTGCCAGCTCACTATCACGCACCAGTTGATGCTCCAATAAGTGACAGGCGTTTTCCGAATTCGTCATACACCACCACGCACGGCGGGCGATGTCGTAAGTCAGGTTTTGCGATTGCACCACCGCCAAAACCGCCTCCGGTTCACCGATTTTTAACAGGCCTTCGAGCTTCTCACTCTTGATCTGCCCCATGCGATTCCAACGTTGCAGATAGACCGGAAATCCTTCCGGTGAGTTCAAGGCAAAACCGGACAATAACTGTCGAACCTGTCGCAAATAACGCTCGTCATTACAATTCGGTGACAAACGCATGTTCAGTTCGCGATCCGGGAGCAAGGCATATAAAGTCATGGTCGACTCATTGATACGCACCGCTTCTACCGGTTGTTGCATTAATACGTTTAGACGCAAGGCGTCTTCATTAGAGATATTCATATTCAATAGAAAATAAACCTAAGTGTCCTGCAATTGAACTCGCTAGCGAGTGAGAACAGGGTAAATTAATCGAATTCACGCAGTTTGCCGTTTATAAAAAAGCAATGCGGATTTGTTTTTAACGCTTATATCACTCCGTAGATGACTTAAGCAGAGGATACCTAATTCAACTGCACCCGCTGCCCCCACGGCACTTCCCGCTTCCCCTTCACCAACCAGATCACCGGAAAATTCGGCGCCAGTTTCGGAAATACACCTTCGGCATCGGTAAAATAAATCAACAAATCCGGTCGCAGGAATTCCTTTTCGATATATTCAAAAACTGGTTTAAACGATGTACCGCCACCACCTTGCAAGTCTTTGGGTATCTCCAGGGTTTCCCAGGCTTCAAACGTCAACGGCGTCGGCGGTGTGATTTCCGCATCACAGGCAAACAAGGTGATCCGCGCCCGCGCCTGTCCCTTGATCGCATCGATTTCGCTGATAAAGCGATTGAGTTCCGCATTTGTCACCGAACCACTGGTATCCAGTACCACAAACACATCCGCGTATTCGCTGCGCAGTGAGGGATAAATCACATCGCCACCGCGACGTGACGACGGCCGATGATACTTGTAATCGTCTCGCGCAATCTGGCTCATGTAATAGGCCAACATATTGCGCCACGGTAATTGCGCATCCAGCAGCGATTTAATCATGCGCTTCAGGTCGCCTTTCAACTTGCCGGCCTGCGCCGCCTGTTGTAGTGCATTGGTCAGTCGCGTCTGCCATTGCTTGTCGAGCAAACTGCTTTCCTGCGCGCTCATATTGTTTTTATCCCGTTGCTCGCTTTGACCTTCGCCACCCTCGTCGCCGAACATGTGATCGTCCTGGCGCTCCTTGTCCTCGTGTTCTTCCATGTAGGGGTAGATTTCTTCGGCGGTCATACCGTCGAAACTGGCTTCGTAAAGCGTTCCCGGTGGGCCGTTCATGCCTTCGGCCTTGAGGATGCTGTTGACCGCAAAATCACAGGCAAGATCCCAGCGGGTTTTGTCGCGTTGGCCCTTGCGCGCAAAGTGCGACAGACCACAATGCAAGGCCTCATGTGCCAACACATGCAGGGTTTCCGCAGGCGTTAACGCGTCGATATATTCTTCGTTGTAAAAGATCTTTTTGGCATTGGTCGCCGTTGTTTTGCACCAATCTCCCTGTGCGGGTTTCAGTTCCAGGTGTAAAACGAGCGATCCGATGAACGGATGATCGAGTACAAGTCGGGTGCGCGCGCGTGAGAGTTTCTGTTCGCGTTCAGTACTCATGTCACGCGTCAATCGCCAAACATCACATCGGCGACATCATTAGCCCATTGCGCAAATTCGGGCACGGCAAACAAGGGTTGACCAATGGCGCGATGCATATCGGACACCAGCATCACCGCCAATTCTTTCTTGGGAAAACGCGTGGCAAACTGCAGGATGTTGCCGTGAATACGCTCTGCCTCATCGTGTTCTTTTGCCCGTATCGCATGCCCAACCAGGGCCGAGGCGATGGCGTATTGCAAATCGATAGAGGACGGGATATCCACCGTACCACCCTGGGTGATGACTTCGATATCCGGCAACTCGTCGAGATTCTTGATAAACGCATGCAATTCAATTCCGGCGGTGTCACCGACACAGGCCTGAAGCGCGCCCAACAACAATTGATCGTAGTCGCCAAACTTATGCAAGGCACGATGGGCAAACTCCCAGGAACGCGGCGACGGAAAGGCCTGCAGGTTCACACTCGGGTCAAAGTCGAATAAACGCTCGGGACGAAAACGCAAAAAGGCAATCACGCGATCATCGATGCGATGCTGATAGGCCCAGGTCACCCAGTCTTCCAGATTGACCTCGACTTCGTAGTGAGAAAATCGATTTGCCAATGGTGCAGGCATGCTATAGGTCACACCGCGATCCCCCTGGCGATTACCGGCGGCGAACACCGCCCAACCGGGTGGTATCTCATATTCGCCGAGTTTGCGATCGAGGATTAATTGGTATGCGGCCGCAGAGACACTCGGTGGCGCCGAGGTAATCTCATCGAGAAACAAAATACCGACGGGCCCGTGTCTGTCCGCATGGGGCAAATTGGCCGGCACCGCCCACTCCACCTGACCGTCGCGCTGAAACGGGATACCGCGCAAATCGCTCGGCTCCATTTGTGATAAACGAATATCGATCACTGGCACCTGGTGTTGCTGCGCAATCTGCGCCACCATCTGGGACTTACCCACACCGGGCGGCCCCCACAACATCACCGGGGTATGAGTACCGCTGGCGGCACTCAGGAATTCACGTTCGAGGACTACAAGAATATCGCTAGGGCGCATCGTTCTTCCTGGGTCTGAGTCAGTTTTTATCCTATCGAATCAATGGGGAATGCTGTATACCCCATTGTGGGTAGTGGGATTAACGATAAGCGTCGGAAAATACTGATAAAAAACCTTGATCTATGGATAAGAATTTAGCCATGCCGGCTAAGAGGTTAATCGTATTCAGAATATTTACGCGCACTACCCTTTACCTTGTCGGCCGGGTATTTCTCGGCATTAATGCGCATTTTCTCCTCACATGCGGCCAAGATGTCGATATTGAGTATTTGCGCCAGACGCAGCAGATAGAGCTGCACATCGGCCATTTCCTGCTGGATTTCCGCGAGTTTCTTGTCCGACAAGCCCTCGCTCTGCTCCGGGGTCAGCCACTGGAAGTGCTCCAATAACTCCGCCGCCTCTACCGTCAGGGCCATGGCAATATTCTTAGGGGTATGGAACTGCTCCCAATCCCGCTCCCGTGCGAATTTCGCAAGCTGTTGTTGTAACGACTCAATACTCGACATCAATATTTCCTGTGAACTCTAGTAGGTAGCGTATGGTCATACGATTTACGCGTGAAAACAAGGAGCCATGATGCAAAACCGTAACTGGTTAGTCCAACAAATCAAATCATTTCCCTGGGTTTTCCTGAGTGCAGTGTTATTAGTCAGGGTGGGTGTGGCAGAAGCCAATTGGGTCCCCACTGGCTCTATGCAGCCCACTCTGCCTATTGGTGACTACCTCGTCATCAATAAAACCGCCTATGGCGTCAGCCTGCCCTTCGTCGATAAATCCCCGATACAGTGGGATACCCCTAAACGGGGCGACATCGTAACCTTTGACCCACAACATACCGAAGATCGACTCATCAAACGCGTGATCGGCGTCGCTGGCGATACCATCGAAGTACGCAATGGCCTGACCTTTCTCAATGGCAAACGACTTGCGCTACAACAACGTGGTGGTTTCATCGAAGAAGCGCTCGGTGAACAACACTATTTAACTACCCCCGCCTATCCCACCCACTTCGGCCCGGTGACCGTGCCCGAAGGTCACCTGTTTATGATGGGCGACAACCGCAGCAATAGCGCCGACTCCCGCTTCTGGGGATTTCTGCCCGTAGAACGGGTGCGCGGCAAGGCAGTGATGCGACTGTTCACCACCGCGTGGTTAAGCGGCGAAGATTTTGGCGCCAGTTTTGGTAGCCTGTATCCTAACTAATACATCAGGTATCCTCTGATTACGTCAGAGGATACCGAGCTCCCCCATGAATATTCTCATTACCGGCGCGACTGGGTTTCTTGGTCGCGCATTGTGTACGCAACTACATGCTCAGAATCATATTTTGTGGGTTTATACCCGCAATACTGCGAAGGCTCGCCAGTTACTTGGTGAAAAGGCCAAGCACTTTGTTTCACGCTTCGACGAAATTCCCGACGATGCATCCATCGATGCGATCGTAAATCTCGCCGGTGAACCGATACTATTCAAGCGCTGGACAAAAAAACGCAAACAACAACTGGAAAACAGCCGCATCGGCGTCACCGATCAATTGCTGGCACTAATACGTCGGCTGGATAAAAAACCCGAGTTACTCATTAGTGGATCTGCGGTTGGCTATTACGGCAATCGCGGCGACAGAAAACTCACCGAGGCCTCCCACGGCGAAGAAGACTTCGGACACCGCTTGTGTGCCGCATGGGAGAGTCGCGCGATTATGGCGCGTGCCTATGGTGTGCGCGTGTGTATCGTGCGAACCGGTGTCGTGCTCGACAAAGATGGTGGCATGTTACAAGGGTTGTTACCACCATTTAAACTTGGCCTCGGCGGACGCATCGGCAACGGTCGCCAATGGATGTCTTGGATACATCTTGAGGACTGGATTGGGATTGTGATGATGTTGATCGCGCGTAGAGATCTGGATGGAATTTTTAATGCGACTGCGCCGCTGCCGGTGACGAATGCCTACTTTACGGCGATGTTGGCGAAGTTGTTACATCGACCGGCGTTTTTTCATATTCCGGCGCCGGTTTTGCGGTTGTTACTGGGTGAGAATGCCGAGGTATTGCTCGGCGGACAGCGGGTGTTTCCCAAGGCGATTAGTGATGCGGGGTATGAGTTTCGGTTTGGGGATTTGAGGGGGGCTTTGGGGGCTGCGATTTCATCTTGTAATTCCGCTTCAGAATAGACGTAGACATATTTTCCTCCGATTCATATTTAAAACGGGGGATGACATCTATTCGAAGCGGAAGACAAGAGAACAGCGTTTACTAAATCAGCACTGCCTTGTTGCTATGATCTATTCTGTTTGTTTGATTATGGAAGGCGAATTAAAAAAAGCGAACCATGTTTTTGGTGATGGGGGGTGGCTGAGGTCTTCACCTTTTGGTGAATTGCGTTCACTTCTAGGGTTGGGTTGCGTTTGAGGTCTAGTGTTTTCTCTGATCGAATTAAAATTAACGATACCTATTAGAGTGGTAACAATAATTCCAACAATCATTGAAACGATTTTGAGATAGCGAAAAATTTTCATCTAGTGAGTCTTCCTTTTTCAAAAAAGAGCGATTTTTCATAGCACTCATTCTCCATCCCCCTCAGATAGTGTTGTGCTTTCCTTCCATTTTAATACGGCCTCCATGCGTAAGCTTCCCCAAAAAGTAGACAAGTCAAAAGTAGAGAATTCTGGCAAACTAGACCCAGGAGGCTCTAATGAAGAAGTCAAAATTTACAGAAACACAAATTGTATCGATACTGAAGGAAGCGGAGGCCGGAATCGGTGTTCAGGAGATCTGCCGCAAACACGGGATCAGTTCGCCAACCTATTACAAGTGGAAGTCCAAATACGGAGGACTGGAAGCGTCTGAGTTAAAGCGAATAAAAGACCTGGAGTCTGAAAATGCCAAGCTCAAACGTATGTATGCGGATATGGCATTGGAAAACACTGCGC